>CAYWOK010000063.1:0-8111 GCA_964459895.1 uncultured Candidatus Izemoplasmatales bacterium
TTTTGGTTTCTTTGGGTTTTGATTCATTTAATGCTTTTGAAGTCTCGCGATATTTGCGATATCCGCCATATCCGTCATAGCCCAAGTACAACCCGCCGGCTACCGAGATGAATAGGACAATCCATCCAAGCGTGGAAATGATATCCTTGCCAAGAATGGTCAAAACAAAAATAACTGGGCCTAAAGTAAAGCATACCATATGAAACCAGAATTTGGCAGATTCGGTTTTTTCGTCGAAATAATATAAGGATATAAAATAAATTAATCCTCTGGCATAGAAGAATACCGCCAACAAATAACCGTATATTCCTAACCAAAGCGCTTCATCTGATTTTCCAGAGAAGACTACATAGATCATGACCCCGCCCATAATCGTATCAAAGATGATTTCAATAAGATTAATTGTTCTCAATACTTCTTTTTTCAGCGTCTTCATCAGCGGGACAACTCGCAAAACCGAGAACAATACAATTGCGATTCCCGTTGTGGCGTATACAACTGCAACTTCGTATACCTTCATCAATATACCGGCCGCGAGCAAGATGGCCGCTAAAATCCATTTTATCAACCAACCGTATCCAAATTTAGATTTTCCCATTCCTATTCCCTCCTTAAGAGACTCTCTATTAAATATTATAATCCTTTTTCTCAGATTTGCAAACCGGGTAAGCACAAAATCATCTCACTATCACCACATTGTTTTTTCCTTTGTTTTTTGCACGGTACAATCCATCGTCGGAATCCTTGATATAATGTTCAAATGACTTTTGCACAAGTCTGTTGGATCCGGAGACTCCGAAACTTGCGGTAATTTTTATTTTATGTTTGTTAAAGTTAAAAACATTGTTTTCCAAAACAGAACGTAAAGTGCCGGCTAAAACAAAAGCTTCATCCGGACTTTGTTTGGGGCAATAAATGATAAATTCCTCACCGCCATATCTTGCGAATATATCTGCTTCATCAAGCTTTTCGGTGAATAGTCGTGCCATTTCAGTAAGAATATGATCTCCAGCTTGATGACCATAAATATCATTTACATCTTTAAATTCATCAAGGTCGAACATAATGAAAGAAAAGCCTTTTTTATTAACCACTGCCTCGTCAAAAGCCTCCGACGCTTTTAAGTAGAAGACTCTGCGGTTAAGGATTTTTGTAAGATCGTCATATGCAGCTATTTTCTCCATTTGAATCATTTCCCGTTTATGTTCAGTAATATCGATAAATCGTAATAGATAGCCGATATGTTTGTCGTTATGGCGATTCAAACTATCAAGCCTCACGGAGTAATATTTAATTTCTGATTTTATTTCTATGGAAGTCTCATGTTCGTTATTTTTTTCGAGATCGCTGAAAAAAGTTTCATCGACTTTATTGAAGTCTTTCAAAGTCAATATTTCTCTGAAATCCATTTTTTCGTTGTACATTTCTTTCATGGAGTTGTTGGCACTTATAAATGTTTTTGACTTGTCTAATATCGCGATTGGATAATTTGCACCTTGAAACAACTGTCTATAAGCAAAAGGCATTAAATCGAAAAATTCATATTTATAAAGCGCAAATAATGCAAGCAGTGCAAATGTGGCAGTTACAAGTGGCGACGTGTCTATCGAGGCTGTGTGAGTATTGATAAAGGTCATGATCAATATAACGAAAAAGAGCAAGGATGCGATGACGAGCGCTAAAAGATTCCGCTTATATAGAGCGTCAGATTTTCTATAAACAAGAAAATAGTTGCTTGCAGCAAGTAAAGCCATGATCATATTGAAAAACATCAAAATGTAATACATTGGTCCTTTGACAAAAATTAGTGTTGTAAATCCCGCGCCAAAATTAGTATCGGAAATGATTTCATTGGAGACAAAATACAATTTTTGGACCCACGAAGGGTCCACTCCGCTTTTCCAAGGATAAAGCATATTCGCTGCAACTGCAAGTACCGGGATTATCAGAAAAAGCCAGATTTTATTTGCAGGCAGCATTCTTATTCTTGTTCTTTGCTGGAGTGAAATAAAATACCACAACACATAGATAAATGGGATAGCCAGATATTGAATGTGGTTGAATTTCAACATCGCCGTTTCTGAATCGCTAAGAATGAACGCTCCGTAGCCAAACAGAAAAATACAGTTTGCTAGAGCTAGCAAACCAAGCAAGATGAATCCAAGCATCAATTCCCGTCTGGTTAAACTGAAGATAACCAAAACCAACAGAATAGCCCCCACAACAAAAAGCAAGGCGACCATAAGAAAATCATAACGCATAGCATTCTCCCCTTCGGGTGACTATATATGTTTAACTAATAAAACCGTTATCTGTTTTTGGATCAAGCATGGAAAGTTGTAGCCTTTTTCTATCCAAGTCAACTGATATGACCCACACTTTGACAATATCACCGACACTAACAACTTCCATCGGATGTTTGATATATCTTTTGCTCAGTTTGGAAATGTGCACTAATCCCGCTTCTTTGATTCCGCAGTCTACAAACGCACCGAAGTCGACGACATTTCTGACTGTGCCTTGCAATTCCATTCCAGGTTTCAAGTCTTCTAGTTTCAATAAATCGCTTTTTAGCAATGGTTGAGGAAATTGATCCCGAAGATCTCTTGTAGGAGCGATAAAAGCATCAAGTAAATCATTTAAAGTAATTGGATGGATGTTGAGAGCCTTTGCAAGTTGTCCTCTGTCAAGCATGCTGATTTTGAAAATACATACCTGTCCTCCGATATCATGTGGATCTATGTTCAGGTGTTTCAATACGTTTTCCGCCAGCTCATAACTTTCTGGATGAATCGGAGTTTTATCTAAAGGATTGTCTGAATCAAGGATGCGTAAAAAACCGATAGCCTGTTCGAAAGTCTTTGGCCCGAATTGAGGTACTTGTTTTATGGATGCACGATTTTTGAACGGGCCTTTTTCTTCTCTATATTCAACAATATTGTTCGCGACATTGGCTGAGAGTCCGGAAATGAACCTAAGCAATGATGAGGAAGCCGTATTGACATTGACCCCAATTTGGTTAACTGCGGTAGAAACAACAAACTCTAAAGAATCGGTAAGTTTCGCTTGGGATACATCATGTTGGTATTGCCCGACCCCAATCGATTTTGGATCAATTTTTACGAGCTCACTCAACGGATCTTGCATCCTTCTGGCAATGCTTACCGCCGAACGTTCCTCAACTTGAAAGTCAGGAAATTCTTGTCTAGCCAGGTCAGAAGCGGAATATACGGAAGCCCCGGCCTCACTTACAATCACATATTTCAGGTCTGATTTCAAATCTTTGATCACATCGACAACGAAAGCTTCAGTTTCTCTTGAAGCCGTACCGTTACCGATGGCTATAATTTCAATATTGTATTTGTCAATCAAATACACCAATCGCTTTTTTGCAAGTTCCAGTTTTTGAGGATCAACTTTTTCCCCGATTCTGGCTTCGTGAGGGTAGATAACGCCTTTATCGATAAACTTTCCAAAAGAATCGACGACCGCCATTTTGCATCCAGTTCTGAATGCAGGATCTATCCCCAAAACCATTTTGCCTTTCAAGGGCGGCTGTAAAAGCAGCGATCTGAGGTTCTCGGAAAAGATATGGATTGCTTGGTCTTCCGCTTTATCGGTGAAATCCGTTCTGATTTCCCGTTCTATCGAAGGGCTGATCAGTCTTTTATAGGCATCGGCAATCGCATCTTCGACGAGGGGGACAACAAGGGATCGCTTGCTTCCGATGAATCTATTTTGCAAATATCCCAGAATCGGATCGACCGCTATGTTAATCTTGACGGTAATAACTTTTTCTTTTTCTGCACGGTTGATGGCCAATATACGGTACAATTTAATCGATTTCAGATTTTCTTCGTATTCATAATAATTCTTGTATGTCTGATATTCATCAACAGCATCTTTTTTCTTTGAAGTAACTAAGATTCCGTTTTTATATGTATAATCTCTAATCCATTTCCGATAATCAGCGTTATCAGAAACTTTTTCTGCGATGATGTGTTTTGCCCCTGCAAACGCTTCTTCGATATTTGGAACCTCCTCATTAATATAAGGAATGGCAATCGGATCCAATTCATCAATTTCCGGATACGTCAAAATATAAACAGCCAAAGGTTCCAAGCCTTTTTTTATCGCTTCAGTAGCTTTCGTTTTTTTCTTTTCTTTGTACGGGCGGTATATATCTTCCAAATCAACAAGTTTCTCAGCTTTCTGAATGGCTTGTTTGACATCATCTGTCAACATTCCCTTTTCATCGATAAGCCGAATGACATCTTCTTTACGTTTTTCAAAGTTGACTTTGTATTCATATTCCTTTTCAATTGCTCTGATATATTCTTCATCCAAAGAACCTGTCAGTTCTTTTCTGTACCTGGCAATGAACGGGACTGTCTGTCCTTCACTAAGCAAATCTAGGACCGCTTTAATCTGGTGCGGCTTGATGTTTAGGTCTTTTGCAATTTGGTTAATCAATGCTTCGTTGAAATATTCCATCTTTATCACCTATAAGCTTCTTGTCATATACTATATTTATACCATATTTGTATGAAAATTAAAATAAAAAAACCCATTACGGGTTTTTCGTTGTCTTTATTTAATCGTTGAAGGGTGCATACGTTCCGGCATTGATTAGTTTCAGCAAAGCCACAACTTCATCAGCGCCTACTACAATTTCTTCAAATTGACCATTGGCGATTACGACGATTGTCGGAGTATACAATGACGGCTCAAGAATTGAGTCTAAGAACAAGTCCTTTTGAGCGGCTGTGTCAGTCATTTCGTCAGTATTTGCGAAAAATACAATTTCAGAATCCTTGTTGATTCTGTTTGCAAGCCGCAAGGATGTGTTTTTAACCGATTCACAAGCTAAACAAGTGTTAGAGTAAAAATACACAACGTAATCCTGAAGTTGTACTTCTTCGGCGTCGACTTGTGTCAATATCTTTTCATATTTTGTCAATTTAGTGAAATCCTCGTATTGTCTTGTGCCGACTGCCAAATCATATATGAACGCAGCTGCGACTATCACGAATACGGTGATGATGATGCCGACGATTACCTGTAACAGTCTTTGTTCCGGTGTCGTTTTTTTGAAACCCTTTCTATATGTAGCCATATTTTCACCTCAGCAGTATAATTTTACCTAAAAAGTCCGATTAATGCAAGAACTATTTATCAACACATGAAATCTTCATTTTGCCCTGTCTTCCAGAAGACAAAAGGCCAAAGCATATTCTCTCTCGTGAGAAATGGAAAGCCAGACCTCAAGATCGTTGATTTCCGGTTTAATTAGATGTGGTCGACCTTCTTCATTATTCAAGATGACCATGTCCGTAAACGCAAAAATATAATTTGTCGACGAAAAAGCTTTTGTCAATGCTTCCTTGATGGCGAATCTTCCTGCCAAATATTCCTGTTTTCTTGATTCGGAAGTAAACGACTCGTAAATCGCCATTTCTTCGTTGCTCAAGATCTTGACAGATAATTTTGATTTGACTCTTGATATTTTGACAATATCCGTTCCGATACCTGCAATCATTTGTTTTTTTCCTCGATCATAAGTTGATTGGCCAAATCTTTAATCGCTCTAAATCTGTGATTTAATGCTGATTTGGATATTTGTGACTGATAAAATTCGATTGAGGCGTAACTTAATTCCAATAAAGTCGATTCTGGATATTTCTTGCGAAGAAATATTGCTTCCTCAATGCTTTTTGGCAATTTGTCCTTCATCTTTTTCTCGATAACCTCAATAAATTCAAGTTGTTTCTTCGCCGCATCCATCGCTTTTCTTTCGTTGGCAATATCACAGTTTATCACCCTGTTTATCGAGTTTTTGAAATCTCTTTTGATCCTGTTGTCTTCAAATGTGAAAAGGGAATTGATTGCGTCAGTAACCCGGAGAAAATCTGATATTTTTTCAGCTTCCTTTATATATACAATATAGCCTCTTCGATTCTTGGCGGTTTTTGCTTTCAAATCGAATTCATTAGCAATCTGTTTAATTACTTCCGCTTGTTTTTCCGAAAACGTCTGGATTTCCAGGTGATATGTCGAAGTGTCCGGGTTATTGATGGATCCTCCGGCGAGAAAAGCACCTCGAAGGTATGCTTTCTTACAGCATTCATTTTCAATCAATTTCGCATCTACATCTTGGAAAAACAGTCCATTTTGGTTCAGAAGTGACAATTCTGACAATATTTGTTCAGCGTGAGTGGATACTTGAACGACGTATAAATCATGTTTTTTCAGTTTCGTCTGTTTTTTGCTGATTAATGTCAATTCGATATTGAAAAGATTTTTTGTATGGCGCATCATCGTTCTGACGACGGCCAGATTGGTGGACTGGAATAAAATGCTCAATCCTTTGTTGTTTAGTTCGATCGATCCGCCAATATGAAAAAGGGCGGAAAGTTCAGCCTTGTTGCAACAGTCCAAATGTTTTAGACTGGAAAGTTCGGTTTTCACATCGGTTGAAAATGACATTCAATCACTCCAAATTTTCAAGATACTTAACTGCGCTAAGCGCCGCAATCGCTCCATCGGATATCGCGGTAACAATAAAACGGTAATCCTTCTTTGTAACATCCCCACAAGCAAAGAGCCCTTGGAAACTAGTTTTCATTTCTTGGTCTACTTTCACATACCCAGATTCGTCGACAATATCGAAGTTTTGCAGGAAGCTAGCATCCGCTTCGTTACCGGCATATATGAAAGCCCCCGATACGTTCAGTTCATAGATGCTATTGTTATTTAGATTTTGAAGTTTTATGTTTTTTAATTCGCTTTCACCGACAAACCCCAACACTTTTGTCGATAAAAGAATTTTTATTTTTGGATTATCTTTGATTCTTTGGATGATACCCTTTGTTGCAGAAAAATGGTCCAAATCGTGGATAATCGTCACGCTTTTCGCTATCTGGCTCAAATAGACGCTTTCTTCAAGAGCGGAATCTCCGCCGCCAATCACACATACATCTTCTTCTTTGAAAAAGATGCCGTCACAGACGGCACAGTAGGAAACGCCTTTGGACAATAACTGCTTTTCATTTTCCACCTGCAAGGCTTTGGGATTTGTTCCTGAAGCAATGATCAGGGATTTGCAAAGATACTCATCGTGATCAGTAGTCACTTTGAATAAATGGTTTGAAGACGTGATGTTTTTCACCAAACCCTGGGTTTCCTCGATGTCAAGGTCCCGAAGATGGTTCACCATCTTTTCTACCAGTTCTTGGGCGCTAACTTTTCCGAATCCAAGGTAATTTTCCACTTGATATGTTGAGTGTAGTCTGCCTCCCGGCGCATTCTTATCCAGTAGTATCACATTTTTGTCGGCTCTTCTGGCATATATGGCGCTCATCATTCCTGCCGGACCGGCACCGATGATGATTATATCAGTTTGTTTCACTTTGTTTTTCCTTTTTACAGCATTTGAA
The DNA here is from genome assembly GCA_964459895.1 of uncultured Candidatus Izemoplasmatales bacterium. Lineage (GTDB taxonomy): Bacteria > Bacillota_I > Bacilli_A > Izemoplasmatales > Hujiaoplasmataceae > JAAYZB01. Next base: position 7,437 of record CAYWOK010000063.1, read on the forward strand.
ATCGATACTTCCCGGAACAGTCCCGTATGTCTTGTCTTTTCTTTTGAGCCGGACAAATAGCGAAATCAGGATTCCGCCCAAAATCATCAAGCCTGATGTGACGATTGCGGATTTCATGGTGATTCCAAATAATTCGAAAGTCAGAGGATCGGTTCTCATGGTTTCTATAAAAATCCGGACCGAGCCGTACCATATCAAATAAAAAGCAAAAATCTCTCCGAAATGGATTTTTTTTAGTCTTCTCAAAAATAACATGATAAAGAATCCCAAAATATTCAAGCTTGATTCATAAAAAAAAGTCGGGTGGTAAAATCCAGTCAGCGGTTCGACCGCTAAACCGTGAAGAGCTTGTTGGATATACATGTTATTGACGATGAAATTGGGAAGATGCAAAGTGAATCGTAAATAATTGTATTGTTCTTCAAGCGACAAGTTCGCAACGTTGCCCGTCATGCCTCCTACAAGTCCGCCATGTGCTTCCTGATTGAAAAAATTGCCCCATCTTCCTGATGCTTGTGCAATTATGAAGCCGATTGCCACGATATCAAGGACAAGAAATATGTCCATTTTTCTTCTTTTAGTATAAAAAATAGCACAGATTACTGCAGTCGCAAAGGCTCCGTGGATGGCAAGCCCCGCCAAGCCAAAACTGGAAAAGTCAAGCGTTCCGCTGGA
>CAYWOK010000064.1:0-7936 GCA_964459895.1 uncultured Candidatus Izemoplasmatales bacterium
CCATTGATCTTTAGTTTTCATTTGTGTTATCTTCTCCCAATACCGGTGACACGTGCCAGATCATATCGGCATACTCCATTACTGCCCTGTCAGAAGAAAATACTCCACTTTTAGCAATGTTAATGATGGCTTTTTTGGTCCAATCAGTTTGATCTTTATAGAGCTCATTAGCTTTGGCATGAGCCAGTTTATAGCTTTCGCAGTCTCTTAGGACGAAGAAGGGATCTTCATAGACAAGTTTGTTGAAGATTTCCTGGAATTCGTCGGTATGGACATCTTCGAAAAAACCGTTTGTCAGTTGGTTCAGTACTTTCTGCAATTCTGGTTTATGGTCGTATACTTCTTTGGGACGGTAAGATTTCTCCAGCGTAACACGGGTGACTTCGTCTGCTTTCATTCCGAAAATGAAAATGTTGTCATCGCCAACAAGTTCATGGATCTCGACATTGGCCCCGTCTTCGGTTCCTATAGTGATTGCCCCGTTCATCATGAATTTCATGTTTCCGGTTCCACTTGCCTCCTTGGAGGCTGTGGAAATCTGTTCCGACAGATCCGCTGAAGGCATGATAATCTCCGCATAGGAAACATTGTAATTCTCGACGAATACAACTTTGAGATAGTCGGAAGTGTCTTCGTCATTGTTGACTTTCTTGGCGATCGTGTTGATCAGTTTGATGACTTTTTTGGCAAAATAATAGGCTCCTGCTGCCTTGGCTCCGAAAATGAAAGTATGCGGAAAATAGTTTTCTTTGAATAATTTATCTGTTTTCAGTTTTTGGTAAAGATACATGATATGCAATGCATTCATGAGTTGACGCTTGTACTCGTGGAGCCTCTTGACCTGGATGTCAAACAAGGAATCAGGATTGATCTTTAAACCTTGTTCGTGAAAAATCCGGTTTGCCAAAGCGACTTTTTTCGTCCGTTTCATCGCCTGAACTCGCTTTTGCACTTCCGGGTTGTCTTGAAAAGCGAGAAAATCATTTAGCTTTTCAGGATGTTTGATGAAATCATCGCCAATCGTGTCTTTCAAGATGTCAGTAAGCTCCCTGTTGGTATGAATAAGCCACCGGCGATGAGTGATGCCGTTTGTCACATTGTGAAACTTTTCCGGAAACAGATCATAAAAATCCTTCATCTCGATTTTTTTTAAAATCTCGGTATGAAGTTTAGCGACTCCGTTAACTGAAGAACAAGAAACCACACAAAGGTTCGCCATTCTGACAAGGTTGTTTTTGATGATTGCTACCTTGTTGGTTAGTTCGTTCTTTTGATTGCCAAAATTATCTTTGAGAGAAAGACAAAAACGTCGATCGATTTCTTCAATCAATTGATAGATTCTCGGCAGCATCGGCTGGATGATCGAAACAGGCCATTTCTCGAGCGCTTCGGACAAAATGGTATGGTTTGTGTAGGCAGTCGCTTTTTGGGTGATTGCCCAGGCTTCGTCCCATTCCATGCCTTCTTCGTCCAAAAGAATTCTCATCAGTTCAGGGATTACGAGCGTGGGATGCGTGTCATTGATGTGGAAAATATGTTTCTCGGCAAGATTTTTTAAAGTACCATATACCGCTTTGTGTTTTCTTATTACACTTTTGACACCTGCGGAACTGAAAAAGTATTGTTGCATGAGCCTTAGTCTTTTTCCATCTTCAGTCGTATCGTCTGGATAAAGAAATCCAGAGATTCTCTGTAATTTTGCCTCATATTCGAAAGGTTCCTTGTCTTTGGGATACTTCCTTGAGGGTTCGGCATTCCAAAGGCGAAGAGTATTGACAACGCCGTTATGATTGCCTATAATCGGCACATCATAAGGAACAGCCCTGATGTACTCGCTGGGTCTGTAAATCATTTTGCCATTATATTCGACATAGCCAAAATATGGAATATCTTCGGCTTCCTCTTCTTGTCTAACTTCCCAGACATAACCGTCTGACAACCAGTTGTCAGGACGCTCTTCCTGATAACCGTTTTTAATCTTCTGACGGAAAAGTCCATATCTGTATCTAATGCAATGTCCGAAGCCCGGAATTCCTAGTGAAGCCATCGAATCAAGATAACAAGCAGCCAGTCTTCCTAGTCCACCGTTGCCAAGACCGGGATCAGGTTCATAGTTTTCGACTTCATTGAGGTCAAGCCCTTCATCCGCAAAAGCTTCTATGACAATGTCCCGCACTCCCATATTCATCAGATTGTTCGTAATCAGTCGTCCCAACAAAAATTCCATCGAGAAATAATGGACTTCTTTTGGCTTCAATAAATTAAGCTTTTGGTTGGTTCGAATCCAATCCAAAGCGATTTCTTCCTTAAGAAGCGTTCCTAGAATATTGTAACGCTCGCGAACGCTTGAATGCGGAACATCTTGCATATATGTTTTTTTCAAACGCTCCGCAAAAGCCTTCTTAAATGTTTCTTTGGAACGAAATGTAATGTAATTCATTGTTCTCACCTCATTGATGTTGCTAGTATTAAATATTTGAAGATAAATATAAACTTTCTGTATAGACGCGAGGATTTAGATAATCATCATTCGATAAAGTTCGATGTATGATTTTGCGCTGTCCTTGAGCCAAAATCTTGAATTCATGGCATTGATGATCAATTGGTTCCAATCGGGTTTGCTCTTTTCAAACAGTTTCTGAGCCTGTGTGATTTGAAAGATCAGATCCCGGAAATCATAGTTGTAAAATTTGAACCCGTTTCCCCTCTTGGTGATCGAATCAAAATGTTCGATCGTATCATTCAGACCGCCGGTCTGCCTGACGATTGGGATTGTACCGTATTTTAGTGCAATCATTTGTCCGGTTCCGCATGGCTCGTATCTCGAAGGCATCAGGAAAGCATCGGCTCCGGCATAGATATATCCGGGCTCGGTCGCATCATAGCCTATGTTCAAAGCAACCTGGCCGGGATGTTTTTTTTGGATTTGTTCCAGCCAAGAAACATAGTTGCCATCTCCTGCACCAAGGATCACAAACTGGATCTTGTCGTTATTCATCACTTCGTCAAGTGCGGGTAAAAGGATGTCAAAACCTTTTTGTTCTACGATTCTTGTCACCATTCCCAAGACAAAATATTCATCGCCCACATTAAGGTTCATACGTTTTTGCAATTCTTGCTTGTTGATCTTTTTGGCACTGAATACATTCATGAGATTGTATTTCTCATGGATCGTCAAATCCTTATTTGGCCCAGTCTCTTCGTTTAATCCATTCAAAATTCCATAAAAATCACGTTCGCGCTTGTTGATGATGTCGACTAAATTTTTGCTGAAGTATTCAAATTTCAATTCTTCTTTATATGTTTCCGAAACGGTCGAGATTTTTGTTGCCGTCTGCAAACCGATTTCCATGAAATTGATCCACTTCTGGTTGCCATTTTCTTTGAGTCCCAGTTTTTCCAAAATATTGGCGTCATATATCCCCTGGTATTCGATGTTATGGATGGTCATTAAGGTTTTTATGTCAGTCAAATGTTTATGTTCTTTCATAATCAGCGGAACAAGTCCCATATGCCAGTCATGGATATGGATGATATCGGGTAATTCATCGAAGACGTCGAGAAACGCCAGTGCTGCCTTGGAAAAGAATGCAAAGCGGTCGCCATCGTCTTTGTAGCCATAGATCTCGTCGCGATCAAAGAAATCATAGGATTCAATGAAGTAATAATTGACATTTTGGTTGTTGTAGACATAAAGCGTAACTTTGTATTTTTCATTTCCGTAATCGATAATTTGATCGGCTTTGATCTCGATGAATAGTTTATATTTGTCTTTGATCCTCGGATATAGCGGCATCATGACATTGCTGGAAATACCGAGAACGCTGAAATTTTCCGCCAATGACCCCACTATGTCTGCCAGTCCTCCGGTTTTTACAAACGGATTGCATTCAGCGGTGATTTGCAGGACCTTAAGGTTCTCGTCCGAAATCACGACTTGTCTTTTTTCAGATACAAATAGTTGGTTTAGGTTACCTTTCACAACTGCGTTTTCAACGACCCTTGTTTCCTTGTCAAGCAAAGCGTATTCGATAGTGGCGCCACTCTCAATCACACACTGATTCATGATGATGGAATGACTGACCTTGGCGCCTTTCTTGATAATGGCTTTTCGACCGATGATCGAATTGTCTATAGCTCCCTCAATGATTGCACCAGAGGCGACAATGCTGTTCTTCACCGATGCATCTTCAGAATATCTTGACGGCGCAGACATCGTTTCCTTGGAGAGAATCGGCCTGTCTTTACGGAAGAGTTGTTGTCTTACTTCATGCAATAACAGCTGCATGTTGGCTTGGTATAATTCAAATGGGCTGTTGATAAAATAACTGGCCTGTTCAAAATGATAAGGATTCTTTTTCAGATTTGTGGCATAGTCAAAAACATCAGTGAGGTTTCGGTAGGGAATCGCATCATAGTTTTTGATGAAGTCCAAGAGCAGGTCTTTGGAGAGCACAAAAGTCCGGAGCCGCTTCTGGTCCAGGGATACAACTTCGGTTATATCAGCATTTTGAACCAAATGGTTGTGCAACAAGACCTGGTAATCAATGTTCCAGACAATATTGGCAGGAGAGACAATGACGTATTCCTGATTGCTTCTGTTAAAATATTCAATGTGTTCGTACATTCTTTGAAAACTGATCGAGTCTTCGATTGTCGGGTTGAGATTTTTTGGTGGTAAGATAAAAATGCCATCTTTTCTACGGTTCAGATCCCATCTGTCTCCGGACCCGATATGGTCTGCAAGCGAACGATAATTTCCATACGGGAAAATCGCTACATTTGTGATATGTGAATTTTTGCAGTTTGAAAGAGTAAAGTCTATTAAACGGTATTTCGCCCCAAATGGCAGTGCTCCAGGCATTCTATGTCTTGTGAGCTTGTTGAAACCGCCGATGTTTGAAGCGTCGCAAACTAAAAAGAGGTTAGCCATTATGATCACCCAATCTTTCCAGATTGTCTTCATCAAGCAAGGTGATTTTTTTGGCTTCCAATCGATAATTTTCAGGAATAAAAGTGTTTCTGTTGACGATGAGGTTTTTGATCGATGCCCCTTTTGAAACAACTACTCCTGGTAAAAGAACGCAATTTTCGACACTTGCATTCTTCTCAATCATGGTTTCATATCCGGCACTCGAATGGATGAGTCGTCCGTTGATAATCGATCCATCAGCAATAATGCTATCTTTGACAAAAGCGTTATCGAGGCAAATATGGGGTGGCAAGTTTAAGGATTTCGAATATACAGGCAGGTTTTTTGACAGATTCAAAGTCAAAAAATCAATATTGTCGATCATATCCATGTTCGCCTGATAAAGAGATTCGACAGTTCCTACATCTTTCCAATAACCATCAAACACGAAGGCGCTGATATGTTTTTTTTGTCTAATACTCTTGGGTATGATATTCTTCCCGAAATCGACTTCATCTTCCGCACTGGCCCCTGAAAGCAGGGTCTCCAAAGTGTCGGTATTGAAAAGATATAGTCCCATCGAGGCAAGATTGCTTTTTGGCTTGTCCGGTTTTTCTTCGAAGCCTACCACATATCCTGCTTCATCCAATTCCAGAATTCCAAATCTGGAAGCGTCATCTTGAGGAATTTTTGTTACGGCAATCGTGATTTCGGCGTTATGTGTCAGATGATGTTCAAATAGTTTCTGGTAATCCATCTTATAAACCTGATCCCCGGATAATATCAAGACATAGTCAGCTTCATTTTCCTTGACGAACCGAAAATACTGTTTGATGGCATGCGCAGTTCCCTTTTGCCACAAGACGCCTCCGCTTCTTGCATATGGAGTCAAAAAACTAATTCCGCCATCTGTCACGTCTAGATCCCAAGACGCTCCAGAACCGATATAGTTCATCAAGTCGTAGGGTTCGTACTGGGTGACGACTCCGACAACATCGATATTGCTATTGGTTATATTCGATAGCGTAAAGTCAATAAGCCGGTATTTCGCGCCAAAAGACACAGCAGGTTTGGCTGTGTCTTTGGTAATTTCTTGTAGTCTTGAACCTGCTCCTCCGACCAAAATCATAGCTATCAAAGTTTTTTTCATAAAATCATTCCTTCTGTGGGTCTTGATCAAATAGATCTTGACGGGCCATACTTTGGAAAATAGTAACGGATAATGGTGCTACCTTGATTTCGATTGTATCAGAAAATCCGTGGTTGTTTTCCCTGAAAGAAACGATTGGGAGGCCGTTGAAGATATTTGACCCGCCATAGATTTCCTTGTCACTGTTGAGTATTTCTTCGTATCTTCCCGCTTTGGGAACACCGAGTTTGAATGATTCGTAGGCATTCGGTGTCATGTTTAATACCACAACGCAAAAATCCGTGTCATCGAGCGCATAGCGAACAAACGAGAAAACCGATTGGCTGGTATTTGTCTGATCGATCCAGCGAAAGCCTCTTTGGTCATGGTCCAGCTCAAAGAAAGGCAAATGGTGATTGTATACTTGGATTAAATCTCTGACAAAGAGATTGGCACGTTCATGCAAAGGATATTCCAATAGGAACCAATCCAATTCTTCTTTGTCTTTCCATTCGTGCATCTGGGCGAATTCTCCGCCCATGAATAACAGTTTCTTACCTGGATGAGTGAACATAAATCCCATTAAAAGCCGATAATTGGCAAACTTTTGCCAATAATCTCCAGGCATCTTGGAAACAAGTGATTTCTTCCCATGAACTACCTCGTCATGCGAAAGCGGCAAGACAAAACGTTCCGAATAGGCGTAGACCATACTGAAGGTTATCAAATCATGATGGAATTTTCTGTAAATAGGGTCTTTTTCAAAATAACGTATGGTGTCGTTCATCCAGCCCATGTTCCACTTGTAATCAAAGCCGACTCCTCCATCTAGGACTGACGCAGTAAGTTTCGGAAAAGTAGTCGAGTCTTCCGCGAATAATAGAACCGAGTGGTCATATTCTTTAACCGCGAACGAAAGGTTCTTCAAAAACTCGATGGCGGGAAAATTCGTTCCAATCGAAGAATTTCCCAGATAATATAATATATTTGAAACGGCATCGATTCGGAATCCATCCAAATGAAAATAATGGATCCAGAAACGAGCATTGGAAATCAGAAAACTTTTGGTAACGCCTTTCCCAAGATCGAGATTGACAGTTCCCCAGACGACATTTTCTCTGATAGCAATGTCGTTGTATTCGTATAAAGGCTCGCCGTCAAACATATACAGACCATGGGCGTCCTTGCAGATATGCCCCGGAACCCAGTCCATGATTACGCCAATATTTTCTTTATGGCAAATGTCAATGAAATACATCAAATCTTTTGGAACACCGTATCTAGCAGTTGCGCTATAGTATCCCGTCCCTTGATATCCCCACGATTCATCGAGAGGGTGTTCGATGACAGGCATAATCTCGATATGGGAAAATCCATGGGCTTTGACATAGGGAATCAGATAATTAACCAATTCATTATATTTGTGAAATGATCCATCCGGTTTGGTCATCCATGAACCGAGATGAACTTCATAGATAGACATTTTTCCCATGTACGGATTACTAGACTTCCGTTTTGCAAGGTATGTGCTATCCGACCAGTCATATCCTTCGATGTCGTATACTTTTGAAGCAGTCTCTGGGCGATTATCAGAAAAGAATGCATACGGATCGGCTTTGAAGATGGTTTGGCCATAACTGGTGACGATGCAGTATTTGTATCTTGTCCATTCCCCCAGTCCGGAAACAAACAGGGAGTAGATACCTGCCTCATCGATTTTATCCATCACGCTCGTCCGAGAATCCCAGTAATTGAAATCTCCGACGACAGATACGATTTTGGCGTGCGGTGCGTAAACAGTAAATCTTACGCCCAGCACTTGGTTCAAATCGTCTTTTACCAAATGCGATCCAAAATGTTTGTAGGCCTCTGTCAGTTTGCCTTCGTTGAATAAG
>CAYWOK010000065.1:0-7888 GCA_964459895.1 uncultured Candidatus Izemoplasmatales bacterium
ATCCTTGACTGCCTGCTGGAGCAGAAGAAGTACCAGTAACGTCTCCTTTTTTTTAAAAGATTACATTTTCAATAATTCACCCAGCTCCGTCAACTGCACCCTAACATTCTTTCCGCTCTTTTCTTTCACGATGAGGCCCATTTCCTCAAAATTTTTCAGGTGATGGGAGAGCCGGCTCCGCTCCTTGGGAAATGCATCCGAGTTCTTCTTTATATCAGGATTTAAGCAGAGGATGAGGTCATCGAGGGAGGCAACACCCTCGCCGATCGCGGCAAGAATGCGACGTTGCTCATCCTTAATAACATTGAGCGGGAGCGGGGGTAATGCAATGATGTCTTCGATCCCGACCTCGTTGTCATCCTTATCGTACTTCGGAATGGCGGTGATCATCTTCGACCGCGTGATGCATCCGGCAATGTAGGCGGCGATCGAGAACGTCCGCAAAGAACCGCTCATGTTGAGAATCACATCGCTGCCGCTTGCCTGCTCGCTGCGGACCAGATCCGTTATCTGCTGTGCAGCCCGCATGACATCTTTCTTGTCGATCCGTGTTATCCCGACATCAAAGAATGCACAAAGATCCTTTTTGAGTTCTTCTGCGATCCCGCGTGCTTTCCGCTCACCGGTAGATTCCTGCTCACCGACCACCATGATGATCTTATCTATAGAAAAAGATCGCACACTGCGGATAGACTCGATGATCCGTTCCTTAGTGTGCCCGACAAAGATTAAGGCTGTGGTTGCCATGTGATTATAGTACCATTATCAATCATAATAAAAAAGTTTGTTGGTAAAAAATATTTTTACACATGAAAAGTTTTTTTAAGTATTAATGCCAATGGAGGTACGTTTACCTGATACGCCCGTTGCTCTCTGACGCTTGCGGGTGAGAAGGGAGGAAGAGGGGTATGGTATCATGAGTGGTGAAAAATCGGGGGGAATTATTTCCCTGCCAAAGGTTCAAGGGGGCGTTGTTACACGGATGACCGTGCTGCCACTTAACGGGACAATTTGCGAGATGGATATTGAGACGAGTGAATCGAGCATCTCGTTTCCTGAAGAGATCCGGTTTGACCTGAATGCGAGGATCAACATCCAGAAAATAATCCTCGTTGGTGGCTCGGGTCTGGACCTCCAATAATACAGGAGGGAAAGATGGACGAAGATGTGACGATGATGAGAATCCTCATCGAGCCATTTGTTATGCTGAAAGATCCACCGCACAGAGTCTGATTATGGCATACCCAAAAGAGGCACAGCAGACAATTTCAATGATGTTCTTCATCTTACTCATTATTTCTTTATTCTGGCTCATGGTGATTATCGTTATCAGAGTCACCGATTGGGGAGTGAATAAACTCGGTATCCCATTGTGGAACATTAAAGTACGACCTTGGCTGGTACAGAAGAATGTCCTGAAGCCATTGAAAGTTACACAACGGAGAAAGAAGTAAATCTTTTTTAAATACGGATTGAGTCATGAGTTGCGCGCTTTCATAACCACCCCTTATCACCCCTTCCCCCCATAATTGGAATTAATCACGGCGGCTTTCCACGACCTCTATCACCATCCACGACGGCGCGGAATCGATCGGCGGCAACAAGATCTCTGTTATGGCAAACGACTAAAGGAGTGGAAGATGGGTGGATTGTATTGTTCAACATCGAATGATTTCGATTTTTCAATAGAAACAATATGAAAATATATTTATTGTGCTTCAATTTTTAAATCGGCTGGATTATCCCCAAAATGACGGATGAGTTTTCTCGCAACACTTACTTTATTGTTATTACTCAAGTTTTTTTCAACATACATTTTGGTTCCTTCAATAGCAACAGGAGCATATAAATCCTGTTTTGGTGTTCCATTAATTGAAAAGTACCGTCTATTTCTACCTTTTAATGTAAAAAACTTAGAGATTTCGTTTCTGTGACGATTCACCATTATATTAGAGATTTGAATAAGAAAGTCTATCCATGAGGTAACAGTATGTCGTTCCCCCTCAAATACAAAGGCTGAAATTTGTTTATTAGTATAACTTTCCTCGTTCGTATTTCTTTGTGAGATCATTTTTTCGGTACCTCTGATTGGTACCGTTAAAATAACTCCACTGATTTTATCGTTTAAGAACTTCTTTTTATCATACTCAGTAATTTTATATCGCTTATTGTTCGGAATTTTCTCAAGATATTTATTAAAAAGCGGGATAATATTTTCAACTATTCCCTTTCGGTCATCTAATAGATTTTTCCAAGAGATCTCTAAAAAATCATGTCTCTCCTTCGATTTTATTTGTTCCCGTTTTTTCTGACGTTCTTGAGAACGTTCTTCTTCTCTTAATGATTCTAACCCCTCTTTTAGTTTATTGATTTTGGAGAATGAAAGCATATTAAATTTTAAAAAAAGTAACTTCCTCTCCTCTGTTTCAAGATTCATCTCCCATAAGATCTTTTCCTTTGTTGTTTCTGTTTTCTTTTCTGGTTCACAAAAAATCCAATGTGAACCATTTGTTATTAAACCGTATCTTACATTTTTGACGTAAGTACAATAATTCAAAATTTGAGCAATATCCTTAGTTTTACCAATTTCTGTACCCAGACTTTTTGTTTCGACAATTAAAACAGGCTTATCCTTTATCAAAAGATAATCAATACGGCCATATGGAGTCGGTTGTTCCTGTTTAACGTGTATCGGATCATCTTGTGCATCCCAGCCAATGCATCTTAAAATCGGTTCAATCAATTGCGTTCGAACGTGAGGTTCGCGTGTATTATATTCTTGAGGGAGATCTTTTATCTTCTTTAGGACTTTATTTATCTCGCTATTGAGTTCTTTACGATTTGTCATACTGTGATTTTAGGCAAACTGACTTAATAAAAACTTTCTTTATATCACAGTCCCGATAAGTTGAATACAACCAGCGTGTGTCTCCATGACCTCTATCACCATCTACGACGGCGCCCAGACTATCGGGGGCAACAAGATCTATGTCGAAGAAGGAGGAAACGGGGTCTTTCTCGATTTCGGGAAAAATTTCGGCAAATACTCCCGATATTATGAAGAGTTCTTAAAGAACCGCGACACCAGGGGCATTCATGACCTCCTCTACCTCAACCTTATCCCAAAACTGAATATCTACCGAAAGGATCTGGTGCCCGCTGATGTGACCATCCGCCAGTACCCGAAACTGAATATTGCAGCGGTGCTCATCAGCCACGCCCACCTCGATCACTGTGGCAACATCGGATTACTGGACAATTCAATCCCCATCGTTGCATCGCCCTTGAGTATTGCGATCTTTAAGGGAATGCAGGATCTTGCCAAATCATCTCTCGATGGAGATGTCTGTTATATTTCTGAACGCGAACCCTGCAAATCCGAAGAACTCTATCTCAAATCCATTGCATCAAATGATTATATCGGGAAAAAACTCTATGCAACCGCCAATATCCCGTCATCATTATCTTCGTTTCTCTCAAAAAAACCAGGACTGGATTCAAAAAACGCAAAGAAGTTACACCCGGGAACGCTGGCCCCCTGTCGGAAATTATCTCTTCCCTTTGAAGTTGCTGCCTTTGATGTTGACCATTCAATTTACGGTTCGACGGCATACCTGCTCAAAGGAAAACAGAACATCGCATACACCGGTGACTTCCGGTTGCATGGAAAACAGGAACAGGCGACCCGGAATTTTGTCAAAAATGCCAAAGAATCTAATATCCTAATCATCGAGGGGACACGGATCCCTGCAGACACCTCACAAAGCGATGGGTTCCGGGCTTCTGAAGAGGTTGTGCAGAACAACTGTACTGATAGTATCAGCGATGCTGACGGCCTGGTGATCGCAGATTTCTCTGCGCGGAATTTTGAGCGGCTTGAGATGTTTGGAACGATTGCAAAAAAACTGGGTCGGGAACTCGTCGTGACAGCAAAGGACCTGTATATGCTCCATGCGCTGGAACAGGCAGACGGCGTGAACCGTACTGGGAATATCCGGGTGTACGATGAGGTTGTCGACCATGACGACAGCAAGCGGAAATGGGAAAAGGAGGTTGTCAGCAAACGCGCGGGAGATCGCTTTGTCACTCACCGGGAACTTAACAAAAGCCCCGGGGGCTACGTCCTCTGCTTCTCGTTTTTTGACATGAAGCATCTGCTTGACATTAAACCGGAGAAAGGAACCTACATCTATTCATCCTGTGAGCCATTCAACGAGGAGATGGAGATCGATTTCAAACGACTGTGGGAGTGGCTCACTACCTTTAACCTGACCCCGAAAGGTATCGTGAAAAATGAAAAAGAGGGAACGGTTGATATCGAACCCGGTTTCCACGCTTCGGGACATGCAGCACCAGACGATATTTCCTGGGTGATCGATACCATCGACCCGGACATCATCATCCCGGTACATACAGAAAATCCGTCATGGTTTGCAGACAAGTGGGAGAACACACGGGTCATGCATGACGGTGAGCGTGTTGAGTTCTGATCCGGTGAAATATTATAATGAAGGAGCAGTTGGTTTATCCATTGGTAACGATTTGAGAATGGCAATAGAATTTTCATAAAAATGAATGAAATTACGGAAAAAGCATTAAAAATTATTGAATCAAATCCATCAGGGATTTGTCAAAGTGATTTATGGAAAATACTCGATATTGATAGTCGTTTGTGCTCAAGAATTGTTGCACGGTTGGTTCATGATAATTATATTGAAAGATTTGTGATAAAAACAAAGGAAATTAAGACGTTTTTACTTAAAATTAAACCTTCAAATGAAAAAACACTTAAAATTATTGAAGATTTGTATTGTGACGGTCCAAATAACACCTTTGAAAAATTGATTGAAGAACATAGATTGCTTGTGAATGATACCATTTTTTTGCCATCATATACGCAAAAAATAACCCAATATCACGTGCTCGAAAAACCATTAAAAGAACTTCTAATCGAAGATCTAAAAAACAAAAGATGCAGCATTAGCGATTTGGCAGAAAAATATGAAATCAAAAAACAAGACATACAAAATGAAATTACAGCACTAATAAAAGAAAAATCTCTTTTTGAATTGGGTTTTATATTAAAAAGATTTCCTCAAACATTATCCCAAGAACAAAAAAATGTTGAATATGCTTATTCAATAATTCCAATTCCTCTTAAAGCAAAACTTTTCGATCCATTTTTAGGATTTAGTTTACTTGATTGGAATTCATATTTGAGTGAATTAGAAAACGAAATTCACATATTGGATAAAACTGAGGTGATTGAAGAATATATTAATTTGATTCATACTTATTGGGATATTCCATTCGATGTAGTTGAAGAACACCTATCCCCAACTGAATTTCGATTTATTGACTCCATTTTGGGACCTGTCCCACTGATTATTACTCCTTTGCAAATGAATCAAATTTCTGATTTAATTACTGAAAATGAGACAGTAGGGTTCCAATTACCGATTGATAATGATATAATACGAAAAATTGAGGGATATATTCGTAAAGCGATTAAGAAAGAATTTTCGGATATTATACAAATTCAATATTGCGTAATTTCTTTAGCTGAGGCAAAGAAATTTTCCAGAGTTACTAATCAAATAGCTCTTTTTGACGAATTGAATACCCTTAATAAATCGTTTTTTACAAAATTATTCACCTCCCCAAAAATTAATTATATTCAATTGAGAGATGATCAGAATAATTCCTCTCCTAATACCAGATTGCCCTATAATAAATCCGGAAATGACAATCATAACCTAACCTTTGAAACTCCTTCTGATAACTTCATAATTAGAGCAGAATATAATGGTTCAAACCAATTCAGCCTATTTTTGCGGACTAATGGCCGAGCAACACACCTTTTTACTACTAAAAATAGGGAGACCTTTTCAAAGATTATATCAACAAAAAAAGGGAGGATTATTAATATCATTATTGATGCAGAAGGCCCTTGGTTTCTTAAAATTGATTACCCTGAATCCAATTCAATAAAAAAAATTGATCTCGCGTCATTTATCGGAAATGGTAATCAAGTCTCTAATTATTTTATTCTGACTGAGGGTCCGAAAAAAATACTGATTAAAAAATTTAATATTGGACAAATTACTGTGAAATTAAAGGATAAATCTGGCGAAATAATTCAAGTTCTAGATGCAAATGGGCCATTGGAAAAAACATTTGTTTTCAAAAATGATTGTCGTCAAATTTGCATCTTTGAAATTCAGACAATTGGAAAATGGTTCATTGTAATTAGGAATGAATGAAAAATGGAAAGTCCAAGAATGATTATTTTTGCCTGTGGGTCTTGCCCGAAATCTGAATTTGTTGTTTTGGAGGGGATATTTTTTGAAAAACTAACACATTCGGAAATCAAGAGTATACAAATCAATAAAATGGCGAGAATCTATTTAATTCCGGCGATCTGCAAAACGGTCGGTTGGATTGGAAAATGTATCATGCCATGTAACAAGGATGACATTAATAAAAACATATTAGAATTGAATTTTTAGTGATTCTTATGAAGTTTTGTAGATTTTAGGTTCTGTTAAAATCCTGATCTAAAGCCGATTTATATAGTTTTTATCAATTGGAAATAAGTTAATTTTTTATTAACGAAGAAAAAAACTGAATTTCATTTAATAAAAAGTCATAATTTGGATTTGAGAAGAAATACGAAGAATTATCTAATGGCATTGGAGAGGGGTAGATTAAAATTCCTTGAATTTCTTTTGGTGGATTTTCTTGCATCAATAAAGCGAGCTTATCAAAGATATCATAAGATAATGATGCTATTATTCTTGCAAATTCGTAATTAATGATTAAAATGAGTGGATATGAAAACGATTTATCAATATTTCTTAAATTCCTACCTATTGTTTCCTCAAAAATTAGATCTTTAATTCTTGAATACTCTCTTGGATAAACTCTAAAATCAGTGTTTGAACTTAAATCAGAACTTGTGGAATCAATAAACATCTGATTTTCTTCATCGAAAAATCCAACACCGATGTGAAGTTCAGGATCTGAATCGTGCGGACGTAATGAGTTAAAATAGTCTTGTAATGGTTTACTTAAACGAGGTGTTTTAACTTCTACCAGAAAAAATTTACCCACTAGAAAGAAACCAAATTCAACAGTATTTCCATTTAAAGAAATTTGTGGTTCTATCTCTGGTTTTTTCCCACGCAATATGAGATTATAATAAATTTCAATTTCAGAAAATGTACTTATAAAGGATTGTTGAGTGAGTTTTTTTCCAAATTTTAATTTGTGATCCTGGGGGATAAGGGCAATCATATCATCCAATTTTTGAAGCTTATTAGAGAAATCTCGTTCAGCGATATTTTTTAAGATATTCGCTAGAGTAAATTCAAGCTGGTTGTCCCTTTCATTTTCTGGAATATGTTGATAGTTACTTATGGTATATTTTCGGAAAAAATTTTCATCTTTTTTGATAATTTGGTTGATTTGTGGAAATCTCTCTAAATTTTGTATAATTTGTTGCTTTTCATCAAGAGAGAATTCATCTGGCATAAATGATTTTCAATATGAGTTGTGTTTTTAATAATGTTCTTTATGCTCTGTCGAGAACAAAAAATAAACAAAATAGTGGAACGAGGCAGAGCTAACTCCCTGTTTAATTTCGCTCACACCCCCAACCCCATAATCGCACCCACAACCACGTACGGGGATCTTCAACTTTTGCGCGCAATCAATTTGACCGCAGCCCCTCATAAAAATACACACCAAACATGGTGTAATTTTTAAAAAAAATCCGGTACTGGACGAAAAGAACCCTGCAACCTTCCCTAAAAAGTTACGTGTCTTTTTTTGCACCCAGCAGTTCCATTGCCGCCTTTGCCTCACCAATGGAGTACTGGCCGTCGGC
>CAYWOK010000066.1:0-7579 GCA_964459895.1 uncultured Candidatus Izemoplasmatales bacterium
GGAAATCATCTATTTCTTTTGCAGTGTGACTATCTTTTGTTGCAAAATTATCGATTATTACGTAGTCCAGGACATAATCTCCTATGGTTTCTAAGCTCGGGTCAGCGGGAATTTTTTTTAGTTGTTCAAATTCAACCTTCTCATTCAGGAGAGCGTTGCTTATAATCGCACTAATAAGGCGTTCTTTATTCCGAACTGCATAACCAAGGAGATACCTTTCGACAGGATAACATATTTTATCCCGATAATTGATCCAATCTGCTGTATCGTCCATGAATGATCCTGTTTTGATAGTTGTATAACCAGCAAAGGTATGGCTAAGGCATAACGTTTATCGATTCATCCTTGTATAATACCTCGTACTATAATCTGGAAGTTCTTCTGAATGAACCCTGAAAGAAATCCCGCCGGTTGGTTTGGTTCCATTCAGAATTTTTTAACATTGTCAAAATCAGACTGGCGCACATCATTAGAAGAACATCACCAGCAATGCATGAATTCCCCGGCTGATGAGAGCCAGATTCTCGCGTGGGATCATTCGTTTGATATCCTTAAAATTGAGTTGAAAAAGCTAGTCCAATCAAAACCTTTTGCCGGTAATTTTACAATCATTTTCGAATACGAGTTGCCTCGCGAACGAGGGCGACGCCCGGATGTGATCATCCTTGGAACGTCGACAATCTATGTTCTCGAATTCAAAGACTATAGCAAAATTCTGCAGGCCCACGTGGATCAGGTGGATGCCTATGCCCGGGACCTGAAACACTATCATGCGGGATCCCGACCATACACGATTCTTCCCATCCTTGTGTTAGCCCGGGCAAAAGATTTGATCCAGACGTATGACCAGATCTCCATAATCTCAGCAAATTCTCTTGGAACATTTCTTGCAAACAAACAGTCCTCTGATACGGCTCCTCTCATCGAGCCAGTCCAATGGCTTTTATCTGATTATTCCCCGCTTCCCTCGTTGATCCAAGCCGCCCGGACAATCTGGAACAAACAACCGCTGCCGCAGATCAAGCGTGCATTGAGTGCCGGTATTCCCCAAACGATTGCAGAATTGATCAGGATTGCACAAGTCGCACAGGCAAAGAATGAATTACATCTTGCTCTGGTGACTGGTGTTCCCGGCGCAGGAAAGACTCTCGTTGGGATTCAACTCGTGTACGAGAATCATCTGGATGCAATCGCTCAAAGCCCCGCTGTGTATCCCTCTGGATCTACTCATATTGCACTGACGCAGCAAATTCCAAATCAGGCTGTTGCTGACTCTGGCGAGTCAGCATATGACCAGCAGCGGTGCGATCAATACAATAATATCCGGAACAATGCAGTATTCCTCTCCGGGAATGGCCCGCTTGTCAAGGTTCTCCAGCATGCATTGAAAAATTCCATCTTTGTGCAGGACGTTCATGGATTTTTAAAAGACTACGGGGGATCGACATCCAAGATCCCCCATGAACACATCTGGGTCTATGATGAAGCACAGCGGGCATGGGATGCCGAGCGGGTGAACGAGAAGCGGGGACATGCAACCAGCGAGCCCGAAGATTTCCTGAAGCTTGCCGAGCGGATGAATTCGTGGGCATTGATGGTTGCCTTGATTGGTGAAGGGCAGGAGATCCATCTCGGAGAAGAATCAGGACTCCCGCAATGGAATGATGCCTTGTCGAAAATGAAGAAGCCGTGGATTGCGCATTGTTCCGAAAAGATTGCCCCGTATTTTACCGCAGCAGCGAAATTGGAGAAGAACAGCGTTCTCGACCTCTCTGTCACGCTCCGATCCCATCTTGCTGAGGATGTCGCCCAATGGATCAAAGCCCTCCTCGATGGCGATCTCACGACCGCACGAACGCTAGCGGAGCGTGTCACGAGCCAAGGTTTTGATGTCTACATCACCCAAGACATCAATGTCGCAACGAATTATGTAAAGGAGCGATACAAGGGGCAAGAAGACAAGCGGTATGGATTGCTCGCATCCTCATTAGCAAAAAATTTACCGTCATGGGAAATACATAACGAATTTAATTACACTCAAAAAACGAAGGGGCGGATTGGTGAATGGTATAATGATCCCCCAACCTCATTTTATTCTTGTTGTTCATTACGCAACGTTTCAACAGAATTTTTATGCCAGGGTCTCGAATTAGACTTTCCCATTGTCTGTTGGGGCAACGATTTTGTCTGGATTGATAATCAGTGGAAGAGTCCACCTGCAAAGCGATCGAAGGCGAAAGATCCGCATCAACTTCGGGTGAACAGTTATCGAGTTCTACTTACACGAGGACGCGATGGATTTATAATTTATATTCCGCATGAAATTGGAATGAAAAGTACATATGAAATATTGAAGGCATCTGGAATACATGAGTTGTTGACCAGTAATTTTGTGCTAATGGGCAAGGAAGGGGGGCTGGTTGGATAGAATTTTAGGATATAATTATCTTGGGAATAAACAACATTATTTCATAATAAGTTAGGCATGTTATAATGAAGGTTATATCATTATTTTCTGGATGTGGCGGGCTTGATTTAGGTTTTAAAAAACACGGTTTTAATATTGTTTTTGCGAATGATTTTGATAAAAATGTATGGGACACATATGAAAAAAATCATGGAACTTTTATAGATAAACGGGCCATCCAAAATATTCCTTTAGATGAAATACCAGATGCAGATGGGATCATTGGTGGTCCTCCCTGCCAAAGCTGGAGTGTTGCTGGATTAATGTCAGGAATTAATGATGAACGAGGCAGGATTTTTTATGAATATATTCGTATTTTAAAAGATAAACAACCGCTGTTTTTTGTCGCTGAAAATGTCCCAGGAATTGTATCAACACCTCACATCAATGAATTCAATAAAATAATAAATAAATTAGAAAACATCGGTTATAATGTCAATTATCAATCCATTGATGCTCGAGATTATGGAGTGCCACAGGAACGTAAAAGGGTTATCATTGTAGGATATTTGGATAAGTTGAATAAGAAATTCCAATTCCCTCCTCAGACGCATAAAAAGGAACAAAACAAGCGATTGAACAATACAAAAATAAAAAAATGGGTTACGTTAAAAGAGGCGATTGGTGATTTAGATGGATTTGCATGTCCAGCATTCAGGAATACTCAAGCTAATGAATTATTGCCGATACAAAATCATGAATATCGCAATGGGGGTTTTTCATATATTTATATGTCAAGAAACCGCAGGAGAACTTGGGATGAACAATCTTTTACTATCCAAGCTGCCGGAAGGCAGATACCTCTACATCCATCATCCAGTAAAATGGTAAAAATTGGCAAAGATAAATTCCAATTTACTGAGGAATTAAATCGGAGGTTTACAGTCAGGGAATGCGCAAGAATCCAGACGTTCCCAGATGATTTTATTTTCTATTATTCCAACCTGGATAATGGCTATAAGATGATTGGCAATGCAGTCCCAATAAAGCTTGCAGAAGCAATAGCGAAACAAATTAAAAATGATTTAAAAAATGTGAAACGGTAATTAGATATTTCCATTCGTTGCAAACCCGGAAGGGTTTTCGATTACTTTAAAATTTTTAAAAGATTGACTCCCTTGAATTCTTTTTTCATTATCTCGCACTCCCATAATCTAATCACATGGAATCCTTTCTCTCTCAATTCTTCAGAATTTTTTTTATCCCTTAAAACATTCTTCTTGATTTTAGGCTGCCAATACTCCTTATTGCTTTCCGGAATATGTCCATGGTATGGGCAATTATGCCAAAAGCACCCATCAATAAAAAGAACCGCGTTACGGTCTTTAAAAAATACATCGGGATTCCCTGGCAAGCTGGGATGCATAACGTGACGAAATTTATTGCCTTTCAGAAGATTATGCAATTTTCTCTCGGGTTTTGTCCATTTGGATTTGATCCTCGCCATTATTTTGCTACGGATTTTTTTTGAAAATACATCTGGCATGGCAAATAACAACAACTGCGTTTTATTCGGTGACTTGAACGTTTTTAACCTTCATGCGAATGCACCTGTCTAAGATGTCAGGGTCCTCAATTTTTTGGATTATTTTTTGCATAGTTATTTTTCCAATATGTTGGTTTTGTACCCTGAATACTTTCATAGCGGCAAAAATCTCATGGTAATTTTCCTTTAATTTTTTATTATTGAAAGCCTCACCAAATCGCTTGATATCTTCTGGGTCTCTAGGACCGAGGTTATATTTCGAATCAGTTATTGCAATAATCGTGCTTGTTTTTGGATCCTCATGCAGACCCCCAAACCAATTCCGAATTGTTAGGTAATTTTTATCAATACCAGCTTTTTTCAATTCTTTATAGATCGCTATAAAATGGAATTTTTCCTTAACATTATACAATGCTGCCTTCCATAAACTAATATAATCAATCAATACTTGCAAGTCATCCTTATGTTTATCAACACTTTGGGAAATCTCATCTTTGAGGAATTCATACCTAATTTCATCAGGGATAATTATTATTGAGTCATTATCTTGGATAGCCCTTGGGGCAATCCAGGAATATTTACTTCTGTTTATAGAACCTCCCTCAAGGAATAATATCACATTTTCCCATCCACGTAATTTTACTGAAGATCCCTCTTCGTCAGAAAATATCTGATAGTGGCAAGTATCAATCTCTCCATCGAAATCGTATACATGATCTCCTGTTTTTGGATCCCCTTTAGAAAGGAATGAGAGAAATCTGTTATAGCCCGTTTCCGCTAACGAATCGATATCTGTATCACGGGAAATTCTATCCTCATCGCCTGCGGCGGTAGAAAAATCCCAAGTGATTTCCATATGAGCATAATCAATGCTAGAATCGGGCTTTTTCTGCTTTTGAAACAGCCCGTCGGCATAATTCCTTTCTTGAGGATAAAGAATCAATTGAAGGGATTTGCTAATATTTTTTAATGCTGAGAGCGTTTCTAGAGATGGAGCAAATGGAATGATTGTCTCGTCAAATACCCTCTCAAAAGCTAAAGATTCAAGGAAGTAACTTTCCGGATAATATAATGCCACATCCTCTTCAGTGATTCCTCTGGCCATATGGGCTTCAAATAAAACATAATGAAAACCTCTTGAAATCAGTTGGTTCGGTAAGAGGACTGCTGATGTGAGACCTTTTTGGGCATTTTCCCGAATCGCAGAAGTTAAAGCATTATATTTTGGGTTCTTTTCTTGCAATGCGGTTTCAGTTTGTATGCAAATGGCTTGGAGTGCCATCGCATCTTGTGCAGTAATGTGTGGTATTCTCGTTGATGAAACAGATGGCAGCATGGATGGAACAAATGTGCCAGATTCTGTTGAATCATTTTTATAGTAATCATATAATTTTAATGGTATTGGAGCGGCAAGATAAAAAAAACCGATTTTGTCTATGTATTCTTTTTTTACTGCAGTGGAAAATAAGGGAGTATTGACAGATTCAAAAAAATCAGAGATTGCTTTGCTTTTTATTGACCTGATTCGAACAGGTATTTTGCATGGGGCAATTTTTTCACCCTTATTCACACCCTTAGGTTGTTCTCCAGAACACCCTTTCAATAATTTCCATCCACTATTTGTTAATTGAGACATTACCCCGCTAAAACCAGATGGGGAGAAATGTGAATCTCTTAATGTGAGGATAGAAATCTCCCTTTGAGGGCTGGCAATATTTTGGAGGTTTTCAATTTGGCGAAAAATTACAAGAATATCATTTGAGGAAAAACCGTGTGGATGGTACGCAGAACTGAAAAAATGTATCTTATTTTTTAAATGCTTCAGGAAATTAATTTTGAAATCTATGTTCTCAGTGTGCATGTCTTGAAGTATGTTTTTGATAAATTGTTCTCCGGCCCGATCTGTAAAAAAGAATAAATTTCCCGAGTCTTTTTCAACTGCAATATAAAAAATCTCGGAGATTATGCATCTTAGTAAGATGGGGTTGCTTTCTGGCAAAGTAAAATAATATCGAAAATTGCTTTCTTTCTTTACATGTTTCGAAAAATTTTCTAAAACAGAGGTTTCTAATTCATTTAAATTTATTTTTTGACCTCGGAAGCCTAAGTTTTTGATATTAGATAATATGGCAATTATTGAGGCCGTATTTTTGACCATAAATCAAAGATGGCGCTTAATAAAAAATAGTTTTCCATTTTATTTTTTTGAGTAATATTTATTTGGTGTAAGTGAGAGTTCGATATTATGATTGATCCTTTAGGCTCTTTCCAAAATATCAAAGAAAATTATTTACTATATTTGCAGACGGCATTTAGGACCCAATATCCTTCATTTGAGGAGGACCGCGCAAAATTAATGATGGAGCCCGGGATTATGTGCCAAGAGCCGTGGATTGAAGCCATAATACCTTATGCAAATATTGGTAAAACGGTCCAAAATTTAAGTGGTGATGATCTACCCGGAATGGATAAGCAAGTTATTGACGATTTTAAAAAATTGGCAAAATGTGGTTTGATTGGAGATTTTCCTCTTTTTAAGCATCAAGTTCAAATGCTGAAAAGCGCTTTGGAAGGAAAAAATTGCATCATTACTTCCGGAACTGGATCCGGAAAAACCGAAGCCTTTCTTTTACCTCTTTTTGTCCAGATGGTTAATGAATCAAAGGCTTGGAAATCTCCAGGAACTCCCGACTTACGCACCAATGATTGGTGGAAAAATGAAAATTGGAGAGAGAAGTGGAAGCGCGAGGGCTCAAGGATGGGTTATTCATTGCGCAGAAGCCAGCGTGAACACGAAAAGCGACAAGCTGGCTTACGGGCTTTAATATTATACCCTATGAATGCCCTAGTGGAAGATCAACTCTCTCGGCTTCGAAAAGCGTTAGATTCAGATGATGCTGAAAAATGGTTTAAGGAAAACCGGAAAGGAAATCGATTTTATTTTGGTCGCTACAACAAGAATACCCCCATCCCGGGTCATGAATATAACATTTCTGCTAACAACAGAGCTTTTCCAAACGATTTTAAAATTGAAGCTCTCTCTGATAAAATTTCAAAAATTGAAGATGCTTATAAAAATGCTGTCGATTTCGCCCACTTATCAAAAGAAAATGAGAAAGCCAAATATTTTTTCCCAAATGTCTTAGGGGCTGAAATGAGATCCCGTTGGGACATGCAAGACACACCACCGGATATCTTAATCACAAACTATTCCATGCTCAGCATTATGCTAATGCGTGAAGAAGATAGCAAGATTTTTGAAAAAACAAGGCTTTGGTTGCAAAGCGATAAGAAAAATTTATTTTTTTTAATTCTCGATGAAATCCACCTTTACAGGGGTTCTTCTGGAGCAGAAATTGCATACCTTATCCGCCAACTTCTCAATAGGCTTGGCTTGTCTCCAAAACACAATCAACTTAGAATCCTGGCATCAAGTGCATCGATCGAACCAGGGGATAAAAACAGCATAAAATATCTAGATGATTTTTTTGGTGAGGGGATAAAATTCGATATTATTCCGGGTTATTTTGAAGAAAAGGCAAAAGATAAGGCATTGGTCAAATTTGATCCCAAACCTTTTCAAGAATTAGCGATTTCTTGCCGTGATGGATTATTGAATTCTGAAG
>CAYWOK010000067.1:0-7540 GCA_964459895.1 uncultured Candidatus Izemoplasmatales bacterium
AGCCAAGGCATTTGATTTTGCAATCGGTTCCGAACCGGACAATCTCCCAGCGGTTTTCACCACAGGGATGGCCTTTTTTCAAGATTAAAATGTCGCCTAATTTGATATTGATTTCCATTTTATTTAATTTTTCTCTCAAGGTTTTTCTGGAAGGATTCCACTTCTTCGATGGAGTCAAAAGAAATAACTATCTTGTTTGAAGAAACTTTGACTCTGTCCTTGAGTCCAAAATTATCCGCAAAATCCGTTTTGGCTGAATTCAGTTTGGAAGCAAAGCCTTCACTGATGACTTTTCTTTTGATTTCGTTCTTTTTCTTCTCTTTTTTTACCAGCGATTCGATATCCCTGACTGTCAGTTTGTGTTCAATGATCATTGAGGTTATGGTTTTGATGCGATTGACATCTTTTAGCTTGCTTAAAGCTCTCGCGTGTCCCATTGAGATGTTGCCTTGGTTGATCTCATCCATAATCGAAGGGGGAAGAGATAAAATGCCTAAGGTATTACTGACATAGGAACGGCTTTTGCCAATCTTCTGAGATAATTCCAAATGAGTTAGGTTTAAAGACTCAATGGCGTTTTGATATGCTTGCGCTTCTTCAACGATGGTCAAATCTTCTCTTTGAATATTCTCTAACAAAGCGAGTTCTGCCAAATATTGGTTGTTATAATCCCTGACGATCGCAGGAACCGTCTTAAATCCGGCAATAGTCGATGCTTTGCATCTTCTTTCTCCGGTCACAAGCATGTATCCGTCAATAATCTTCTTGACGATAACAGGTTGAAGAACACCGTTGATCCGGATGGATTCGGCAAGCTCATTCAAAGCGTTTTCGTCAAAGTGTTTTCTTGGTTGGAAAGGATTAGGTTGGATTTTATCGACTTCGATGTCGATGACTTCCTCTTTTTCCAGATCCAGAATCTCGTTTTCTGTCAACAGGTCGCCAAGTCCTCTTTTGATATATGCGTTTTTAGCCATTTCTCGCTATCACCTCTTTTGCAAGTTGCTTATAACTCAGGGAAGATTTGCTTTTGGGGGAGAATTCCGTTACCGGGACCCCGTAGAACGTTGCGTTCGAGCAGGAAATATTGCGCGGAATGATGGTTTGGAATACTTTTTCGCCAAAATAGGTTTTGACTTCATTTACGACTTGGAATCCAGATGATGTTCTGGTGTCAAGCATCGTCAAAAGCACACCGAAAATCGTGAGCGTTTCTTTGTTTACTTTCTTTTTACCCTGAACCAGCCTGATTGTATTCAAGAGTTGGGTAAGTCCGTCCATCGCCAAAAATTCACATTGAACAGGAACAATTACTCCATCCGAAGCCATCAAGGCATTTGTCGTGATATAGCCTAGGGAAGGCGGGCAGTCAATCAGAACATAGTCATATTCGTTTTTTACTTTATCAAGCTGTGTATGGAGTATGAAATCACGGTTTGAATTCAGAATGATTTTTTCCTCGACACCTTCAACGGTGGTTTTTGCCGGCAAAACGTCAATCAATGGATTTTCCGTGGTCAAGGTCGCATTTGGAATGGTCGCATTTTCGATCAGACAATCAAAAACGCTTTTTTCAAAGCTGCCTCTGTCTATGCCCATGCAAGTGGTGGCATTGGCTTGGTAGTCCAAGTCAATAAGCAAAACTTTTTTGCCTAAGTGAGCCAAGGAACTTGCAAGATTGATGGCGGTGGTGGTTTTTCCCACGCCGCCTTTTTGATTTGCGATCGAAATTACAATGCTCATACAATCTTCCTTTCCATTACTGCTTGTTCCCTAGATATTTTACAAATAAATCATAGTTTTCTTTGAAGAAAGCAATCTGTGTCGGAGTCAGAAACTCCTCCGAGTCAATTCCGGTAAATAACTTATAAATTTCCTCTTCCGTCATAATTCTTTTCATTTGATCCCATTCGTCTTTTCCGGTGACCTCACAAGCAAGATAATGATAGATCATAGCGAGAGCAATTACTTGTTCATCGCCTTTGGCTGCCAGTTTTTTCAAACTATAATCGTAACGGTTAGGTTTGTATTTTTCTGTTTCGCGGAATTTGGAAAAGAAATTGACAATCATCGAAAACATATCCGTTCTTTGGTTGAGCAGATACTTGTTGAGTCGATTAGCAGTTTTCTTCATCGAGACACTAACTTCTTCGTTTTCAAGGATGCGATCGAGACCTTTTTCATGAATATACAGATATAAATCAAAAATGTTGGTGATTTCTTTGCCGGATTCCTTGGTCTGTTCACCGATGAACACAATCAGTTCGTCGACGGTCTTCTGAAAATCCAAGTCCTCGTACATGAGCGGATTCTTGTTTTTCTTTCTGAGTTCATCCAAATAGATGTAGATGTCTTCCTGATACCTGTCGATAACATGGTTCAGTTTGACCCAGTCGTAATTCATGTCGGTATAGAGTTTCTCATTATAAAGGATCTGCACGAGAAAAACAAAATAGAACAACACCCAGATCAAAATGTATATATACATCGATCCCGGAGTATCTTGGGCAAGAACCAATCCTCCTTGGTGTGAAATAATATATAATACACCCAAAACGGTGATAATGGTTCCGTATGACAGGTAGGAATAGAGTTCTTGGTAAAAGATGACAATCGTGAGTGCAATATAAAAGAACAAATAGGCATAAAACGCAGAGGTTCCCTGGGTATAGAACAATGTAAGTCCGATCGAATAGAGAATACTTAACTGGATTGCGGGTAATATCTTGTTCAGTTGAATCAAGACAAACATCAATCCATAAACCACCAGAAAAATAGCCAGGATCAGAATCGTGATTCCGGTTGAATAATCAAAAAACAAGGAAAACGGAATAGTGAGCGCGGTGATTATCAGCAAGAAAGCCATGACCAAAACGACTTTTATTTTCCTGACCTCGCTCATCGGCAGAAATTCAGTGTCGAATACGCGTCTTAGAAAATCTTTCATTAAGTCACCTTCTTTCGAAGGATGTCATCGCTAATGGTGTCGAAAACTTCGCTGTTTTTCTGATAGATCCGCATGACTCTTGGATCGATATAGTAAAAATAATCGGTGCTGGTGAGCGCCTCGCGGATGGTCTGTTCATCGAGTTTGGCAAATCCGTCCAAGCCTCTTTTCAAGGCGGTGTAGAACACCACGAAAGCGATGATTTTAATCTCCAGGCCATCGGCCTGGTGATTGAAACTCTTGAAGTGGGTCTCGGAAAACATTTCCCGCCGTTTCACATCGATATCAAAAGTGTGGCTCATCTTGATGGATATTTTTCTCAGTTTACGTTTCGCGCCGATCAACAATTCTTCAAAATCATCAAGGTCTTCCCTAGAGTATTCGGGATACCTGTCCTGAAGCACATTTTTTTGTTCGCCCTTCTCAAGAGCCAACAGCAATTGCATCTTATCGGTAAAGGCATTTTCAATCTCAAGTTTTTTTGAGAATTCATCTAAAAATGCGCTAATGTTCTCATAATATTTTTCCACGTTGACATCTTCTTGATGTACTTCTTTTTGCATGTCGATCAACAGATCGATATTGCGAAATTCCGTTTCTTTGGAAAGTGCGATCTGATTGTAAAAGAATTGTTTCTGTTTCACGATGATATATGATGATATCGTCAAGATTCCTACAAAAGCAAAAAAGAAAATGGAGATTCCCAACTGGTCTTCCAGACTGGCGTTTTGCATATTCATGTATTCAGGGAAGTTTATCATGAACATGACTACAGAAAATAGCAGGAAGAGATTGCTGATAAGGATGACTTTCAGATCCTGATAGTAAGCGCTGATCGCATAAGCGATGAAAAGAGCAGTAATCGTCGAAGGAGATTTGAAAATGAATACCGTGCAAATAGCAAGAACATATATATAAAGAGTCGTGATATATTTGTTCAACTGGTAGAACCGGTAGTTTCCCCAGCCGTAGGCCAAACCGGCAAAGTTAAAAATAATCACCAGCAAATATCCAACTAATAGTGATATGGTTTGCAAAAGCGGAAAGGATGTCACGAGCATGTAGACAAGCGTTATGACCATTATCAAGCTCATTAAAGTAATTACGAACAGATTTTTGGTCCTTAGGTGCTTGATTTCCAAAGCTTCCCGATAATCCTCGATTTCCGAAAACATGTACGATTTATTTCTCGGCAACTTTGTACCCTCCCTACAGTGGTCTTTTTTTGATCTGTGAATAGTTCCTGGGATATGTCGATTCGGTCGGTTTGATTTTCTTTACCAGGATTAACACGTGTTTCAATCCCGTTGAGATTTCGTATTCTATAACGTTTTCGATTATTCCTCCGAGTTTTTCAATGCCCGGTTTTGCTTCAGCGAGTTCAGTTTCGTAATTAATCGATTTCATCGCCACAAAGTATCCTCCGGTTTTTACGAAAGGAAGACACAGTTCCTGCAAAATATTCAGTTTGGCTACCGCTCTAGCGGTTACGATGTCGTATTTCCCTTTTGTAGGCAATTCTTCGACGCGTCCAGATATCAATTCTACATCATCAAGTTCAAGCAGTTCAGTCAGTTTGTCCAAGAATCCGATGCGCTTGTTCAGACTGTCGATGATTGTGATCTTAAGATCGGGAAAAACGATCTTTAGCGGTATCGAAGGAAATCCGGCTCCGCTTCCGACATCAAGGATTTTTTGATTTTTCAAAATGATTGCCTTTGAAAGACACAAAGAATCATAAAAGTGTTTTAGATATACTTCTTCCTCGGAAATGATTGCGGTCAGGTTCATAACTTGATTTTTCTGTTCGAGGAATTGATAATATTTGGCAAATTTATCAAGTATTATTTTAGAAGAATTGAGTTTCATTTCATATAATTTATTCACAAATTCAGGAATCAAATTATCACCTTATTTCATTTTACCATATTAACAACAAATAGAAAACAAAGTTAAGAACTAATGCCTCTTCACTTTCTTGTTTTCATATAGATTAGCAACATCTGAATATCAGAAGGATTCACTCCGCTGATTCTTGAGGCTTGAGAAATTGTGACAGGCTTGACTTTTAGCAGTTTGCTCCTGGCTTCCGTGGCCAGATTTGGCACCTTGGAATAATCCAAGTCCTCAGGAATCAAAATTGCTTCTTCTTTTTGAAATTTGACTGCTTCCCTAATCGCTTTGGCGATATAACCTTCATATTTGATCTCGATTTCAATCTGTTCGTATACATCTCTTGGCATTGTCATAACCTCTGGAAAAAGCGTCATCATGATTGAAGTGTCGATTTCAGAGCGTTTGTATAAATCGTGAAGGGATGTCTTAGATTTTATCGGCGTAAGTTTATTTGCCAGTAGCATCTCGTTGATTTTCGCACTTGGTGTGATTTCAATTGTTTGTAATTTTGCTTTTTCTGCTTTGATTTGTGCTTGTTTTTGTTGGAAACATTGGAATCTTTCCTCGGAAATCAACCCTATTTCATAGCCTTTGTCCGTCAAACGCAAGTCAGCGTTGTCGTGTCTAAGCAACAATCTGAATTCCGCCCTCGATGTCAGCATTCGATAAGGCTCTTTTGTGCCTTTTGTGACCAAGTCGTCAATCAAAACGCCGATATAAGCTTCATCTCTGCGTAATACAACCGGAGATAAGGCATCGATAGCCCGGCTGGCATTGATTCCTGCCATCAAGCCTTGAGCTGCCGCTTCTTCATAACCGCTTGTCCCGTTAACCTGGCCGGCAAAAAATAGATTTTTGATAATCTTTGATTCCAAAGACGGCCAAAGCGTTGTAGAATCGATTGCATCGTATTCGATGGCATAGGCATATTTAGCGATCACGGCGTGTTCAAGTCCGGGTAGCGAAGCAACCATTTTATCCTGAATATCATGAGGCATCGACGTGGAGAAACCTTGAAGATACACTTCATCAAGCAAAGCGCTTTCCGGTTCAATGAATAATTGGTGTCTTTCCTTGTCGGCAAATCGGACGAGTTTATCTTCAATCGACGGACAATACCTTGGACCTACCCCTTCGACCAGACCGCTGTACATAGCCGATTTCTGTAAATTGTCGTAGATTATTTTATGTGTTTCTTTGGTAGTGTGAATCAGATGGCAGGGCCATTCCTTTTCCAAGATCCGCAGATACGAAGGATCGAAACTGAAATGATGGATGAATCCGTCTCCGGGGCTTTCTTCCATTTTGGAAAAATCTACGGAATCGCGCTTTAGTCTTGGGGGTGTGCCGGTTTTCAAACGAAATGTCTCGATTCCCAACTCTCGAAGGTTATCGCTCAGCCCAATTGAAGGCTTTTGATTGTCTGGTCCTCCGGAAACTTTCGTGCTTCCGACAAGGATTGCGCCATTCATATATGTTCCCGCGGTCAAAACAACCGCTTCGGAGCGGATTTCGGTATTATCTTCCAAAACGACGCCTTGTACACGTTGATTTTCAACGATCAAGCTTTTTACATATGCTTCTTTCAATTCCAGGTTATCTTGATTTTTCAAAGAAATTTGCATGGTTCTCGGATATAGAACTTTGTCCGATTGGGCTCTCAAGGCTCTGACAGCAGGCCCTTTGGAACTGTTCAGCATTTTCATCTGCAAAGTGGTTTTATCGGCATTTTTGCCCATTTCTCCACCCAAGGCATCAATTTCTCTTACCAAAGTGCCTTTTGCGGGTCCGCCGATTGACGGATTGCAGGGCATTGATGCAATCATTGTTAGATTTCCGGTAACGAGCAAAGTCGTTTTACCGAGTCTTGAAAGCGCCAAAGCAGCTTCAGTACCGGCGTGACCGCCCCCTATGACGATTGCGTCATACATGATATCACTTTCTCTCTGATTGATTATATCAAGCCAAAATGTTCCATGGCTTTTCTGACACCATCCTCGTTGACCGAGGCGGTAATATATTTGCATACTGCTTTAACTTCAGGATAGGCATTGCCCATGGCGATGGAATTTTTGACGGAGGCAAGCATGTCAATGTCGTTGTATCCGTCTCCGATTGCATAGACGTCATCTTCTGACAGTTTCAGATACTCGATCATGAATCTGACTCCATTTACTTTGAGACCACCATGCAAATTTACATCGTAACCAAAGCGGTTGGAGCGATTAAATACTAGTTCGGGAAATTTGTCACGAAGCATGGGCACGATGTCGTCTTCAAAAACAACAAAAGCCAAAACTTCGTTGTGATCAGTAAAATTCCTGTCTACTATTGGCTCTTCAATGTGAAAGACCTCGGAGAATGATCTGACAAGATCGGTCTCCTTGCGATATGCCACGTACCCTCTTGCGCCTTCGATTGCCAAATCAAAGCCTTTATTGTCGGCTTCATGCAAAAGTCTTTCCACTATATTTTTAGGAATGTAGCGCTCATGAATGACCTTTCCGTCATAAAAAATGAAATTGCCGTTGGCGGCAATATAGGAGTCGATTCCCAGAGTTTCGCGAACGTCATATAGCAAATGCGGAACTCTCCCGGTCGCAATAATCGGAATATGTCCGTTTGCTTTCAATAAAGTGATTGTTTCAACGATGTTCGCTGCGGGTTTTCCGTTGTCTAGCAAGGTCCCGTCCAAAT
>CAYWOK010000068.1:0-7528 GCA_964459895.1 uncultured Candidatus Izemoplasmatales bacterium
GAACTATCTCTTTTATTTTGTTTAGGTTTATGATATGATAAGTTTCAAAGCATTCCAAACAACTTAAAGTATATTTATTCAAATAGATGCAATATACTTTTTTGTCATACAAATCATTTTGCGGCAGGTGTAATAAATGGGAAAAAGAGCCTTGATTATCTTAATATTATTGCTTCTGGTGTCTGTTTTTGGCTGTACTGAATTATCAACTACTTTAGAGACAACAGCCATAACAACGACAAGCGTAACGACGACAGTTTCCATATCGACGACAACGCAAGATGAAACTTCAACATCCATTATTTCTACCTCAGTTTCGATACCTGCAACGACAATTACGACAGCTGGAACTACCACTGAACCTACAACAACCGTTACAACTATTCCTACATTGGAATTTGAATATGATAAATTATCTGATGCTGATATGATGATTGAATTGTCAAATATTGAATTAACAGTATCAATGATTGAAACATCACTTGGAGTCCATTTAGGAGAAACAGAAGTTACAGTTTCTGGCATTCATGCAACTTTTAAACAGGCATATCTATATTCTCTTAACTTAGGCGATCATGAATTCAACTTTTCAACTTCAGAGGGAGAGATACTTGTCATAATTTATGTAACTGATACAAGAATGCCCTATCTTGAAAGCATTGGATCATTTCCTTATGTTGAAGATACTGATGTCATCTTGACATTCGTCATGTTTTCAGGTTCGTTTTTTGGTCTTAGCGGCAATGACATTACAACTGATGATTATGATTTCTCAAACAACCAATTAACAATATATTATGACTATATTATTTCCAAATTTATTGATACTCCAGAAAGAACCGCTTTAATACTTACGTATATCCTGAAATATCCCGGAGGAACACGTGGCGGTTGGATATACATTCAGAAGCCTTAACGAGTAATTTGAGCCAATCCATTTGGGTTGGTTTTTTTATGAATAATTCATATAAAAAAGATGATTTTTAGTTAATTCTATAATGAATCTTGCAAAATAAAAAATCTTTTATTTTCACAAAATTAACACTTGAGAAAAAAGCGCTTTCATTGTATAATGTAATTATGAAAAGCAGACTAGTCAATTTATACCAGAAAGGAAATAGAAATATTTCAGTAAATTAGGCAGAATGGAAAAATTTGTGCTTTTTTTTACGTTTTCAGAAGACGCGATTTGAAGAAATCGCAAAAAAAATATAAGCGAGGCGAAGAAATTGTTTAAGAGCGAGTACCTGAATGAAATTTTTAAAACAGTATCAGAAAGAAACGACGGACAACCAGAATATCTACAAGCCGTAGAAGAGTTTTTTGAGGCGATGGACTTTCTTGTTTTGTCCGATCCAAAAATCCAACAGTTTGGGATCATGGAAAGAATCATCGAACCTGAGCGCATCATCAAATTTCGCGTGACCTGGATTGACGATCAAGGCAAAATCAATGTCAACCGGGGTTACCGTATCCAGTTCAACTCGGCTATCGGGCCGTACAAGGGCGGACTGAGATTCCATTCTTCTGTCAATGAATCGATTTTGAAATTCTTGGGTTTTGAACAAACCTTCAAGAATGCCTTGACAGGCCTTCCCATGGGCGGCGGAAAAGGCGGAGCCGATTTCGATCCCAAAGGCAAATCAGATGGCGAAATCATGCGTTTTTGCCAAAACTTCATGCTTGAACTATACCGTCATTTAGGACCAGACACTGATATCCCCGCCGGTGACATCGGCGTTGGTTTCAGAGAAGTCGGTTATATGTACGGAATGTACAAGAAGATCAAAAACGAATCGACCGGAGTCTTGACTGGAAAAGGTTTGACATACGGAGGCTCTCTTGTTAGAAAAGAAGCCACTGGCTATGGCCTGTGCTACTTTGTCCAAGAGATGCTCAAAGTCTATCGCAACGATGATATGAAAGATAAAAGGGTTATTATTTCCGGATCTGGAAAAGTTGGTTTGTATGCCGCTTTGAAAGCCCGTGAAATGGGCGCAAGAGTTGTTGCGATGTCCGATGTGAACGGTTATGTCTATGATCCAAACGGCATCGATATCGACATCGTCAGAAACCTGACACTTGAAACTCCTGAATTCTCGACCAAATATCTCGAATATCGTTCGAATGCTATCTATAATGAAAATCCGACCGACATCTGGAAACTTCCCTGCGACATCGCGCTTCCCTGCGCAACGCAAAACGAACTTCCACTTGAAGGCGCAAAGGCACTTGTCGCCAACGGCTGCTTCCTGGTCGCAGAAGGCGCAAATATGCCTACTACCCTAGATGCCACAAAATATCTGCAACATGCCGATATCCTGTTCGCACCTGGCAAAGCTGCCAATGCCGGCGGCGTCGCCGTGTCCGGCCTGGAAATGAGCCAGAATGCCATGCACTTTCCCTGGTCATATGCTGAAGTCGATGAAAAATTAGAAATCATCATGTCCGATATTTTCAAGAAAGCTTATTCCGAAGCCAGAAAATATACCGATCACAGAAATTTGGTCATCGGCGCAAATATCGCCGGATTCATGCGTATTTATCAGGCAATGCTTGATCAAGGCGTTGTCTAAAGTGGCAGTAGTCAAGGCACCCGATATCTTACTTCCGAAGTTAAGCATCGATTATCATAAATGGGCAGTTATCGCTTGTGACCAGTTCACAAGCGAAAAAGCATATTGGAATCAAGTGCACCAACTTGTGGATAATGTGCCCTCAACTTACCATATTATCCTGCCGGAAGCATATTTGGATATGGGTTTCGAAACCAGAATCAAAAGCGTCAACGAAAATATGGATCTATATCTTAGATCCGACTTGTTCATACAAAAAAAAGGTTTGGTTCTGGTTGACAGAACCACGCCTTTTCAACCGCACCGGTTGGGTCTTGTCTGTATGATCGACCTTGATGAGTATCAATATGAAGAAGGCAGAAAAGGCAAAATTGTAGCTTCCGAGAAAACAGTTTTGAACCGTATCCCGCCAAGGGTAAAAATCAGGGAACAGGCTCCAATTGAACTTCCCCATATCCTGGTTCTGATTGACGATACTTCAGGTCTGATTCCGGAATTATACAAACAAAAAGATAAATATGAGAAAGTCTATGATTTTGACCTAAACATGGGCGGCGGACACATTGTCGGTTATATGATCGATGACTATGACTCAACTCTTGCCAAAATCAATCAATTGCTGGAAACTTCACAACTAGTTGTGGGCGATGGCAATCATTCCCTGGCTGCCGCCAAAGTTTGTTGGGAAAACATCAAGAAACATATTCCTGAAACTGATTTGACTGATCATCCCGCACGCTATGCGATGGTTGAACTGACAAGCATTTACGACGATGGCCTTGCCTTCGAGCCGATTCACCGGGTCCTTTTTAATATTGACGAGGATAATTTCTTTCATGAGATTAATCGCACTAGCCAAGGCTCTGTCCCACTGAAGGTGATTTCTTCTGATGGCGAAGGATATCTTCTTACTTCAAACAATCCTTTTGAAACGATTTCCTGGGTTCAAGAATTTCTCGACAATTATCTGCCAAATCATCCGGAAGCGTCCATAGATTATGTGCATGGCATGGATAGTCTCATCAAGATTATTGAAGAAAACCCAAAATCCATAGGCATAACCATGCCACACCTCGACAGAAGCCAATTATTTGCCTATATCAAAGAAAAAGGCGTACTACCAAGAAAATCATTCTCTCTGGGGGAAGCCCTGGAAAAAAGATATTATTTGGAAAGCAGAATCATCCAGAAAGGAAAGATGTGATATGAAAAGAGTATTCAATTTCTCCGCGGGACCCGCGGTCTTACCTGAAGATGTATTGCGTCAAGCCGCAGAAGAGATGCTTGATTACAATAACACAGGCATGTCGGTCATGGAAATGAGCCATCGTTCGAAAGCATTCGAAACGATCATTTTGGATGCCGAAAAAGATCTTCGGACTCTGATGCAGATTCCTGACAATTACAAAGTATTATTCTTGCAAGGCGGAGGCCATGTCCAGTTTGCCATGGTACCGATGAATTTGATGGTTAAAGGCGTAGCTGATTATATCGTTACCGGTCAATGGGCAAAAAAAGCCTATGCAGAAGCAAAAAAATACGGCGATGCCAGAAAAATTGCTTCGAGTGAAGACAAGTTGTTCTCCTATATCCCTGATCTTGACAAACTGAATATCTCTCAAGATGCAGACTATGTCTACATTTGTGAGAACAATACGATCTATGGAACAAAATACAACACTTTGCCGGACACTTTAGGAAAAGTCTTGGTATCTGACATGTCTTCCAGCATTCTTTCCGAGCCTGTCGATGTCTCCAAATACGGCTTGATTTTTGCCGGAGCCCAGAAGAACATCGGACCTGCGGGAACAACGATCGTCATCATCCGTGAAGATTTGATTAGAACCGAACTTGCGCCATACGTTCCGACGATGCTACAATACAGCGTCCACGCTGAAAATGGCTCGATGTACAATACACCGCCTACCTATGGAATTTATATTTGCGGACTCGTCTTCAAATGGCTTCTTAAACTTGGCGGACTTGACAGAATGCATCAGATCAACAAGACCAAAGCTGCTATTCTTTATGACTACCTTGATCAATCCAAACTATTCCATGGGACTGTTTGTAAGAAA
The DNA here is from genome assembly GCA_964459895.1 of uncultured Candidatus Izemoplasmatales bacterium. Taxonomy (GTDB): domain Bacteria; phylum Bacillota_I; class Bacilli_A; order Izemoplasmatales; family Hujiaoplasmataceae; genus JAAYZB01. The sequence goes on from CAYWOK010000068.1 coordinate 4,655, forward strand.
GACAGATCCTTGATGAATGTTACTTTTGGCACCGGCAATGAAGAAATAGATAATTTATTTGTCAAGGAAGCAAAAGCCAAAGGTTTTGACAACCTGAAGGGACACCGCTCTGTCGGAGCGATGAGGGCTTCGATTTATAACGCCATGCCGATCGAAGGTGTCGTCGCCTTGGTTGATTTCATGAATGAATTCGAACAGGTGCACCACCTATGAAAGTTGCTTGTCTAAATAACATCTCTAATCTGGGACTTGACAGGTTTCCTGACAAGTATCAAATTACAGAAAATGTCGAAGAAGCTGCTTTGCTGCTTGTTCGCAGTTTCAATATGCTCGAAATGGAGATATCTTCCAACTTGATTGCCATCGCAAGAGCCGGAGCAGGCGTAAACAATATTCCCTTGGACAAGATGGCTGAAAAAGGCATCGTTGTCTTCAACACCCCTGGGGCGAATGCCAACGGCGTCAAGGAACTAGTGCTTTGTGGCATGCTTCTGGCTTCAAGAGACATCGTTGGTGGCATCAACTGGGTCAAGGAAAACCACGAGGACCAAAATATCCTTAAATCCATCGAGAAAGCCAAAGCTGCCTTTGGCGGAACAGAAATACTGGGCAAGACAATCGGGGTTATCGGACTTGGAGCGGTTGGCGGAAAGGTCGCCAAAGCCTGTGTCGACCTTGGGATGAAGGTCATCGGTTATGACCCTTATCTAACCGATGAGGCCAGAAGTCTGATTCCTGAATCTGTGAATCTTGTGGGCGACCTTACTCCAATATACAAAGCATCTGATTTTATCAGTTTGCACTTGCCTTTGCTGGATTCGACAAAATATATGGTAAATGAATCTGTTTTCGCCATTATGAAACCTGGCTGTGTGATCTTAAACTTCAGCCGTGATCAATTGGTTGATGATGATGCATTGTCTAATGCCATCAATATAGGCATTGTCAAAAAATATGTCACTGACTTTCCTAATTTCAAAACCGCAAATATGCCTGGAGTCATCACAATCCCTCACCTTGGCGCATCGACAGAAGAATCAGAAGACAATTGCGCCATGATGGCTGTAGATCAGCTTAAGATGTATGTTGAGGAAGGATCGATTATCAATTCCGTCAACTATCCCAAACTTGATGCCGGTCACAATACCACAAAGAATCGCTTGTTGATATTGCATGAGAGCGCCGATTCTTTCCTGACCGACCTGACGAAAGCCTTGGAAAAAGTAATTCAGATCAAAAACCTCGTTAACAAGTCAAGAGGCAAATATTCTGCGACTTTGCTTGATTTTGACGAAACCTTTACAGAAAAAATCAAGAATAAAATAGAAAAAATCTCCGGAGTCATCAAAATCCGGGAAATCTGACGAATGTTACGCACCCCTTTCGGTGCGTTTTTCATTTGCCTTGGCTTGTATATATAAATGGATTATGATACATTATAAGCGTATTTGAATATGTTAATACTAAGGAGACCGTCATGAACAGAGAATTGCTAACTCATTACAAAAAATTAGTCAGACAATTTGAAACTGAAAACAAAATAATCGAAAAGGGTGGAATAGTTTTTGTCGGTGATTCAATTACGGAAAATTTTCCACTTGAAGCATTCTTTGGCGATAAACAGATTATAAATCGAGGCATCTCCGGAGATACTACCAAAGGGCTGTTGAAACGACTTGAGGCAAGTGTACTGGTCATAGAGCCATCAGTTGTTAAGGTATTAATCGGCACAAATGATTTTGGCCATTTCTCTCATCAGTCTCCAAAGACCGTTTTTGAGAGAGTATCAAAAGCAATTACCGAGATAAAGATACGATTGCCAAACACTAAAATCTGCGTTGAAGCTGTCTATCCGGTTAACTATCAAATCAATCCTGAAGCGGTCAATTCGAGAGACAATCAAGAAATCCTTATACTAAATAAGTTCTTGAAAGAAGTATCCGGAATTACATTTCTTGATTATTATAAAGCTCTAAGCAATGATTCGGGGGATTTGAGCGAGGCCTATACTGATGATGGTCTGCATCTAAATTACAATGGATACAAACTTGTCACAACGCTACTCAAACAATCAATTCCCGAACTAAACTAACATGTTGATTGCATTTTGCTGTTGAGCATGTTTATGTACATTCAAATCATAAAATGATAAAATATTTAGTAGGAGAGTGATAATATGACATACATCAAAATTTTTGCGATCGCCTTGGGAATCTTTTTTGCAATCGATATGGTTTGGCTGACGCTTATTGCCAAAAATCTCTATGCCAAGTTTTTGGCTGACTTCATGGGGCCGGTCAAATGGATCCCGGCTATTATCTTTTACCTCTTGTTTGTCGTGGGGTTGACGTTTTTTGTCATTGAACCGGCTGTTACCAGAGAATCGCTAGTTTATGCTATTTTCGCTGGTATGTTCTTTGGCTTTATCACCTATGCAACTTATGACTTGACCAATCTCGCGACCCTGAAAAACTGGCCTTGGCAGATCACTTTGATTGATCTCGCCTGGGGTTCTTCCCTTGGGGCCATCGTATCCACAATAACGTTTTTGATAGTGAGGTAATGACTTTATGGAAGTAATGACATTAAAAGGCAACGACATTTACTTTGCCTTTCTTGCCGGTGCAAGAAAACTGATCAGTGAAAAGAAACATCTGAACAAAATCAACGTATTCCCGGTCCCTGATGGAGATACCGGCTCGAATATGTCTTTCCTAATGCAGACAATTATCAATGAGGCTATACCCTCTGAAAACTTGTCTGATACCGTCGAATCGATCGCTAATGCGGCCCTTAACGGTTCGAGAGGTAATTCCGGGATCATCTTTGCCGAGTTCTTTAACGGTTTGTATGAAAGACTAAAAGGCAAAGCCC
>CAYWOK010000069.1:0-7358 GCA_964459895.1 uncultured Candidatus Izemoplasmatales bacterium
AATGCGCCAATAATTCCGATCATTTTACCACTCCCAAAAGAAAAAAGAGAAAATTTTCATTTTCTCGTTATTTAATATCGATTATTTCAACGGAAATTTCCGTACCAGTTTCGGCCTTGTAGTTGATTATTTGACCTTTTTTGTGTCCAATAAGAGCTTTTCCGATTGGCGATTCGTTTGAGATTTTCCCTTGTAAAGGATTAGCCTCTAAGTGACCAACGATCGTGAATTCCCGTTCTAGATCGTTGTCAACGAATTTGATTTTGACGGTTTTGCCAATCAAGATGGTTTTTGAATTGTTGGAATTGCTGATGATTTCGGAATGCTTCAGAATGTTTTCGACTTCTTTGATCCTGGCTTCTATCCGGGCTTGTTCATCTCTTGCTGCATCATAATCGGCGTTTTCAGTCAGGTCGCCCTGAGCTCTGGCTTCTTTTAAAGCCTCAAGGTTGAGCTTTCTGTCAACATCTTTCAAATGCGTCAATTCCTCTTTTAATTTTTCGAATCCTTGTTCTGTGAGTTTATAAGTATTTTCCATGATTCTTGTCTCCTAACGTATAGTGCTATTTATTATAGCATATTTTATTTGTTTAAGATAGATAAAATTTTTGCTTTAATCAAATCCACTGCGACGTCATGATAATAGTCATTGGGGATGATAATATCGGCATAACGTTTCGTCGGTTTCACGAAGGCGAAGTGCATTGGTTTGACTGTCGTGATATATTGTTCAATGACACTTTCTTGGGTTCTTCCGCGCTCTAATGTATCGCGTTTCAATCTGCGGATAAATCTTAAATCATCGTCTGCTTCGACAAATATTTTGATGTCGGCTAGATTTCGGATTCTTTCGTCTTCCAAAATCAAGATTCCTTCGAGAATAATGATTTTCGCAGGTTTTATGATCTCGGTTTTTTCTGCTCTGGTAAGCAGTACGAAATCATATGTAGGCTTCTCAATCGATTCTCCATGGATAAGTTTTGTAAGATGTTCAAAAAACAAATCGTTATCGAGCGAGAAAGGATGGTCATAATTGACCTTTCTTCTTTCTTCCAAACTCATAAGGGCTTGGTCTTTATAGTAGTCGTCATGCTTAATGACTATGATAGGATAATCACCGATATTATCCAATATTTTGTTCACAACAGTAGTTTTTCCCGAGGATGAACCTCCGGCCACTGCGATAATGACAGGTTTTTTCATTCTATCACCCTTCTTAACAAATCATATGGTTTTAACGTGATATCGGAATCAATGAGAATTTTTTGCAATGGATGTCTAGCCGCATCAAGTTCTTCACCATTTTCCGATAGGATGCTTGCAATTTTGAAATGCCTCTCCTCTTGGTCAGGACTGAAGATTTCGATAGTGTCGTTGATGGCAAAAAAATTTCTTTGTTCTATCAATGCTTTTTTGCTTAGACGATCATATGAGATCACAACTCCGCAAAATTCTTTGACATGTGGAAACTGATTTACTTGGTACAGTTGTCGTTCCTCAGAAGCAGCAGAATTGAGAAATCCAGGTCCTGTTGGTCGGTTCTCGGCTTTTTTGATCTCGTTTTCGTATGTTTCCTGCGATTGAAGATTACCGCTCAGATAATCGTCGATTAGTTTTCTGTAAGTGTGGACGATAGTGGCGATATAATGGATGGATTTCATCCTGCCTTCGATTTTCAAGGAATCGACGCCAATGTCAATCAGGCGAGGAACGTACTCGATGGCAGCGAGGTCTCTTGAGGCCATTTGAAAATCAGAAGCGACCAGTTCGTGATTTTTGAACAGATCATATTCCCATCTGCAGCTGTGAGCACAACCGCCTCGGTTTGCATCGCGTAGCGACATGACATTGGATAAAGTACATCTGCCAGAATATGAGACGCACATGCCTCCATGGATGAATATTTCCAGCTCGGCGTGTGTTTTTTTCTTAATGATCGCGATTTCCTCAAGTGAAAGTTCTCTTGCCAAAACGATTCTTTTTGCGCCTTCAGAAAACCAATAAACGCATTCTATGCTATTTGTGACCGATTGCTGTGTGGAAATATGGATTTCCAAATCCGTCAACTCTTGAGCTCGTTTGAGAACATAAGGATTGGAAACGATAATTGCATCGACTTTGATCCTTTCAAGGTCGAGCAGATAGTCATCAAGTTCTTTCAAATCCTCACTATGGGGAACAATATTGCATGTGACATAGATTTTTTTCTTGAGTTTGTGGGCGAAATTGACCGCTTCAAAGATATCTGTCACTCCAAATTTGGATGCTCTGGCACGAAGCGAAAAAGTTCTACCGCCGATATAGACTGCATCGGCACCGTACAACAAGGCGATTTTGACTTTTTCCAAGTCGCCGGCAGGAGCCAGCAGTTCAGGTCTCATCATAGATCACCTTTAATCTTTTCGGTCTTTTGCATAAAAAAACCCGTATCATATTCAATACCATATTTATTTGTGAATTGTTCGTATTCTTTCAGCTTATAAGCTTCGATTGAAGCGTAATATTCTTGATCGGATATGAATCTTCTCTCAATGAAAAAATCTTTTAGATAAGGCTCCATCCACTCGATAAACTCAAATGAAGATAACTTTTTACCGCGATATATCTGAGTTCCAAATCTATCCTCGACAATGGGAAAGAACGAATCTGGCCGCTGTTTTTCCCTGATTTGGTAAAAATCGTCAGGATCGAGGCTGAATTCCTGATTTTTTTGGGAAATCATAAAAGACTCAAGCAATTTTCTGATGGAGTAGAACATTTCTTGATATCCGTGTCCAGACAATGAGAGTTCCAACTGATCCTTTTCCTGGAAAAACTCACAAATTTCCGCAAATGTGATTTCTCGGGAAATCGTAATGCCTCTGATTCCTAAATCTCGGAAGACAGACATGTCTTTTGGATGAGTATTCATAGTTCCCGGCTGATAGATGATCCGTTGTTCCATTTTCAACGCTTTCGCGATTATGATCAAACTGAAATCATAACATACGAAAGCATCGACTTTTGACTTGTCAAGTGCAAAGAGAAAAGCTCTGATACCCTCAATATCCTGTTCATGAATGAAAGTATTAAGCAAAACATAGGTTTTTTTTCTTTTCTTGCGGAGAATCTTAGCTATTTCGATGATTTTTTCAAGCGAGAATGGATATTTTGCCGCTCTTGTATATGTTTCCGACTCAAGCAAAAAAACATCTGCACCAAGATGGATGAGTTCGGGAATCTCTTCGAAATTTTTCAGAGTAGCGACAATGTCCATGATAGCCCCTTATAATTTGATCGAGATGGCAATGCCATCGCCAATTTCGTAAAAATAGGTTAGAAACTCGTGGTTGTCTTTTAGCCAGGAATTATATTTTTTGATTTTATTTACAAGTTGTTTTCGATTTCTGGAAATGATGGTTTCCGGTCTTTCAACCTGTCCGCGGAATAGCAAGTTGTCAGAGACAATGATGCCACCAGTGTTTACCGTATGTTCATACTTCTCAAAGTATTTTTGATATTGCGCTTTGGCAGCATCGATAAACAGAAGGTCAAATTTTCCAAGTGTATCCGAATCGAAAATCAATGCGTCGGTATTCACGATTTCCACTTGTTCAAGCAAACCGGCATCAGCAACGTTTCGATTGGCAATTTCTGTAATAATCGGATCGATTTCCAAAGAAACCACTTGCACTTTTGCAAGCAATGCAGCGGCTATCGCAAAATAACCGATTGCGCTGCCAAGTTCCAAAACTCTTTTGGCATTTGACGCTATCAAGAGTTGGACAAGAAAATGCATTCCGTCTTCCTGAATAATCGGGATTTGTTTTTCAGTTGCATACTGCCTGAGTTTTGCTAGAATCGGAGGATCTTGTTTAGCATTGAGTTCATTCAAATATGATTGTTCCACAAATTTCACCAGCATAACCTTACTTTGCTTCTAATTCTTCGTCTTCCTCATCTTCAACTTCGTCTTCTTCAGCGTCTACTTCATCATCTTCCTCGCCATCTTCAAGAAAACTTTCCAGAACTTCTTCGATCAAATCCCATTCCTTGTCTGATTCGACTTCAAAGAGTTTGCCTTCATCGTCATCTTCGGGATTGTAACTGGCCGCATAATATTCGCCAGATTCGTCGTCCTTGAGTTGATATACGACATATGATTTGTTGAATTCATCTGAAGAGAAAGTCATGATGATTTCACATTCGATTTCCTTTCCGTCTTCATCTGTCACTAACAAATATTCTTTTTCATTTTCCATAACATCCTACTTTCCGCTATCTAAATAGCTTTGTAATAACACAGTCGCAGCCAATTGATCGACTATATGTTTTTTATTTTTCCGTTTCGTCTTTGCCTGGAACATCGTCTGGTTTGCAATCCTGGTGGTAAGTCTTTCATCCCACAACACAATTGGAACGGTGGTTTTGTTTTCAAGTTCCAACTTGAAGTTTTCGGATATTTTTGCCTGAAACCCAGTGGATCCATCCATGTTTTTCGGATGACCTAGGACGACCTTTCCGACTTTTTGATTATTGATCAATTCCAAAGTTTGTTTGATTGCATCTTGGTAATCACCATCTGAGAATGTGAAAGTTCCGTACGCGTTGGCAATAATGCCGCTGGGATCAGAAAGCGAGATCCCCAATGTTTTTGACCCGAGGTCAAGTCCCATGTATCTCATTTGACTTGTTCCCGGATTTTAGTAAGGGCTTCATCGACTTTGGATAAGTCTTTCCCTCCAGCTTGTGCGAAATCGGGACGTCCGCCGCCATTGCCACCAGTAATCACAGCGGCCAATTTGACCATGTTTCCGGCATGGATCGATGGTCTGCTACTTTTTGCGACAAACAGAACTTTGTTTTCAAGAATAGAAGCCACAAACACGAAACCATCTTTCAACTCATTCATTAGGTTATCAACCAACTGCTTCAACTGGTCAATCTCGATATCATCGGCTTTGGCGATGATGACGTTGTTTTTTGCCTGCGCCAAAAACTCAGTTGTATCGACAACTTTAGCTTTTTGCATAAGCCTTTGGTATTCTTTTTCATATTCTTTTGCGACTATTTGCATTTGCGTGAATTGATTTCTTTTATTAATGACATCTAGATAACTTCCGATAAAAGGTTTTGGCTCCGGTAATTCATAGGGCAAAACAATTCCTTCAGATAAAGCAGACCCTCGAAAGGTTTCAAGTTTTTTCTTGATATTGTCAATATCTTGATCGGCGTTTGCGAAAGAGTCTTTGAGACTATTGACACTAAGATTTGCTAGACCTTCGATTCGATAGATTCCCGAACCGATTGAATACAAGGCGCGAATTGCAAAATCTCCAATGTCGTGAAGATCTTTGACATGAGTTCCGCCACAAAGATCCAATGTGTATTTGAGATTGACTGCGCGAACCAAGTCTTCGTATTTCTCTCCGAATTCAGCAACAGCACCCTTTTTTACGGCTTCTTCGACAGTCAGGATTTCGGTTTTCGTTTCATAATGTTTCTCAATCATTTTTCTGACAGTTGTCTCGAGTTGCAAAATCATTTCATCGGGAATCATTTCATAATGATTGAAATCAAAGCGTAATGATTCGTTCGAGACTTGGCTTCCCTGTTGGGATACATGCGGCCCCAACAGATCCCGCAGAGCTTTGAATAGGAGATGCGTTGCCGAGTGATGATAGGTTATCAGTTTGCGTCTTTGCTCATCAACCTTGGCGATGACTATGGCATTTTCTTCCACTTCGCCTTCAATCGTCTCGAAGACATGCAAAAACTGACCATTAGGTAATTTAGTTACATCTGTGACATTTAACGAAAAAGCTTCGTTGAAGATCACGCCAGTATCAGCTACCTGACCACCGGAAGTCGCGTAAAATGGCGTTTTTTCCAGTACCAATCCTTTTTCGAATACCTTGACGATTTTCGTTTCTTGCAAGAGAGTCTCGTACCCGACAAATTCGCTTTTTGCCAAGAAATCGATGTACTCTTCATTTTGGGATTTCATGGATTGAATGTCTTTTCTGGAGCTTCTAGCCCGTTCTTTTTGCTTTTCCATCTCCAGAGCGAATCCTGAAACATCGACTCTGTATCCAATCTCTTCGGCATATTCCAGTGTCAATTCAATCGGGAAACCAAATGTATCGTAGAGCAAGAAAGCGTCTTCTCCAGTAATCAGTTTATCCTTGCTTGTTAACGCGATTGAATCGAAGCGCTTTTCGCCAAGGACAAGAGTTTCAAGAAATTTACTTTCTTCTTGTGAAATGATTTTCTTGATAATTTCTTTCTGATTATCGATATTTGGATAGAATTCTTTCATTACCATAATCACTTTTTCAACAAGTCGGTCCATGAATGGTTTTTCTATGCCCAGCTTTTTACCATATTTTACAGCTCTCCTGAGCAGTCTTCTCAAAACGTAGCCTCTGCCTTCATTTGACAGGATTGCTCCATCAGCGATGGCAAAAGTGACGGTTCTGATATGATCGGCAATGACTTTGAAAGCCATTTGGCCATGATAGTCAATGCCGGAGATCGTTTCAATCTTCTTGATGATCGGCATGAAAAGGTCAGTCTCATAGTTGGTTTTGGCGTTTTGGATCACAGAAGTAATTCTTTCCAGGCCGCAACCGGTATCGATGTTTTTGTTGGGAAGTTCCGGATATTCATTTCTGTTCAATCCTGGTTTGGCATTATATTGTGAAAAAACAATGTTCCAGATTTCGATATAGCGTTCATTGTCGATGTCGTCTCTTATCGCATCAACTCCGAAATCTCCGAATTTCTCACCTCTGTCATAAAATATTTCCGTACAGGGGCCGCAAGGGCCTTCGCCGATTTCCCAAAAGTTGTTTTCTTCGGTCTTAACAATGTGAGAGGGGTCTATTCCAAGGGAAATCCAGAGATTTTTGGTCTCTTCATCATCGGGATAGACTGTCATGTATAGCAGATTCTTGTCAAAGCCGAACCATTTCTCATCCGTCAACAGTTCAAATCCCCAAGTGACTGCTTCCTTGCGGAAATAGTCTCCTATCGAAAAGTTCCCGAGCATCTCAAAGAATGTGTGGTGTCTTGCGGTTTTACCGACATGCTCGATATCGTTGGTCCGGATGCATTTTTGGACATTGACGATGCGTGGGTTTTTGGGAATCACAGAGCCGTCAAAATATTTTTTCAGCGCCGCAACGCCGGAATTCATCCAAAGCAAAGTGGGGTCATCATTAGGAATCAGCGATGCACCCTTTTCAATGGAATGACCTTTTGTTTTGAAAAAATCAAGCCACATTTTTCTGATTTCGTTACCACTCATGTATTTCATAATCTTTCCTCCACACAAAAAAGAAAATCATCCTTTATAAGTAAAGGACGATTGTTGATCG
>CAYWOK010000070.1:0-7250 GCA_964459895.1 uncultured Candidatus Izemoplasmatales bacterium
ATTTTCATGGTGCCTTATTTTGTAGATTTATCAGATTATATAAATACAGTTTGTTATTTTGAAATTGTCGACAATGCCACTGGCAGCTACGATACAATTTTTGTCGATAACATCATTACATATTATGAAGAAGCACCAGTATTTGATTTCAGCCAGATGGCTGTCAATTTGAACGAGTAGGGGAGGTGTCTTAGATGAAAAGAAACGCAATCATTATTTTCACCTTTTTCGGTTTCTTGATTTTTGGCATCGGTTGTAGCAAGCTGACAACCACTTTTACGACTGCCTCTTCATCAACGACAGCCTCTTTGACGAGTACGAATCCAACGACTACTGCATCAGTTGAGACAAGTACTTCAACATCTATGGCTACAGCTTCAACAACTGAGACTTCAAATAGTTTAACGACAACCTCGACTACAATGCCTACTACTGTCACATCTGCTAGTCAGATTACGACTACAGTTCCTACAACATCAACCACAACATCCACCAATACAACAGCTACTACGACATCGATTACTACATCGACTACAACTGTTACAACATCATCAACAACCTCGACTACAACTGTTACTACATCATCCACATCAACCACTGTACCAACTACAGCAACAACAACCACATCCGCAACAACAGCTACCACCACCGCGACTACGACTGCTACGACAACTGCAACAACCACAACTACCACAGCAGCAACCACGACGGTTACTACGGTTCCAACAACGACTACTATTCTAACTACAACAACGACTACCAATCCATACCTTGAACCAGTCATTTATTTTCCGGAAGGAAATAATGTATATACCGATGGAAGTACAAACAATTTGGTTTTATTATATGATTTTGATGGTGCATCACTTTTGACATTCAAAATCAATCAAGAAACAGTAGAAGTGACAAACTATTCAATTGATGGTACTTCAATCACAATAAATTCTACTTTCCTAGATACACTTTCTTTAGGATTTGACCATGAAATCGAAGTGTCCACTCTTGGAGGCAGCGCAACGCTTTTTTTCATCGTGAATGATACTCCGGTAATCTTGGACAAAACCGATTTCATCAAATTACCTGGGGAAGCAATATCCCATGAAAACTTCAGTGTCTTGGCACAAAATCAAATCGGAAGTCTCGATTATCTGATTGAAACAGAAGCTACATACACTTCCTTCACTGATTTTGGTGACGGAACCTTCAGTTTTACACCGGCCTCGGTGTTTGTCGGAAGTATCTATTTTACTTTGACAGTCACTGATGAATACGGAGCTACGGCTTCAAAAGATATCGAACTCGTCTATAAGACTGTAAATCCAATAATTTATGATTCTCAAGGCGAAAAGATTATTAACAAGGATACTCTATCAGAAGATTTAGTCATGACAGTTGACACCTTTGGAACTGAATCTAGCTCGCTCTATTTTGAAATGACAGATGTCTTGCTTGATGATGTATCTATCGGTTTAGAAAATATAATCTTTAAAACCGATGGAGACCCACGCTACTTTTCTGTAAAACAGGCTTATTTGATTAGTCTTCCAGTTGGAACTTATACTTTCACTCTGACGACTGAAGCTGGCAGAGCCGATTTCATCGTTAACGTGTATGCTTCTTTAGATACTTCTGTAAGTAACAAGAATTTTGACAAGCACGATCCGCAAGCAGTATCATTCGTAATGACCGGGTTACCACTTGTCTGTAATAACGTTAAATATGCTTCAGTTATCATCAATTCGGAAAACTATCAGTTTTCTGAAGGGACAATTACCTTTACTTCAAGTTATCTGGCAACGTTTGGCTATGGTGAACAAGTGTTTGTCTTCAATAATGGCTATGGTGATACAGAACTGACTGTAACTGTCCTTGATTCAAGAGTGCCAATCATCACTTCGACTGGCATGACGTATTTTGGCGGTACTGAGCAAGATTTGGAAATAGCTTTCAACCTCTATGATGAATCATATACTTCATTGAAATTTGATGCTTTGGATGTAGACACTGACAACTATTCCTTTGTGAGTGGAGTATTGACTATCAATGGCGATTATTTAGAGATAATTGCATCGGGGGAAACTTCGCTTGATTTTATCTTGGCAACAACTGATGGAAATGTTTCATTCCAAGTCATCGTCGAACCAGAAGTAATCCTGCCGATTGCAACCCAAATCACAGGTGATTTCCAAATTGATTTTCTGAGTGATGTGACATTCCAAATCGATTTTGGTGGAAACACTTTCTCAGCCATCAAATATGATGGCACAAATCTTACAGAAGACGAAGATTACACCTATAATTCCACAACCAAACAAATCACATTCTTAGATAGTTTTCTTATCAGAATTTTTGACTCAGTCCATACAACCTATAGTTTTGATTTAATAACTGCAGAAGCTAATAATATCGTGATGCAAATTGATTTTGAAGCCGGTTTGAACAAAGTCGTAAATGGCGGTTTCGAAACCGGAGATCTGTTTGGCTGGACCACTTATGGTTTATGGAAGGACGAAGCGGGACTTATATCTTTTATAAATGAACGCGTTGTCCTGACTGAGTATTACGGATCAACAAACACCAATCCTTACAACAAAGACGGATTGTATCATTTTGGAGTCTATGCAGAGCCTTATGATAATACTAACAAAGATATAAACCAGGAAAGAATGGGAATGCTTAGGTCAAGTAATTTCACCTTGGCAGGAAGCGGATACATATCCTTCAAACTTGGCGCAGGTAAAAGCTCGGGAACAGCGTATGTGTCTGTAAGGCTTGCCTCAACCAATGAAGAAGTGGCTCGTTTTGCCAATCGCAATTTTGGTAACACTTCAATTAGCGGCACCGCAAATGCGGAAGCCTATATGTTCCAATATTATTATGATTTAAGTGAATATCTTGGCGAAGAACTGTATTTCTTAGTTGTTGACCAAGCTTCTCATGAATGGAGCGTTTTAGCATTTGATAGTTTTGATACTTATTATTTAGAAGCGCCAACAGTATCTGCAAACCAAGAAGCATATGACATTTTACCTAACATTTATGGTGCAGGCAGTGCAACTAACACGATTCCTAATGGTGCTTTGACAAGCAATTTAGATTATTGGGAAAATCCAAACTCTGTATTCACAATTGCCAATGGCGGAGCCATAAGCTCTGTTGGTGGTGACCCTGCGCTAGGCGTCCTGCGCTCGCCGGCATTTACGATTGATGGCGCAAATGTCTATCTCCGGTTCGAGTTTGCCGGATCGATTGCCTATGATAAACAAGTTTTTGTCATAGTGAAAGAAGTCGGAACCAATATTGAAGTATTAAGATTGACTAGAAGAGCTGATCTTTCAAGTCTTTCTCCCTCAGGTGATTTCCAGGCTCATTGGTTCGACTTGTCTGGTTTGTCTACGGAAAAGGAATACTATCTTGAAGTAGTCGACAACATTAACAGAAGCTGGGGTGTTGCTTTAATCAGGAATGTTCAACTTCTGAGTACTGGATATGGTTCAGCAAATGAAGTCGCAATCAACACATTTTACGGTCTGGCCTATGTCGACCAGGAAGATGGAAGTAACAGGATTCCTGTTTCTGATTTGAGCCCAGTTTCTTTTTCCAATACCGATTTTGTGATTACGACATTGGGAGAAGATGCAAGCGATGAAGTTAGAATCAATTATCAATCTAGTGTAGAAAATACGATTGTAGAATACACGCTTGCAAGTGACTTCCTGTTTGAAAACTCCACAAAAATATTAGTAATCGGTAATAGTTTTTCCACCGACATTAATGTCGTCGGAGGAATTACCTACGGTTTTGACTCTAGGTACGTGTCAAGTGTTTCTGTCAGCGGTTTGTTGGCAGGTACCGAATATATTTACCGGATTCGGGATGGTTTCAATAAATCACCTGTCTATGATTTTAAAACAGCTGGCATCGACTCGCAGTTTCGCTTTCTCTACATGACCGACACCCAAGCCGAGACTAACCTTCAGGCGATGATTACTAGAGACTTGGTTCAAGATGCATATGAAGTCTATGACGATTATTCATTTTCCTTGATGACTGGGGACCTGGTTGAAACCGCCGCAAGAGAGCTCTACTGGGAATGGTTTTATGAAGCGCTTAATAATCAATTGCCATTAGTTACAGTACCGGGTAACCATGATTATAGGGATTACACTTTTAATATTGTTACTCCAGACTACTACAATTCCTTTTTCAACAATCCCCTAAACGGGCCTGTTGAATATCTTAATACTTCATATTATTTTGTTTATGAAAATACCTTGTTTATCATGATTGACGTTGTAACTGGAGATAACCTTTCATCTCAACAAGCCTGGTTATTGGATGTTGTCGAAAACAACCCAACAACATTCATCATCGTTTCCACGCATTACAGTCCTTATGGGACATATCACGATAGTGATGCTGAACAGATGATTACTGATTGGCTTGGTGTATTTGATCAGGCAAATGTTGATCTGGTGTTATCAGGACACGATCACATTTATGCCAGAACAGATTTGCTTGTAGGCGGAGTTGAAGCAACTGATCCCGACACGGGTTCAATCTATTTTATTGGTGGATCTTCTGGACATAAACTTTATCAGGTAGACCCTGGCGAAGCCTCAATGTATGAATTTTACTTGGCAACAACAGTCAGTACCATCAGTATGATTTCCATTACTTCAAACCAGATTTTAATCGAATCTATTGATCAAACAGGAAGTATTGTTGACACGTTCACAGTGGCGGCAAAAAACTTTGTAGCATAATTTATAATCATTATGAAAAGGAGGGGTGAATCATGAAAAACAAACTCATATATGCAGTGGCGATCACTTTATCGCTTGCATTTATTTCAGGTTGTGGCAAAGAGACAACAGAAACTACTATTACCACTGCTCAAGCAACAACGACGACTACTACTTTGAGTTCTGAATTGACTTCTTCACAAACTACAATTCAGACGATGACTTCTACAACCAGTTCATCCTTTCCGACATCATCAACAACGACAGTTACTTCAATTGCGACTACACTTGACCAATTGGCAGAGTATATGATTGAAAACGGAGGATTTGAAACCGGAGACTTAACCGGATGGCAAGTACTTTCGGGCACAGCTTTTGCCAATACTTTCGTCACTTCAGATGATTTTATTCCGGTGGATGAGGTTTACCCTTATCAAAAAGATGGAACTTATCTATACGGAATATACCCAGAAAACAACACAGGTTCGATGAGATCTCAAGCTTTTGTCCTCGGTGGAACTGGTTATGTGTCCTTTTTGATGGGTGGGGCGACCAATAAAGGTCTAACCTATGTTTCAATTGTCGAAGAAGGATCAAATCTCGAATTATATCGCATCACCAATGAAGCTTATTACAGTGAACTTACTGGCCAATATGCTTCTGAATATCCTGCAACACTCAACCGCTACTATGTTAATTTGTCAATGCATCTTGGCAAATCAGTATATTTTTTAATTGTTGATCAGGCCTCGCAAAATGCTGGATATATTACTTTAGATGATTTTAAAACATATTATTCAGAAGTTCCTACAATTGGTGAAGATATCTTAGCTAAAAATATCAAACCTGTGTTCTTGCCATTTGCAGGAACTCCAAATGTACTTTATAACGGATCTTTTCTATCTGGAACGCTAAGTGGTTGGACTGTGGCAGGCGAAGCAGGCTGTTTTCTTGATTCACACATAAACACTAACCACAGGTTAAGTAACCGTCCCAATGAATCTGCGATTGGTGTCTTAAGATCTTCAGCTTTCAAAGTTGGAGGCCTAGATATCATTTCCTTCCGCCTTGGCGGAACAAAACATGAAGACCTGACTTATCTTTCCATCAAGAAGGTTGGCACAAACGAAGAAGTGTTCAGGACCTATAGCGACAGATGGATTGAAGCAGATGAAGAAAATACCCATCTATATTTTGTCGATTTAGGCGATTATCACGGACAGGCTCTATATATTGAACTTGTCGATAATTCCCGTGAAGACTGGGGATTAATTACAGCCGAAAGCATTATTACCTACTATAGCGAGACGCCATCTATTACCGATGAAATCGCCTTGAACTTGTTGGAATATATTAATTATGACCGTGACTACCAGGCTATGCGAGATTATGTAGATCCTTTAATAACTGAAATCGAAGATGAGACTGAACGGATTACATTCCAAAAAACATTCTATGCGACAATTGATGGCATCCAGAACAATGTGGGCAATTGGCCCAGTGTTCTCAATTATTTAGATGATGGCTTAACCTTTGTTTATACTGGTGACATCCCTGCGATGTGGCTTAGAGATTCTAGTGCTCAGGTGCTTGCTTATTTACAGTTTATGAATATCGATGAAGATGTAAAGTATATGGTAAGAGGCCTGTTATTACAACAATTTGAACTGATTAGGCGCGATCCCTATGCCAACGCTTTCAACCCCGACGGGTCGACTTTTGAACGCAAATTCGAACTTGATTCTCTATGTTATCCGTTATGGCTGGCAAATGAATATTATCAAATCACAGGGGACGCATCAATCTTTGACTATTTCTTTGAAATGACTGTCGATATAGTTATCGAAACTCTAATCCAGGAACAAACACATTCAGATCTTAACTACCGGATTGAAAATGCAACTGACAGAACGATAGGTTCACATGATATCAATACCGCTAGTAATCTGATTTGGAGCGGTTATCGTCCAAGTGATGACGTCAACTATTATAAATTCAATATCCCAGGAAACATGTTTTGTGTTTCCACCCTAGAAAAGATGGTTGTCTTGTTTGAAGAATTAAATCTTAATTCCATTATTAAAGCCAAAGCAGAAGCACTGGCAAGTTCAGTAAGAACTGCAATTGAGACATATGGTGTCTTTTGGGATCCAACATATGGCAGAATTTATGCCTATGAAGTCACAGGTTTTACAAGCGATGCTGCTTCATCAGTTGGTAAACTTTTAGTCGATATAGCAAATATCCCTAGTCTCATGTCAATCCCTTGGATTGGCTATGCAGATAATGATGACGAGACCTATATTAATACCAGAGCATTCATCTTAAGTGATGATAATCCATATTACTATGAGGGAACATTTGCCTCAGGCATTGGTGACCCGCATGATATATTAATTAAAACTCATCCGGAACTACCAGTTGTCTGGCACATGTCCTTGGCAATGCAAGGCATTACTTCAACTAATACCGAAGAAATCGCCTTGATGATTCAATACATGACAG
>CAYWOK010000071.1:0-6840 GCA_964459895.1 uncultured Candidatus Izemoplasmatales bacterium
AAAGCTAGTAGATCGTTAATCCGGTGCAGGGGTTCAAATCCCCTCTTCTCCGCCATGATTTTTTACACCTGTTTATCAGGTGTTTTATTTTTGAATTCACACGGCGATAATATATCGAACAAAGTATGATAATCAGACAAATTAATATATAATGAGTGTATAGTTGTGAGCAATTATGTTTTTACTAAAAATAATTGAATAAAATATAGAAGATATATCGATCAAATATTAAGATTCTATGACAGATCATAGGCTTTTATTGATCAATTAGGGTGAATGTGAGGGCGGGCAAAATGGAGAAGACAAATACATCAATTCTATTTGACGAAAATGAGAATAATGAGAACCAAGATCAAAGCAAACAAGAAGCAATGAATAAAAAAGCGCTGTATTTGAAATACCACGACTCATTTACCGGGCTGAATAATCGACTGTATTTTATGGAAGAACTTCACAATATTGATATAGAAGAAAATCTTCCTTTTACAATTGTTTTTTGTGATGTAAACAAACTCAAATTGGTAAATGATTCCTTGGGATGTCATACTGGAGACAAACTTCTAAAATCATTTTCATCTGTATTCCTAAGAGCCCGCAATCATGGCGACCTTTTGGCCAGAATCGAAAATGACGAATTCGCTTTTATTCTCTTAAAAACCGATGAAGTTACAACGATTCAAAAGATTGAAAGGATCAAGAGTCAAATATTAAATCTTCCAATGAACACGCTGAACATCTCTGTATCTTTTGGACACAAAACAAAAACACAAACCTCTGAAGACGTCAATGATATCATCAGAGGCGCAGAAATAAGCTTGAATCACGAAAAGACTACAGAAGAACGCGGGTTGGTAAAAAAATCTGTCATATTGATCCTTAAGACGATGTTTGACAAATATCGAAATGAAAAAGAGCATTCGAAAAGAGTTAGTTCAATATGCGAGAGCATGGGAATACATCTGGATCTACCACCTAAAGAAATACATAAATTGAAAATTGCTGGAGCGATGCATGATATTGGGAAAATCACAATTGATGAAAAAGTTCTGTATAAAAAAGGAAAACTGACGAGGAGAGAATGGATTCAAATTAAAAATCACGCCGATGCCGGATATAGAATATTGAGTTCAACGTCCGCGTTTTCAGACATAGCGGATGCAGTTCTACAACATCACGAAAAATGGGATGGAACGGGATATCCAAAAGGTTTGAAAGGCGAAGAAATTCTCTTGAATGCAAGAGTGATAGCGGTTGTTGAGGCCTATGACGTTTTGACTGCCTTCAAGACTTATCGCCAACCATTGTCAAAAGAAGAAGCCTTCGTGGAAATTTTGAGATGTTCCGGAACGCAATTCGATCCGGAAATCGTTCGAATCTTCATAAAATTCTTTAAGGAGGACTGATTGGCAAGGAGTGTAATCCGAGTTGAGATCAATGATATCAAATTTCGATTTTCCATTTCATTCATGATATATAGGAAGAAAAGACAAACAAGAAAGCTTGTTTGTCTTTTTTATACTAGAAAAAGTGATATGTGAAATAGACTTGTATTGTAATGAATTGATTGTTGATGAGTATGACGATTAAAACTTGATTGCCCAGCGCAACTTTGCTGAACGCGCACGACTGTTGGAATTTTGTTCCTCAAACGAAGGGCGAATTACGTTAGGGGCGATTTCGCGATAAACACCAGCTCTGAAATAATGCTGAAAGGATTTTTTGACAAGTCGATCTTCACCGGAATGAAATGAAAGTATGGCAACTTTTCCGCCTTCAGCGAGAGAAGAGGGAAGTTTTTCCAAAAATTCAAATAGCGCTTCGAATTCATGGTTGATATCGATTCTCAACGCTTGGAAAGATCGTTGACACGATTTTTTAATTTCTTCGTCACGCTCACTTTGGGGAATGAATTTTAGAGCGTCCTTGATGACTTTCTGAAGTTGTGATGTTGTTGAGATGGAGATTCCCTTTTGATATTCAGCTACAATTGCGCTGGCAATTTCTGCAGCGTAAGGTTCGTCAGCGTTCTCAATCAGCATACCCTGTATTTCGTCTTGCGTCATTTCTTTTAAGCGATCTGCTGCAGATATTCCCTTTTTGGGATTCATCCGCAGATCCAATGGCCCTTCTACTTTAAATGAAAAGCCCCTTTCTGGATTATCAATCTGCATAGATGAGACGCCTAAATCAGCCAACACGAAATTCAGTGGTCCTGATTCGGAAACAATCTGATCAATGTCAGAAAAGTTCATATTTTTTATTGTAAGAATCTCTGGACCAAAGCCCAATTTCGCTAAACGCGCTTCTGTTCGAGGGAGTTCAATCGGGTCGGAATCAGTGGCAAACAAACGGCCTTTTTGGTCTAGACTTTTCAGAATCTCTTGAGCGTGACCACCATATCCAAGCGTCGCATCCAAACCGATTTGTCCAGGTGAAATACTTAAAAATTCAAGAATTTCATTCACACAGATTGGACGATGCATGCCTGCTGGAGTGTTTCCTTTTTCAATGACTTTGGCGACAGTTTCCGCATATTTCTCTGGCTGCAGTTCCTTATATTTTGTCGCATAGGTCTTCGGATGTGTGCCTTTATATCGAATTCTCCGCTGATGTTTTTGTTCTGGATTGTCCACAAACAGTATTCCGCCATTTCTCAAAATATTTTTGAATATCGATACATGACTTATAATATCAAATACCATGGATAAATGCAAACTTATGAAGTGAATCATAGGGATTACAAATTCAGAGAGTTATAATATCGAAAACATTTTTCTGGTTTTTGAAGTTCATTCAAAAGACATATTGATGACAATCTAATGCATTATTCAAGATTAGGACCTGACAACATTAATATTGTGTAGATTATGATCGGTTATTAAGCGCTCAAGAATTGATTATATAGAAGTCATACTCAAAACGGGTTTGTTGGTATTTTGTTTTCATGACATTGTCATATATTGCAAATGAGAGTATAATGTATATAATTTTCAAGGATCTAGGAGGGAAATCATGAACATGTTTGTCGCGGAATTATCGACATTAATCCAAAAAAGAAAAATGAGAATTATTGTGAATAATCGAGCGATTCTTCTAGCTGTCGTCGCCGATTTGCCATATGCGATTCAAGACAAGTGTCCTCACATGGGATCTTCTCTATTTAGCGGAATCCTAGAAAAAGATATTATTACATGTAAAGAACACAGGCTGGGTATTTCAGTGATTTCTGGGGAAGTCTCAAACAAACACAAAGCTGATTTTCTAAAAATCGATGAGTACAACAGGCAAGTAAAGACATACAAAACAGTTGTGATTGATGGGAAAGTATATATAGAAATATAAAAAGGTGGGTATTATGAAAAAAATAGCGATTTTGGGGGACATAGGATCTTACAGCGATTTGGCATACAAGAAATATATCGAAAATGAAGCCGGGATATTAGAGCCGTTGTATTTTCCCTTGATAGATTATGTTATCGAAGCCTTGAATGACGAATGTGATTACGCCGTGGTTCCTTTGGAAAACTCTATAGATGGATACATTCAACTGCATATGGACTTAATCCTGCAAAGCGATGCGACAATTATTGATGAAGTGATTATTCCGATTCACTTTGACTATATTAGCAATTATGAAGATGCATCCAAAGCGCATACAATCATTGGACAATATGCTGTATTCGGACAATGCCACGAATTTCTGAAAGCACAAAAGGAAGTAATTTTTGAATATACAAAATCAAATACTGAAACTGTTGTGTTGTTTCTGAAATCCCAAACCAACACGAGCGCAATCATCCCCAACCATCTAACTTCACTATGCAAATACCGCTCGATTCAAAAAAACATTGCCGATGAAGAACAAAATTTCACAAGATTTGTGATTATTTCCAAAAAACGCAAATCAGAAAAGATAAGCGACGGGTTTGTGAAAGTCACTTTTGTTGTGATGCCAAAAAAAGATTATCCAGGGTTGCTGTTTGAAATTCTTGAAAAGATCGCAAATGAACATATCAACTTGATTTCGATTATGTCAAGACCTACGAAAACCCACTTAGGAAGTTATAATTTCTTTTTTGAAATGATTTCTCCATGCAACGGCCAGAATAAAATCGAGGGAGTCCTGCAAACGATCGCGCGGGAATATCCTATTAAAACATTGGGAATATATAAAAAAGCAGTTTAGTCTGCGGGCCGATTGATGCGGATACTATGAATTAAAAATCCGAAAAACAGCATTGTTGTATTATGTAGAATTATCATATGGTAGACAGGGTAGTTGCAATAGGGTATTATTGTTGAAAGGTTGACATTATAAAGCAACAATCATATAATTATTCATATTAAAAACGGGATGAGGGATTTCAATGCATTATAGAAAATTTAAGAATATTCCAGAAAAAGTATCCTTATTGGGCTTTGGCTGCATGCGTTTTCCGGTCACCAACAATGAAACCGAAGAAATAGATGAAACGCTTGCAACCGAGATGATTGATTATGCGATTCAAAATGGTGTTACATATTTTGATACTGCATATCCATATCATAAAGGCATGTCGGAAACATTCATTGGTAAGGTATTGAAGAAATATCCCCGAGATACATTCTATCTGGCCTCGAAATTGCCGATGTGGTCGATGACCTCAAAAGATAAAGCAAAAGAAGTATTTGCTGAGCAATTAATTAAGTGTCAAGTAGAATATTTTGATTTTTATCTTATCCACAATATGAACAAGGAAAACTATGAGAAAGCCATCGAATATGATATCATTGCCTTGTTGCAGGAATACAAGAAACAAGGCTTGATTAAACATCTTGGCTTTTCCTTTCACGACAATGCCAATGTGTTGGCGAGCCACCTAGAAAAACATCAGTGGGATTTTGTCCAGTTACAGTTGAATTATCTGGATTGGGATTTACAAAACGCCAAAAGACAATACGAACTTGTATGCAAAAAAAATATTCCAGTTATTGTAATGGAACCGGTCAGAGGCGGAGCGTTGGCAACTCTTACTGATGGGGCAGCTTCGAAGCTTAAAGTGTTTAACCCCAATACAAGCATTGCCTCTTGGGCAATAAGATATGCTGCGTCAAAAACCAATGTTTTGACTGTTCTTTCAGGAATGTCAGATTTCGACCAAGTCAAAGATAATTTAAAGACTATGACAGATTTCAAACCTCTAATCGCGAAAGAACTCGAATTAATAAATGAAGCTATAGCAATCTATTTATCTTCCGGAACGATCCCGTGCACAGCCTGCAGGTATTGCATGGATTGCCCGGTCGGAGTGGATATTCCTCGTGTATTCGCAATCTATAATCAATATATGATTTCAAAGAACGCATGGTCATTTCTTAATTCATATTTTAAAGCCTTAGAAGAAAGTAAACGCGCAGAAAACTGCATTGCTTGTCAAAAATGCGTGACAAAATGCCCTCAAGGGATAAATATACCGATGTGGATGGAGACAATCAAGGAGTTTGCGCTTTCTGTAAAAAAAGAAATTCAGAACTGAATTTGGTAAAAGAATATTAAAAAACATCTCCGGAAGTGTGACTTTAGGAGATGTTTTATATTGAAAGTGAAAGTTTCAGATTTCGATTTTTTGGATACTTAGAGAAATCAATATTTGTCTTGCATTATGCGAAGAAATGCAGCGCTATATTTGTCAAGTTTAATAATGAAGTGGCGATCACCATAGGCAAAGCCCAAGTCTCGTCGTAAAGTAATTGTGGCATTTATTATATCCGAGAGAGGAAGAACTTCTTCGTGAGTTCCAGTAATATGCAAATTATTATCTTTATATTCAAGCTCGACTTCTCCGACAAGTTGTTGTTCACCAGTTTCCATCTTTAGATAGAACAATATTCCCGAACTTTTAATTACGCTCGCTCTTAGTTTGTCTGTGAAATTTCTTTGAAACACATTCCAATCAATCAGATTGTCGAATATAAAATCATGAATAAAACCGTACTTGTCGACATAGCCTTCCTTTTCACATGCACTACAAGTAATTTTATTTCCATTGGACACGATCGTATTGATGCTCTTGCAATGAGGGCAGACATATACTGCATTTTCTATTCCTTCAGCCAAGTGTTTTCCTGGATGGGGAATCATTTTTTCTCTTTGATAAACATAAGCGTTATGATACAACGCTTTGTTTATTATCAATCCAATCTCTTCAGATGATAAAGCTGCGAGTTTATCTTTGGGGATTTCTAATTTGTACTCAAGTTCAATGCGTCTGTTTTTTCTTTTACCCGTTGCCCATCGTGGTTTTGATAAATAACCGCCTTTGACATTACAGGTTATTACGTCCAACTTCATTTTTTTGATCAGCTTCATGGTTGATTCTTCTATAAAGTTTGTTTCTCCGTAGAATGTTGTGTCGCCTTCTGGAAAAATTAGAATCGGATACCCTTTTTTCACAGCATTAAAAATATTCATGATTGTGGAAATATCACTTTTTCCTTTTGATTTGGGAATTACATGCGCAACTTGAGAAACCAAAAATTTAGAAGGCTGTTTGGTAAACAAAGTTTGTGAGGCGATGATGAACGGGACGATTCGGAATCTTAAAGGGACGTGAACGACATCGAACATGAATGTATGGTTAGCGACCATAACAAAAGGTTCCTTGCGTCTGAAGTTGACTAAAGGGTCATGTATGACTTTTCTTTTGGCATCAAACCACATCCATATACCAACTAGCGGTCTAAGAATTGATAACAAAACATCCTGTTGATGATCAAGTCTTGTTTTTTTCATATGATTGTCCTTTATGTTAAAATCTAATTTTATTATAATACATTAATGTGTTTTTCAAATGAATTAAG
>CAYWOK010000072.1:0-6839 GCA_964459895.1 uncultured Candidatus Izemoplasmatales bacterium
GATGACTTGAAAACCAGAATGTTCGGAATGAAACTTTATGTCGACATCGAAATCGCCGTCAAGTCCTCTCTGTCATTGGCTGATGCCCACAAGATAAGTCACCAGCTGCATGATGAAATCGAGAAGAAAATACCGAACGTTAAGCATTGCATGGTACATGTTAATCCATTCACAGAAAGTAAGGGAGCATAACTTAGCTCCTTTTTCTTTTTTCTAGTATTGAAATATGAAATGTTATCTGCTATAATATCTATTTACATAGTAAAGCGCTTTCTTTTTTGGCGGTTTAGGACGGAAAAGGTGATCATATATGAATTTATCGGTATTTGTTAATTTTCTCGACAGCGGTCCGGGAATTTGGGAAATGATCCTGAGAATGGGCCTAACAGCGTTTTTTGTCGGAGTAATTGGTATGGAGCGGCAAATGCGTCATAAGATTGCTGGAGTCACGACCCATCTGATGGTGGCTTTCGGAGCCTGCGGAATTGCGATTTTGCAGGATTCTCTTTATAAGGAAGCCTTGGCAATGGCTGTTGAAATGGCTAATCTTGGAGTTACAGTCAATTTGGAAAGACAAAGAGTGATTGCCCAAGTTGTGACCGGTGTTGGATTTCTTGGCGCTGGCACCATTCTTAAAACATCAAATGGAATCTATGGTTTGACCACGGCTGCGACACTGTTTCTTGCGGCGATGATCGGACTATGTTTTGGTATGGGCGGCTATCTCGTAGGTATCATTCTGAGTGTAATTTCATTTCTGTTTTTGACAGGATTCAGAAAACTTCTGGAGTTTTCTTCAATCAAACACACAAAAAGCCCCGATATTCTCGGTTCTGAAGTTATGGAAAAATAAGAAAGCCTGATCAGGCTTTCTTTTTCTTTGATAACAATTCATTCATTATTTTTGCATATTGGCGCCAAATAATGTAAAATAGGTTATGTCAGCTTGGAGGTAATAGTATGGCTAAACTGGAAATCAAAAATTTGGTTGTAAGCGTTGAAGGAAAGATAATTTTAAACGGAATCTCTCTCACTGTCAATGGCGGAGAAACACATGCGATCATGGGTCCGAACGGAACCGGAAAATCCACTTTGGCAGCAATTGTGATGGGACATCCGAAATATCATATCGAGTCGGGAGAAATATTGCTTGATGGCGAGAATATCATCGATATGCCAATCGATGAAAGAAGCCGCAAAGGCTTGTTTTTGGCAATGCAGAATCCAGTCGAAGTTCCCGGTGTCACGAACTTTGATTTTGTCAAGACCGCTGTTGCGGCAAGACTTGCAAAAGATGAGCATCTTCGAGTCGGCAAATTCATCTTCCAATTCGAGGACGCTGCCAAAGCTTTGAAAATGGGTTCGGGACTGTCACACAGATTCCTAAACCAGGGTTTCTCCGGCGGAGAGAAAAAACGGAACGAGATTTTGCAGATGTCGCTTCTGAAACCGAAGATCGCCTTCTTGGATGAAATCGACTCAGGTCTTGATGTTGACGCCTTGAAACTTGTCGGAGAAAATGTCACCAAGATGAAATCGAAGGATCTGGGTCTTGTGCTCATAACGCATTATCAAAGACTTCTTGACTATATCGTACCGGATGTCGTCCATATCATGATCAGGGGAGACATCGTGAAAAGCGGTGGCAAAGAACTGATTGCGAAAATCGATAACGAAGGCTATGATTGGCTGAAAGCAGAACTAGGAATTGATGAATTCGAAGATAAACCTGCCCAGTATTCCCTGGGCTCGTGCGCCGCAAATCTAAAAACCGGAGTTTTGGAATAATGGTTTTGCCGGCATATCTGACTTCGCTTGACCAGGCGATAGTCTTTGGTGACACTTCAGTCACAAATCAGTCAAACGCAAGCCTAACCGATAACTTGATCAAGTTTTCCGGTTTGACAAAAGACCGGGTGAATGTCATTTTTGCCAATAATAAAGCATTATCGAAAATGAGTTTTCATTTCAGCCCGAATAGTTTCACAAAGCTCCATGTGATCATCTTTGGTTCAAAAAATCGGGAAATCGAACTCGATTTCGTGATGCAAGAATACGCCAGTGTTGAAGTGTTGTTTTCGGTTTTTGGCACAAAGAATCATCATTTGAAAATAATCAAGAACCAAACCCTTGGAAAAGGTGCCAAACTTGATAGCTTTATCGGCATCATCCATACCGGAGCATTGGAAATGTCCGACAACTTTTCTCTCAAGGATGAATTTGCCTCAGTCAGTCAAGACCTGTTGAATGTCGCCTCCGGCAAGGACTTGGTCAAAGTTAACCAACAAGTCTTTCATCTTTATCCGCATACATTCTCCAATTTGGATAACAAATTGATCGCAACGGACATATCCGAAATCGATTTTGACGTTTCCGGCAAGATCGAAAAAGGAAATTACGGTTCCGATTGCTCGCAAAACAACAGAGGCCTATTGCTTGGGGAAAGAAGCATCATTCAGGTCGAACCAAAACTATTGATCGACGAATTTGATGTTTTTGCCAAACACGGTGCTGCTATCGGAAGGATTAATGATGACGAACTGTTTTATCTATTAAGCAGAGGATTATCGGAACAGGATGCGAAAAAACTGATTGTTTCCGGATATACCTTGTCTTATTTGACAGCAATCGGCGATTCACACTTGAAAGATATTCTTGTGCGGAAAGTCGCAAGAAAAATCGAAGGAGCATCCAGCCTATGAAAAACATTTGGCGTCAAGATTTCCCCCAAATAAATTCCGAATCCGTCTATCTGGACACTGCTGCAATGAGTTTTAAGCCGCAAGCTGTAATCGATGAGGTCAATCACTACTATCACGATCTTTCCGTTAACGTACATCGCGGAATGTATCAGGAAAGTCTTGAGGCTTCTAAATTGTACGAAGAAGCAAGGGCGAAAATCGCGGCTTTTATCAACGCCTCCGTTGAAGAGACGGTTTTTACAAGAGGGACAACGTCATCCATCAATCTCGTCGCCTCTTCATATGGACTCGAAATGATTGGCTCTGGTGATGAAATCATCACATCCGAACTCGAGCATCATTCCTCATTCCTTCCCTGGCAGATGGTTGCCAAAAAAAAGCATGCTGTACTAAAGTTTATTCCGCTCTCAATTGAAGGCAGGATCACGGTTGAAAACTTTAGAAAAACCATTACCGCAAAAACCAAAGTCGTGGCTTTGACATATGTTTCCAATGTCATGGGATACATCACTCCGATCCAGGAGATAATCGAGATTGCCCATGAATACGGGGCTGTAGTCGTCTTGGACGGGGCCCAGGCTGTCCAACATATGGCTATCGACGTAAAAGCGCTAGACGTCGATTTTCTGGCGTTTTCCGGCCATAAGATGCTCGGCCCGACCGGGATCGGTATCCTTTATGGTAAAAAAACGCTTCTTGATAAGATGGAACCTCTGGAATTAGGCGGCGACATGAATGAAGACGTCGAAAAAGACTTTTCAACATGGAAAGTGACACCGTATAAATTCGAAGCTGGAACGATGCCTGTGGCTAGTGTTATCGGCATGTCAAAAGCAATCGAGTATCTGCAAAATATCGGACTATCAAACATTGATTCCATGATCAGACAGCTGTACAAGTACACATACGCTCAGTTGAAGAAAATTCCGGGAATCACCATCTATAACCCGGATGCCGACACCGGGATCATCGCTTTCAATCTTGACAATGTGCCTTCACATGACGCTGTTTCATATTTCGCTGACAAGAGAATATGCATAAGAGCCGGACACCACTGTGCCATGCTTGTGACAAAATGGCTTGGTATTCCCTCTTGCCTCAGAGCGTCGTTTTATCTTTATAATACATATGAAGAAGCGGACAAGCTGATTCAGACAACAAAAAATGCGGTACAGTTTTTCCGTGAACTGGGATTTTGAGGTGATATTAAATGGGACAATTGGATAACTTATATCGTGAAGTAATCATGGAACATTACAAGAATCCCCGTAACAAGGGCCTTGTCAGAACCGAAGGCTACAAGGAATTTCATATCAAGAACCCCAGTTGCGGTGATGACATCACCATTGAGTCTTTAATAGAAGACAGCGTCGTCAAGGCTTGTCATCATCAGGGCAGCGGTTGTTCGATCTGTTGCGCTTCAGCTTCTGTCTTGTCAGAAATCATGACCGGTAAAAAAGTGGCTGTAGCTAAAAATATCGCCGACAATTACTTGAAAATGGTAAGAGATGAGCCATATGATGATACCATTGATTTAGAAGAGGCGGAAGTTTTTGCCGGAGTCAGACTGTTTCCTGCCCGGATCAAATGCGCTTCGATTGCCTGGCAGGCATTTTTGGAGACCATAAAACAGAATGGGTGATACATGTGAGTGAAGACCAAAAGAAAAAAGCTGCACAAAATATCGTTCAGGATTACAAATACGGATTCTCTACCGACACAAAATCGGTTTTTCAGACTGAAAAAGGCTTGTCAAAAGCAATAATCAGACAAATATCAGCTTACAAGGGCGAACCAGAATGGATGATGCAAAACCGTCTCGCTGCTTACGATGCCTTTCTCAAAAAGAAAAATCCCTCCTGGGGACCAGATCTTTCACATATCGATTTCGATGACATGATTTACTATATCAAGTCATCTGTCAAAGTCGAAGGCAACTGGGAAGATGTTCCCTCAGAAATCAAAGACACTTTTGCGAAACTTGGCATTCCCGAAGCAGAACAGAAATACCTAGCCGGAGTTACCTCACAGTTCGAATCGGAAGCGGTGTATCACAGTACAATCCAGGAACTAGAAGATTTGGGCGTGATTTTTCTCGATACAGATTCCGCACTAAAAAAATACCCAGAACTATTCCGGGAATATTTTGGCAAAGCAGTCAGTTATAACGATAACAAATATGCCGCTTTGAATACCGCAGTCTGGAGCGGAGGTTCTTTCATATATGTTCCCAAAGGGGTCATAGTGGAAAAACCCCTGCAATCATATTTCCGGATCAATACCGAAAAAATGGGTCAGTTCGAAAGAACCCTGATCATCGTCGAGGAAGCGGCCTCCCTGCATTATGTCGAGGGCTGCACCGCTCCAATCTATTCAAGCGACTCCCTGCACGCTGCGATTGTTGAAATTTTCATCAAAGACCATGGAAAATGCCGTTACTCGACTGTGCAGAACTGGTCCAACAATATTATCAATCTGGTTACGAAAAGAGCCATCGTGGACAGTTATGCCCATATGGAATGGATTGATGGCAATATCGGTTCTGGACTCAATATGAAATATCCCGGTTGCGTTCTAAGAGGCGACTATGCCAAAGGCACGACCATTTCGATCGCTTTTGCGGCCAAAGGCCAGCATCAGGACACCGGAGCGAAAATGATCCATCTGGGAAAAAACACATCCAGCACCATTATCTCCAAGTCGATCGCAACCAGAGGCGGGAAAGTCAATTATCGGGGGCTTGTGAGCCAGGGACCCAAGGCAATCGGCGCCAAAAGCAAAGTCGAATGCGATACAATCCTTGTCGACAGGGAATCGAGTTCTGACACGATGCCCACCAATATCGTGAAGAATTTTCGGGGTCAGATCGAACATGAGGCCACAGTTTCCAAAGTCAGTGAAGAACAATTGTTCTACCTAATGTCAAGGGGGCTGACCGAACAAGAAGCCACCGAGATGATCGTTATGGGGTTCATCGAGCCGTTTTCGCGGGAACTGCCGATGGAATATGCTGTCGAACTCAACCAGTTGATCAAACTGGAGATGACAGGATCGATCGGATAAAGCGGTGAATAATTGATATTCACCAACTAATATCGATAACTCTCAATGTAAATAAAACACCTTCATAATCAGAAGGTGTTTTATTTTTGCGATTCTATTCTTCAATTGAGGGAGGAGAGGAACTCTTATTTTTATGCCAGTTGTGGCGGAGAGGAATGAAGCGGTTCCATTTGCCACCGTCATCCTTTGCCTTGAAGAAAGCACTGAATACTGGTACCAAAACTGCGGCTACAAATCCAGCTGCAAAACCATTGTTGTAAAGATCGAAACCGCCTTGAAATTCTAAAGCCATCGGCGTTATCAATAAATGGATGAACCCTGCCATGATTCCGGGCAGGATTCCGAATTGACCAGCAATCGGCGCCAGACCGGTCACGAACAGCACTGACAAAGTCGGACCGATTGTCCACTCCAAAGGCGTCAGTTCGATTGCAAGTATCGCACCGACGATGACTGGGATCGAATTCAAGGGGTGTTTGCCAAAAGCGGAAAAACCGAGGATGGTAAGGATAGCGCCCATGACCGGGCCGTTGATCATGATTCCTGTCGAAACGATGAGCAAGACGCAAATAAGTCCCATGATGCCTATATTGAAAAGCGTCGCATCTTTTCCACATTCTCCAGCAAAATCCGTCAAAAGCTTGCCTGATTTTTGCATGATTTTCTTGAATCCTTTCAAGACTCCGGGATTATCCAGAAAGGCAAAGATAATAAAAAACACGGAGATGACGATTGTCGCGATCAAGAGAGCGAGATGGTAATCGTTGTTCATTTCGGTGCTGCGAAGAATATCGATCCCAAACGTGCTCAGAATCCCAGAAAGCAACATCGAGATTACGCCCATGGAAAACCCGGTGTTGTACAGATTGTATCCTTGATGGAATTTCATCGCGAAAACATTGAATGCCGGCAAAATGAAGCCAACGATGATGCCGGTGCCGACGCCAAGCAATATTCCGTAGGCCAATGGCAGATTGGTTCCAAAAATCATGAAACTGGTGATCGGTGAAATTCCCGAAGACAAAAGAAAGACCAAAACATGGTCTCTGCATTTTGTTTTTGTGGCTTTTGCGT
>CAYWOK010000073.1:0-6745 GCA_964459895.1 uncultured Candidatus Izemoplasmatales bacterium
CGCAACAGACGGTCTTTATACATGTAGCCTTTTTTGACGACTTCAAGAATTGTGTCAAGCGGTGATTCTTCAATGTATTTGGTGTCGATGGCATGCTCGAGATTCGGATTGAATTGATCACCAGTCTTGGTTTCAATCAGTTTAACGCCTTCTGATTCGAGCGATTGATAAATCATGTCCTTGATCATCTTGAATCCGATCAGAAAGTTCTGAAAGTTCTTGTCTTCTGTTTTAATATTCAATGCCTGGTCGAAGATTTCCAATTGATCAATCAGTTTGTCAGCAAGATTCATCGAGGCGTATTTGCGGTCTCGTTTTGTCTCTTCGGCCATCCTTTTCTTTAAATTCTCCATTTCGGCAAGCGTTCTCAAGTATTTGTCTTTGATGTTTTGGAGTTCAGATTCGATTTCCTCTATTTTGTCTTCTAAACTAGGCTTTTTCTTTTTTTTGTGTGGTTCTGGTTTGGCTTCAGGCATTGCCTCAGGTGTTTCCGAACCAGTGTCTTCTGTCAATTCCTTTTCTAATTCTTTGTCTTTGTCAGTCATAGATCAATTTACTCCTCCTCGTATAGTTTAGCGATGTGTTTTGCAATGTATTTGATTAAGGGAATGATTTTGCGATAATCCATCCTAGTGGGACCAACGATTGATATCGTTCCGAGTTCTCCATCTCCAGTGTCATATGACGAGGAAACAACGGTACAGTCCCGCATCGAGGTCATCCGGTTTTCGGTACCGATCTTGACGCTTATGCCTTCAGCATTGGTTTCGACGATTTTGAAGATCTCATTGTTGTCGATCGTTGCCATAAATTCACGGAGTTTGCGAATGTCGTTGAATTCTGGTTGATAGAGCATATTAGCTTGCCCTGTCAGATAATATTTAGTCTGGGCGAATTTAGAGAACGCCTCGATGAATGAATCCACAATCGTCTCCCGGTACTTCAAGAGTTCCTTGATGTGGCTGTGCTGAATTTCATAGTGCAGTTTTTCTGAAACCTTGGATATCGGTGTTCCGACCAACATTTCATTTAACAAGTCGATGACTTTGACAAGTTCATCCATCTCCATGTCTTCCGAAATTGTCATTTGTTTGGATTCCACATGGCCGAAATTGGTGATGACGAGGATCAGGGCCTGAGTCTCTTTCAAAGGGATCAGCTGGACTTTCTTTACTTTCGAATGGAAAGCATTTGGTCCTAGGGAGATTGCGGTGCAATTGGTCGCCTGGCTCAGAAGGTCGATTGCTTCCTTGATTACATCGTCGCGTTCGTTTTCATGGTTTTCAAATATTTTTTCGAATTCAAAATAGTTGTTGGTTTCATCGTCGAGATTCTTGACGATGGTTTCGATGTAATAGCGATATCCTTTTTCCGAAGGAATTCTTCCGCTTGAAGTATGTGTCTTTTCCAGATAGCCCAAATCTTCAAGGGTGCTCATTTCATTTCGGATCGTCGCGGATGAGACTTTCATGATGAAAGAAAGGGTTTTGGAGCCTACAGGTTCTGCGGTTTTGACATACTCATCAACAATCAGTTTGAGTATCAGTTCTTGTCTTTCAGATAACATAAATTCACCCCTTTAGCACTCCGCTATCCCGAATGCTAACAATATTATACTAGAGCTGTTTAGCAATGTCAAGCATTGAGTGCTAATAATTGTAATTTAACAATAATTATATTTATAATGATGTAAAAAGCCTGCAAATCGGGATTGTATTTTTAACAAAATGGCATATAATTAGCTTGATAACGATTTGCAGGGATGATCTTTTTGAAACTTGTGAAATACTTCTGGCACGACAAAGTATTTATAATTGCTTTCTCATTAGCGCTTTTGTCGCTTTTTTTTGTGTCGCCACGCATCGATCAATTAAAAGCTGTAAACATCAACGTTCTCGTCATCATGTTTTCGCTGATGATTTCAGTAGCCGGACTTACTGAAGCAAACTTCTTCAGCAAGATTGCCATCTTTCTAACAAGCAAATTCTTCACGATCAGGTATATAGGACTAGTCATTGTCCTCGCAACTTTTTTTCTCGGGATGCTTGTGACAAATGATGCCGTACTGTTGACACTAGTCCCTTTCACTTTGTTCGTGATGCGTCAGACCAAGGAAGAAAGATATGCGCTCACAATCGTGATTTTGCAGACGTTTGCGGCCAACATGGGGAGTGCCTTGACACCGATGGGCGACCCACAAAATATATATCTATATCAGTATTATGATCTTGGTTTTTTCGAATTCATGGGCGCTACGTTTCCAATTACCTTAACAGCTTTTTTTCTAATCATGGCTACGACTTATTTTTTATTGCCGAACACTTTCATCAAGCCGGTGATGGTGGATCCAATTCTTGACAAAAAAAAGATTCTGGTCGAATCTTTGATCTTTCTTTTTGTAATTCTGTTGATATTACGAATCGTCAACCCGTTTGTGACACTTGGCGTTTCAATCTTTTTGTCGCTCATATTCTACCCCCATCTGTTTAAAAAGCCTGATTATCCTTTGCTTCTCACTTTCGTGTCATTCTTCATCTTCACATATAATTTATCCTCTTGGCCAATTCTAACCGATTTCATGGCAAATGTTCTCAACACTCCGCAATCAGTATATTTCACAGGTTTGCTGTCGAGTCAAGTTTTGAGCAATGTTCCCGCCTCGGTCCTTTTGTCAACTTTCACAGAAAAAATCTACTGGAGATACTTGTTGCAAAGTGTCAATGTTGGAGCAATGGGTTCTTTGATTGCTTCACTTGCGAGTCTCATCACTTTCAAATTTGTTATTAAAGAATTACCTGGTCAAAGCAAGACATATATATTAACGTATTCTGTTCTTGGAATCATCTACATAATATTACTGACTTGTGTAGTTTTTATTGCCAATCGATAAAAAATGCGTCGCTGTCAGCGACGCATATTTATTCAAAACATCTATAAGTTATGGACTAATCAGCTCGACAAAATCCATAAAGTCCGATGCAGCCATAGCGATATCCTCGTAGAATTGCAAAGTGTCAATCATCTCAATCGCAACTTGGTATTTTGTGGTTAGCAGCGCTTGCATGTCTATCGACAAGGTGTTTAGGACATTTCCATAGGCGGAGGTTACCTGGATTGTATAATATTCCCTGCTGGATTCTGCCAAACTTTGGAACGACTGTCTGATTCCATAAAAGACATACTCTACGATATCCGGGATATCGCTTGACATGTTTATCGAGAGTTCCATCAAGCTAATAGTCGTTGAATCAACAACGATTACGCCAATGTCTTCACCGGTTGCGTTGATTACCGCCCAAACACTTTCTATATGGGCGATCATCGCAGCTCGGAATCCAATGATTAATTCGATTGGAGGCGAACTTTCAAAAACAATTGCCGCTGTCAACGCCGGCCTGAAAGCTTCAAGATAACCGTCGACTTCTTCAATGGTTGTTGCATTGTCGATTAGATCGATATATTCTTCTATGACTTCACTAACCGCAAAATCATCTAACAGTCCATAATCGACAAACATTTGTAACATTTCGAGCGATGATTCCATTTGCGTGGTGGCTGTCGATTTGGCATATTCAAAATCAATTTTAGTATAATCTTTGATATACACAGAGTTTAAAGCCACCAAGTATTGAGCCTGAATGATTTGAAATCCAGCATCATCCGTCGTTTCATCGATCATTAGGCAATAATCAGCATAAACCTGGTTCATGTCTGAAATACTGACTAAAGTCGCGTCAAGACTGAATGTGATTAGAACAACTTCCAATGCTTCCTGCATGTCAGTCACGCTTGCTTCAGCTTCCCATTTGGCATAGACTTCAATGTTGTCGTCGGGAATTACCGAAAAAACATAAGCTGTTGTCAATTCGATATCAGAGAACCATCCGACAAAAATATAGTCTTCCCTTATGGGATCTTCTGGTTCTGTGGCTTCGGCACCTAGCATACCGATAATGTCTGCAACGTCACTGCCGCCATTTTCAATGAATTGGATTCGGTAGAGTCTTGTTGTAGAAATCTCTGTTGTGGCAGCAGTCGTAGTAGTTAACGGGGGCTCAGTTGTGATTCCTGAGCAACCAAATAAACTGGATCCCGCTAGAAGGATCACAAGAGTAATAATCTGAAGAAATAACGCACGTTTTTTACTCACACAAACATCTCCTCACAAAGATTATTTTCTGAATGAAAGTATCTTTTTTACACTTTTTATTATATTCCTTCTTGCCAAAAAAACAATTATCCTTGATAATTTTTTCATTAATTGATTCATAAAAAGAAAAGATGCCTGATCCAAACATGAACCCATGTTTGCGGCATCTTTGATATATATCAGTGTTTTTGTTCCAAAGAATCAACAAATTTCATAGCGATGATCGGATCGAACTGAGTTCCGGAGCATCGCTTGATCTCTTCAATCGCTTCTTTTTCTGTGAATGTTTTGCGATAGGTTCTTTCCGAAGTCATCGCATCATATGCATCAGCAATTGCGATGATTCTTGCTCGATATGGGATATCTTTTCCAGAAAGGCCTTGTGGATATCCTTTCCCATCCCAGCGTTCGTGGTGGCTCAAAATATCTTCGGAAATCTCCGAATATTCTGGAGATGAGGAGATAATTCTGTAGCCGATTTCAGGATGACGACGTATCTGGGTCCATTCTTCATCGGTTAGTTTTCCCGGTTTGTTCAGAATTCTCTCGTCAATGGCAATTTTGCCAATATCATGAAGATTGCCAATCAGGGTGAGCAAATTGAGTTCATCTTCGCGCATCCCGAGAATTTGCCCGATTTTGTAACAGAATAGCGATACGCGCTTGGAATGTTCTTCTTCACGGGGATTTTTCATATTCAGCGTATCAAGGATCGCCTTGATGGCTTCATTCTTGTTGGAAGTTATCTCGAAGAGTTTGTGTTTATACATGTCATCTTCTGCAATTCTGACGATTTCATCGATTGGCAGAGAATCAACCTTGGCTTCGACCCCAAAGGATACGGATACATGCATACCGTTTAAAACGTGTTTCTCGATTCTTTTTTTAGCGCGCTCAATGAGATTGGTTGCTTCGCCTTTGGAGGTATTGACAAGGATTACGACGAACTCGTCGCCTCCAACTCTAGACACTTCGCCTTTTGACGTAAACGTCTCTTTTAATTCCATTGCGACAATTTTCAGCATTTCGTCCCCTGAATCATGTCCAAAAGCGTCGTTCATGATCTTGAGGCCGTTTATATCGGCCATAATGACTGATATTGGCAGGTTTTCTTCACTATCAATTCTGATAAGTTCTTCAGAATAATATCTCCTGTTTTTTAGTCCTGTCAAAACATCATGATAGCTAAGATACAAAATTGACTCTTCATATTTTTTCCGATCGGTTATGTCGTGGGAAAATACGGTTACACCCATGATTTTTTTGTGTTCATCAGAAATCGGGGCGTAGAAATTTTCCAAATACTTGCCTTTTTGAGTTTCCACTTCATCGATTCTGGTGAATGTCTCGCCGTTCAACGCTTTGTCAAAGCAGGTTTTGATCCGGTATGCCATTTTGTCGTCGGCAATATTGTCAAAATAATTCTGACCGATTTTAATCTGCTTATCATAGTATTTCTTGATTGATGCTTCATGAAAGCGATTGAAAGAAAGATAAAAGTAATCTGTTCCGACAGCGTAGATTTCCATTTCCTTGGGACTGTCGACTGATGCCTGCAAAAGCATCTGTTGCTCTTTTAGAAATTTGGCCGAAGAAACACGGCTGATTTGGTTTTCAATGGCAATTCCTAACATCGCGGACCCCAAGGGAAAAAGCCCTAAATATATCGGCCAAATACCTGAGATTGCTTGGAAAGCTTTAGGCCATGGAATGGCCAATTGACATAGAATAGTAGTGATCGACACAACAATACCGAAAACGTAATATTTAAGAAAACTTGGCATTTTTTTGAGAAAATTCTTTCTATTGAAATGAAATAGAAGTCCGATAACTGAGGTTGAAATAATTGTTAACGAACCAGCATAAACTCCATCCCCACCAAGGATGATGCGGTAAACAAGAGCTATCAAGGCGGCGATAGTTGTGGTGATTACTCCAAAGAATGCGCCGGTGATGCTAAGCAGAATGCTCCTTGTGTCATAAAAAATTCCCTCTTCCAGTTTCCACGGGAAATTCATCACAAGGATCGCAAAGACACCAATCACAAGGCCAATGATGATTTTTTTTCTCAGTTCTTTTACTTGCGGATTGAAATTTGTCGCACCATAAAGAAAAACCAGCGCGAATAACAAGCCGATGTTTTGTAATAGGTATATCAAAGAATCAGAAAGTTCTTCCCAAAAAGCCAACATGTACATTGCATCGTCCCCTTTATGTAAATTAATTATATATTATCTATTACGAATTTACAATAATTTGAACTAAAAGCATTTCAACTCATAAACGGATTAATTTTGATTATCTCGGATAATCTAGCTTTTGGACCATGGCCTGGCAAAATTTCAGTTTCTTTGGAGAATTTGTTTTTAATTTCCCTTAATGACTCGTAGAGCATTTTTTGGTTACCTGATATTAAATCTGTCCTGCCCACCGAATCGACAAACAAGAGATCGCCCGTTGCCAGCCATTTATTCATTCCATAACTTACTGAGCCCAATGTATGTCCCGGATTGTGATAAACAATCAAAAATGAGGCGCCAAAAGGAATTTTATCGCCTTCATTTATCTTGATTACTTCAGAGGCTTTATCCAAAA
>CAYWOK010000074.1:0-6650 GCA_964459895.1 uncultured Candidatus Izemoplasmatales bacterium
CCATTCTTCCCACAGCTCCAGCTGTGATTAAAAACGAGAAATGTTGGATTGTATAGATGCTGGAGGAAACAAAATATGGCATTCTTAACAGATCGCCTGCGGCGTAAACAAAAGAGAAGGCAGCAAACAAAATGCCGATTCCAAGAATACCCCGCTCTTTTTTGTAGTATTGGATTCCCTCTTTTAGGTCAATCAAAAATTGTTTACTTTCAACCTGCATTGTATTTAATTTTTCTTTGACCTTTATCAATAGTTCAATTGAGGCGGTTATGACAAATGTCCCCGCATTGAATAGCATCAAAATACCAAATCCGGTATTTGGGTATTCATGAATGAAATACGCTGCAACCGGTGCCATTACTGCTGCTGAAATCGGCCAGATTAAACTTGATATGGAATAAGCTTTCGAATGGTATCCTTGGGGAATGACCTCTGGAAACAGACTCATGAAAGCAATTTGGTATATCGTGTCGATGATTCCTACCAGAGCGCCGATAGCGGTAAAGACAAAAACATTGAAATAACCTTTTAATAACACTACTGCCAGAATCAAGAAAAAAACTGAATAAAAATAATCGATAGCGATGATGATGTTTCGTCTTGAATGACGATCCACAAACGGACCGACCAAAAAATTTGTAATAACTCTAGGTATGATATTTGCGACCGTAAACAAGGCGAGCGTCAAGGGTGAACCCGTTTCAATATAAATCAAGATTCCAATCGCGATGCCAGCTGCCGCGCTACCGAGCGCGGATATGAACGATCCAATCGTCAAGATTGAGAAATTTCGATTCCAAAGTCTCATGTTATGCTTTTCTCCTAATAGTAAAGGTTTTATTTTCAATCAGTTTGGTTCTTAGTTTCAATGCTTTCCCGTTTCACGAAAAATGGCACTAGCACTGAAACGTGGCGTTTATATTCAAGATATTCTGGTCTTGATTGAATAATTTTTTTCTCCATCATCGGAATGCTGATGAACAAAAACAGTGCCGTCATCAAAATCGGGGATATCACCATAAAGTCGATTTTACCAGAAGCTCCAAAATACATCATCCAGACACCCCACCACACCAATACTTCCCCAAAATAATTAGGGTGACGGGAATATTTCCACAAGCCTTCATTGATACAGCTTTTTTTCTCGTTGTGTTCCATTCTGAACGCAAGCATCTGCTTGTCGGCAATAAACTGAATCAAGGCGGCCCCCAAGGTCATCACAAATCCCAAAAGGATCAAAATGTTGAAGCTTGGACTCGCAACCAAAAATTTGTAGGCACCGATCATTTGGATGAAGACGATTATTGTTGGCATCAAGTTGATGCCGAAAAGATTAGACAAAAACCAGATTTTTGGATTATTTTTTTTGATCATGGAATACCGCCAATCCTGATATTCCAGATCCTTCCAGTTGATGACCCAGTTATATGTGAGTCTCACTGCCCAGACTAAGATTCCAAGAAACAACAACGCGATAGGAAATGTCAACTGAATTTTCAACACAAGCGTCCAGCCAAGAAGCATGACCGGAGGGATAATGCTCCAATATGGATCGTAGGTACTGGCGTTCCGAAACAGCAAGCCCAGTCCCCAAATCACGAAAGTTCCAGCGATATCCGCTAAAAGCATTTGCCAGATGGGATTGTTAAGCAAACTCGCGGATGCAAAATACACGACTGCGCCTATTGAAACAGCGAATATGTACATGACAAAGATCAAGAACAAAGAGCCTAATTTGTTTTTCATCAAATTTTTCATCGTTTATCCCCGTTTTCTCAGATTATCAATTACATAAGCCAAAGCAAAAGCTGTTGCTTTTTTTCTGACAGCCATTCTTTGACCGGAAAACACTTTTTTTACAACGGAACAGGAATCATCAAGCATAAAGCCGAAATAAACAGTTCCGACAGGATTCGTTTCGGTTCCACCGCCGGGACCGGCGATACCTGTGGATGTGATGATGATTCCGGCTTTAGATTTTTCTTTTAGCTTAATCGCCAAATCTCTGGCAACTTCTTCGCTGACTGCTCCGTATGTTTCCAGAGCCTCTTTAGATACTCCCAAGATCTTTCGTTTCGACTCATTGGAATAGACGATAAACGCTTCTTTCAGGATTTCGGATGCTCCAGGTTGATTCAGTATTCTGGATGCGATCATACCGCCGGTAACCGATTCGGCAGTTGAGACGATTGCTTTTTTATGTTTAACCGCATCAAAAAAAACCTCTTCAAGTTCCTTGTTTGGAGCCGAAAGGATATAGTTTTTGAAA
This sequence comes from uncultured Candidatus Izemoplasmatales bacterium, assembly GCA_964459895.1. Classification (GTDB taxonomy): domain Bacteria; phylum Bacillota_I; class Bacilli_A; order Izemoplasmatales; family Hujiaoplasmataceae; genus JAAYZB01. Next base: position 2,270 of record CAYWOK010000074.1, read on the forward strand.
ATGCTTTGAAAGTGTTTTCTGATTCTAGTGAAATATTTTTGCTCGGAAGTCAGGAAAGTGACTTCGAGTTCTCCATTTTCATCCGAAATGATGACATCGACGTTTTTTGACCGGGAAAAATTTTTGCGGAATAAATCTGCAGCTTCTGACTGTTCTATTCCAAATAACAAATAGCTTTCCTGAAACCTGATCTTATCATCTGTCTTTATGTCCACAAAATATCACCTACACACTAAAGCGAAAATGGAAAATGTCTCCGTCTTTCGCAAAATAGTCTTTTCCTTCCAAACGGAATTTTCCCATTTCTTTGGCTTTTGTCTCAGATCCGGCAATGATCAGGTCCTCGTAAGAAATTGTCTCAGCGCGAATAAAGCCTTTTTCAAAATCAGAATGGATGATTCCGGCACACTCTGGTGCCTTCATCCCTTTTTTGAAAGTCCATGCCCTAACTTCTTTTTCACCCGCAGTAAAGAATGTCTGGAGTCCAAGCAGATCATAACTCTTGCGGATAAGATCAAGCAAGCCTGACTCTTTCATTCCGAAATCGGAAAGAAAAACATTTCTGTCCTCTTCGGAAAGTTCAGAGAGTTCCTGTTCGATTTTGGCGCTGATGACAGTTACTCTGGCGTTCTCTTTATCCGCTCTTGACATCACGTTTTTTACGTGTGTGTTATCAGCGTAGTCCGCCATTTCCGCTTCAGCTATGTTGCAGACATAAAGCGTGGGTTTGGCTGTTAAAAAATTATAATTTCTGATGGATTTCATGTCGTCGTCTGAAAGGGAAACTGCGCGGATTGGCAAAGATCCTTCCAATGCAACTTTCAGTCTTGTTAAAATCGAATACTCAATTACAGATTCGGGATCCGTCTTCATCAAAGCTCGCTTTTGGATTTTAGGCAACCGTTTTTCGATTGTATCCAGATCGGCGAATATCAGTTCGATTTGGATGGTTTCCATATCGCGAAGCGGATCAATCGAACCTTCGACATGGATGACATTATCATCCTCAAAACAGCGAACGACCTGACAAATAGCATCGCAGTTTCTGATATGGGATAAGAATTGGTTTCCTAATCCCTCGCCCTGAGAAGCGCCTTTGACAAGTCCGGCAACGTCAGTGAATTCAAATGTAGTAAATATGGTTTTCTTTGGATTGTACATTTTTGTCAAAGTATCAACCCGAATGTCCGGAACTTCAACAACGCCTACATTTGGCTCGATAGTCGCAAATGGATAGTTGGCTGCCAGAACTCTTGATTTGGTTATAGCATTGAAAAGCGTCGATTTGCCTACATTTGGCAATCCGATAATTCCTGCTGTCAAACCCATTTGAATTCCTCCTTTCAAGCAATACTCTTTCTTTTGATATAAAGTAGTGAAAACTTATTGGAACAGAAACATTAATTCTTATATGTTATTTATTTTAGCCCAAATAGGTCAATGGCATTTCTGGAAGTGATTGCTTCGACGAGTTCCAACTCGACATTTTTGATCGCAGCGATCTCCTTGGCAATAATCCCCAAAAATTTAGGTTCGTTAGTTTTCCCCCTAAAAGGGACTGGCGCCAGATATGGAGCATCGGTTTCAATCAGCAAATCTTCCAGCCTGATTGCTTTGGCTACAGCCTTGGGGGTCTTGGCGTTTTTGAAAGTGACAGGTCCCGCCAAAGAAATTTTCATGTTCAAACCCAGAAAATCTTGCATTGATTCGACGCTTCCGGAATAACAATGCATCACACCTTTTAGTGTGAGTTTTTTATATTTTTTCAACATCTCAAATGTATCGCTGATTGAATCCCGCATATGGATAATGAGTGGAATCTCTGCTTTATTGGCAATTTCGATCTGTCTTTGAAATGCGTTTTTTTGCGCTTGGACAAATGATTTGTCCCAGTAGTAATCCAGTCCGACTTCTCCAAGTGCAACGACCTTCTCGTGTTTGATATTTTCTTCAAGCCAGAGATAGTCTGTCTCTTTCACATTTTGTGCTTCTGACGGATGAAAGCCGATAGCCGCAAATACATGTTCATATCTTGAAGCAATTTCGATTGCCAAGGCACTTGATGGCAAGTCGTACCCGATGCAGACAAAAAAGCCGACACCGGCTTTTATCGCATCAGTCAATATTTCGTCGATACGAGGGTACAAGACTTCGTCATTCAGATGCACATGTGAATCAATTAGCATGTTTTCTCCTTATAAATCCAAATACAGTCTGACAATTTCATCGACAGTGAACCCAAAATACTCCAAGACATCGTCCAGATAGCCTGAAACACCAAAGGTATCTATGCCCTTGACAGTCTTGCTGAAACGATACCAGAGTCCGGAACTTCCCATTTCCAAAGCCAGTCGCTTCTCTATTTTTGCAGGCAAGACTGCTTCTTTGACGGAATCTGGCTGCAAAAGAAACAACTCCATGGAAGGCATTGAGACAACTCTGACATTAATATTATGCTTTTCTTTCAATACTCTTTGAGTTTTTAAAGCAAGTTCGACTTCCGATCCTGATGCGATCAATATGCCTTCGAAATTCTCCATATCTTTGGCAACATATGCTCCTTGGAGGAATTTCTCATATGAAGATTCATGCAACACGACAATGTCCTGCCTTGATAAAACGATAACAGTCGGTGTGTCTTTTGCATCTAAAGCAAAACGGATTGCGTATCTTGTTTCATTGCTGTTGGCGGGATGGATTGTATTTAGGTTTGGCGTAGTCCGTAACATTGATAATTGTTCGACAGGCTCATGGGTAGGCCCGTCTTCACCTACGCCCACACTATCGTGCGAGAATATGAAAATCGATGGGATTCTCATCAAAGCGGCCAAACGAATCGACGGTTTCATGTAATCTGCAAAAACGAAGAAGCCTCCGGAAAATGCCTTTAGATTATGCAAGGTCATTCCATTGATTATCGCGCCCATCGCGTGTTCGCGGACACCAAAATTGATGTTGCGTCCGAGTGGGTTATCCTTGGTGAAATTCCCGTTAATCCCCTTGACTTTGGTGGACGCGGTCAAGTCTGCTGAGCCGCCGATCATGGAGATGATTTTCTCTGATAGTTTTGGGATAATCTTTCCAATCGTATTCCTTGTGGCTTCTTTATATCCTTCAGGGTCTTCTTTGAGGTATTCGGAGTAATCAATATCGACAACGCCATCAATAATATTTTTCAATTCCACAAATTCTTTGGGATACTTTTTAGAATACTCTTGAAGCATGAAATTCCACGTGTTTAAAGCTTCCTCGCCTCTTTTTCCAAAACGATGGATAAAATCAATTTTGACTTCGGGATCGACATGGAACAATTCTTCCGGATAACCTGATTCCTTTTTCATCCTTTTTGTCTCTTCTACTCCAATAGGCGATCCATGAACGGAACTCGTGCCTTGTTTGGTTGCTCCTTGTCCGATCACGCTTTTTATTTCGATAAACGAAGGTTTATTTGCCTGTTTTGCTTTTTCGATGGCAATCGAAACAGCCAATACATCATTGGAGTCTTCGATAAGCTGATAGTAAAAACCAACGCTTTCAATCTTCATCTTGAGATTTTCAGAAACAGCGTTTTTTGTTGGTCCATCGAGTTGGATGTCATTCGAATCGAATAAAACGATCAGTCTTTCCAATTGAAGATGTCCGGCCAAACTAAGGGCTTCAAGCGTAACGCCTTCTTGCAAGTCTCCGTCTCCGACCAAAGTATAAGTATAATGATCAACAACTTTCAAATCGCCTTTGTTAAAAGTGTTTCTGAGATATTTTTCCGCGATGGCGACGCCAACTGACATGGCAATACCTTGACCCAAAGGTCCGGTAGTCGCATCCACACCGGGAGCGTGTTTATATTCCGGATGGCCTGGGGTAATCGAATTAACTTGACGGAATCTTTTTATTTCTGCCAAAGGAATGTCATAGCCTGCAAGATGCAAAGTGGCGTAAAGCATGGCGGATCCGTGTCCAGCCGATAGGATAAACCGATCGCGGTTGAACCAAAGCGGATCTTTCGGGCTTGCAATCAGGTGATATTGATACAATGAATATACAACTGGTGCAGCTCCTAAAACAATGCCGGGATGACCGCTATTGGCCTTGTCGATCATGTCTAGGCCAAGAAATTTGATATTTTGGATGGATTTATTCATATATGCTCCTTTAATAGGTATAGATTAGTTTAACGTTTCTAATTACATAAGCGGAAAAAAATGTACCTGATTGATATCTATATAGATTTGGTTTCCAGATTATCTCATGCAATTAATCTGGAAATTGTCATGAATATTATATCATAAAGCCTTAATCTCCGCCAACATTTCCCGATAAAAGCATAAAAAAAAGGGATGCATCAGCATCCCAGATTTAAATGATTATTCTACGATTGTAA
>CAYWOK010000075.1:0-6594 GCA_964459895.1 uncultured Candidatus Izemoplasmatales bacterium
ATTGGCTTTGATACAATTCGCTATACGCACCATTTCGTGCCAGCAATTCTTCATGTGTGCCTTGTTCGACGATTTCCCCATGCTCCATGACCAGGATAGTCGAAGCGCGTTTGATCGTTGACAGTCTGTGAGCGATAACAAAACTAGTCCGGCCTTGGATCATGTAATCCATGGCGTTCTGGATATATGATTCAGTTCTTGTATCGACTGATGATGTCGCTTCGTCCAAAATCAATATCTTCGGATTGAAAAGAATCGCCCTGGCAATCGTCAGGAGCTGTTTTTGTCCCTGACTGATATTGGCGGCATCTTCATTCAAGTAGGTATCGTATCCTTCCGGAAGAGTTTCGATGTAATGATGGACATGTGCTTCTTTGCAGGCTTTGATGACCTCCTCTAAAGTGGCGTCTTCTTTTCCATATGCAATATTTTCCTTGATTGTCCCGGCGAACAGCCAGGTATCCTGAAGCACCATTCCAAACTGTTTTCTCAGTTCTTCTCTGGGAACATCAGTCGTTTTGATACCGTCAACGGTGATCACACCATTGTCGATTTCATAAAAGCGCATCAACAAGTTGACAAGTGTCGTTTTGCCGGCTCCGGTCGGACCGACGATGGCAATCTGTTTTCCTGATTCGACTGATAGATTAAGATTCTTGATCAAATCCTTTTCCTTCACATAAGAAAAATCTACATTCTTGAATTCGACATTTCCTGAAAAATCCTCGTCCAAGAATGAATTTATGCGTTGTTCCAGAACTTCTTCAGGGGCATCAAGCAATTCAAAAATTCTTTCCGCGCCGGCCACTGTCGACTGCAAGGCATTCGCAATATTGGCCAAATTCAGGATGGGGTTCACAAAACTACGCTGATAATTTATAAAGATCGTGATGTCACCGATTAAAAGCGGGTTCACTGCGCCGGCTAAAATGCCACCGACGATTACTACCAAAACATACCCGATATTGGAGATGAAGTTCATGATTGGAAAAATCAGACCACTCAGAAATTGGGCGCCCTTCATTGCACCGGCATAATCCTTGTTAATATCTTGGAATTCTCCAAAGGATTTCTTTTCTTTGCCGAAAAGTTTGACAATTTTATGAGCCGTAAACATTTCTTCGATATAGCCATTCATTTTGCCAAGTTCTTTTTGCTGGCGAATGAATTTCGATTGACTTCTTTTCGCAATCAGTGAAACGGAAACCACATAAATCGGCAAAATCAATAGTGAGATAAGCGTTAATTTCCAGGAAATATAAAACATCATTCCCAAAACGCCAATAATCATCAAAAACGATTGGATGACCTGGATCAAACTTTGTTGGATTGAATTGGTTACCACATCGACGTCATTCGAGAAAATCGAAAGCATATTGCCGGTCTGATTTTCGTCATAATGTTTGATTGGCAACCGTTCCAGCTTTTCCCGTAACAAATTTCGGTAATTTTTTCCAATTGAAGCAGATACGATATTTCCGATCCAGTAGGAGATGGTTTCGAGAATAAACCGAACCCCGTATAACACCAAGGTGATGATAAACAACCTGATGACGACTGTTCCGGCATCACTTGCGGCAGTACCGACGATCATCATTTGGATTGTATTCATAATTTTTCGTGAGAGATCCGGTGCATATACGGCGATTGCAGTCATAATCACCGTGAAAAAGATCATAATGCTAAGTTGAACTCTTTGCGGTTTGAGAAATCTTATTAATCTGGCAGTGGTACCTTTAAAATCCTTGGCTTTTTCTGCGGGACGTCCAAATGACATTCCTCCCGGTCCGCCACCTCCGGGTCCACGTCCACCAGTTCTGCCAGGTCTCATTGAAGGCTGAGTTGGAGTCTGTTGCTTGCTTTGAGTGTTGTCTTTCATGCCAGCTCCTCCTTCGAAAATTGCGAATAGGCGATTTCTTGATAAACATCGCATGAAGCCAATAGTTCTTTATGTGTGCCTATGCCAACGATTCCGCCCTCATGGACAACTATGATCTGATCAGCGTCCATAATCGTGCCGATGCGTTGAGCAACGATGAATACTGTGGATGCTTTGGTTACTTTGCGAAGAGCGTGTCTAAGCGCGGCATCAGTCTTGAAATCCAATGCTGAAAAGCTATCGTCAAAAATATAGATTTTAGGCTTTCTGACAATTGCTCTGGCAATCGAAAGCCTTTGTTTCTGACCGCCGGAGAAGTTGACACCACCCTGATCGATCACGGAATCATATTTCAGTTCCATATCTTCGATAAACTCTTCCGCCTGCGCGATTTGAGCGGCATCGATGATATCTTCCATCGAAGCATCGATTTTCCCAAAAGCGATATTGTCCTTGATGGTCCCGGAAAAGAGGGTTGCCGTCTGAGGCACAAATCCGATCAAAGATCTCAGTTTATTCAAAGTGAGGTCATGAATGTCAATGCCATCGATGGTTATCGTACCACAAGTGGCATCAAATAATCTGGGCATCAAATTGACAATAGTCGATTTTCCAGACCCTGTTGAACCAATGATCGCGATTGTTTGTCCCGGTTTTGCTTTGAAAGAAATATGATCCAGCACATTTAGTTCGGCATCGCCGTACTTGAAACATACGTCTTTGAATTCAACCAACCCTTTAAGATCTGCTTCATCATATTCTTTGTTTCCGCTTTCTTTGACCATAATTTCTTTATCCAGAATCTCAGTGATTCGTTTGCCGGATACTTGAGCGCGGGGAAACACAATGAATGACATCGTCAGCATCAACAGACTGAACATAATTTGAGAAGAATATTGAATTACTGCTGAGACGTTGCCTAAACTTTGGAAATTGGTGAAAGTGGTCTTAGTAATCAAAACATAGAAGAAATACAAAATAGCTACCATTACGACGTTGAAGATCAAATTCACTGCGGGATTTAGTGTCGCCATGACTTTTCCAGTCTTAATGACTGTATCGGTGAGATCATCGTTGACTGCGCTGAAGCGTTTAACTTCACGTTTTCCCTGTCCAAAAGCGCGGATGACCCTGACACCATTGATTCCTTCTCTGGTTACGCGTGTCATATTGTCAATCTTCTTTTGCATCGCACGGAAAAGTGGCAGCACAAGTACGAACGTGACTGCTACAAGTGCGATTAAAATCAAAACGCTACCCATCAAAACATAAAGCAATTGATTGGTGTCGGTCATTTCTCTGATATTCTTGATGCTCAAAATGGTCGCACCGACAAAGATTATCGGGACACGCAAAAGCATCCTTAATGCCATCAGCAAAAAATTCTGCACTTGCATGACATCATTTGTGGATCTGGTAATCAAAGACGAGATTCCGAATGAATCTGTCTCTGCGGATGAGTATTCACTTACTTTTTTAAACAAGTCCCTGCGAATATCTTTCCCGGCATTGGCTCCGATGTGGCTGGATACATATGAAAGAATGATGGCTGCGATCGATGACAGTAAAGTAACACCAAGCATCAAACCGCCATATTTCAGGATTATGCCCATGTCGCTTGTCTGAACGATGGTACAGGCATCGCCTGCACTTTCACACACAATTTGGGGAACAAGAACATATGCTCCGGTTGCGAAATCGGTCGTAAGACGATATTCGGCAGTGATTCCCTGGCCGATGATCTTGGACATGTAGTCTGGCAATAACAACTGGCCTAGTGCCGTGATGGTCACCAGGACAAATACTAATAAAACATACCATTTGTATGGTTTTAAATAACTAAATATTTTTTTCATCCGCTACTTCCTCCTCAAAGTAAGTTTTCAGGTGATTGTAGATTTTTTCTCTGATTCTCGCAACTGAATCCAATTCTTCCTGGCTGAGTGGCTTGTTTAAAAGTTCATTCCATTCATCCAAGCCTTTCTTCACTTCAGTGGCAATCTTTTCTCCGTTGGGAGTGATTTCTAGTATATAGCCGCGCAAATCATCAGGATCCAGAGTCTTTTTGAGATAATTAAGTTCAAAAAGTCTGTCAACAGCGCGTGTCACATGCGATTTATGGAACGGAAATTCGTTGATAATCTGTGCCATTTTAATTGTTTTGGCTTCGCTTATCTTCACCATAAGAACTACATCAGGAGTTTTCAAGTGAAGGTTGCTAAACTTCTCTTCAAAAAACCGTTGTCGATATTTATTGATTGAATGATCATACTGTAGCAACATACATTTCTACCTCATAAATTTAGTCGTCTAAAGCAATATATCACAAATTAGTTGTCAAGTCAACTAAAAAGAAAAAACTTGTGGAATTCACAAGTTCTTCGATTTATTTCATTATGTAAAGGATGCCGATAGTGCCTTTTCCGCAATGGCTGGATATGACACATCCAGCGTCAGTCTCATAGATATTTTTAACCTCGATTTTTCCGTTTAATTCCTGTTTGATATATTCTGCGCTCGCATGGGCAAGCGAATGCGTGATCATCATGAAATCATTATCGATCTCTTCTTTTTGTTCAAATACTTCCTGGATCAGGAGTTTTACTCCTGCAAGAATGTTTCCCCTAGCCTTTTTGCCAACACACATGACTCCGTCTCTCACTTTGATAATCGGCTTGATCTTCAACATCGTTCCCATAAAGGCTGATAGCGCATTTAGTCTTCCGCCTTTGTATAGATATTCCAAGGTATCGATAACAAACTGGCTTATTACTTTTGGAACGAGTTCCTCAAGCTTTTTGGCAATCGTTTGGGCATCCAAACCTTCTTCGCGAAATTTTGCGGCTTTCAGCAATAAAAGTCCTGATCCGGAAGAAAGATTCATCGAATCGACAAGATAGATTTTATCTGACCCAATCATCAACTTTGCAGAATGAGCGCTTTGAAAAGTCGCAGAGAATTTTGAGCCGATTCCAGTGTAGATGATGTCATATCCTTCTTCAAGATATCTATTAAAACACTCCAAAAAGGCCCCTGGGGAAGTTGCGGCTGTTTTAGGCAGGAATCCCAACTTGTCAACTTTGGCATACATTTCCACGGGGTTTATATCCTCGATGTCTTTGAACGACTCCTCCTTGAAATTAACAAATAGGGGAAGAACACTTATATCGTGCTTTTTAATCAAATCAATTGATAAATCGGATGTGCTATCTGTAACTAATTTAATTTTTTTCACCAGGTCATCACCAAATTTGATTATACAGAATATAGTCAACAATGTAAAGCACGGGCTGACTTTTCTTTTATTTAGACATGACAATTTTCTGTCAATAATGATATAATATTTTATAGAGGTGGTATGATGCTTTCAATTCGAAAAGACAAACTTATCACAACTATCAAAAAGATGGTTCTTGAAGCTAATTTCCGTCTTGATAAATGTGTGATTGATTCTTTACGCTCAGGACTTGAAAAAGAAACTTCTGTTTTGGCAAAGAATGTGTTGGAGAATATCCTTATCAATTCAAATATAGCAGCGAAGGAAAATATTCCCTTGTGCCAAGATACTGGCGTAGCTGTATTTTTTTTGGAGGTTGGAAATGAACTGTGTTTCGACTATTCTCTTGAGGAAGCCTTCAACGAGGCCGTGGCTTTGGCATATAAAGAAGGTTACTTAAGAAAATCAATGGTCAGTCACCCTTTAAGACGCATTAACACATTGGATAATACCCCTTCCATAATCCATATCAAACTGGTCATGGGTAGCACGCTTTCAATCCATTTCGCCCCCAAAGGCGGAGGGAGCGAAAACATGAGCACTTTGAAAATGATGACACCAGCTTCGGGCATTGAAGGAATCAAACAATTCGTTATTGGTACAGTCATTGCAGCCGGTGGAAAACCATGTCCACCAATTATTGTTGGTGTAGGCATCGGCGGTAATTTTGAAAAATCAGCCTTGCTTGCCAAAGAAGCTTTGTTCCGTCCTTTGGAAGACGAGGCGAAAGACCCTCTTGACAATGCCTTGGAAAAGGATCTTTTGCATGAAATTAACAAACTGAATATCGGCCCGATGGGGCTTGGTGGCAAAACAACCTGTCTGGCTGTCAAAGTGAACTCATATCCCTGTCATATCGCGTCTTTACCTGTGGCAGTGAACCTACAGTGCCATTCCGCAAGAAAAAGCCATGTTATTTTGGACGGTGAGACAATATGATCAGATTACAGACGCCTATCTTGGAAAGCTCTAGGCTAAAACTGAGGGCAGGCGATGAAATACTGCTTTCAGGAATCATCTACACTGCCAGAGACCAAGCACACAAAAATATTGTTGAGGCGTTGAAAAACAATCAAGAACTTCCATTCGAATTTGAAAACCAAGTCGTATATTATGTTGGCCCCGCTCCGGCGAAACCCGGAATGCCGATTGGGGCATGCGGACCGACAACAAGTTACAGGATGGACCCTTACAGTATAATCCTGATGCCAAAAGGTTTGAAAATCATGATTGGAAAAGGGGACCGGTCAGATAGTTTTAAACATTCCCTCAAAAAGGAAAAGGCAGTCTATTTAATTGCTATAGGCGGCATTGGAGCCTTGCTCTCAAAAACTGTAAAGAGTTCTTCATTGATTGCATATCCCGAACTACAAAGTGAAGCGGTCTACAAACTTGAAGTTGAAGATTTTCCATGTATTGTCGCATATGATTCTTTGGG
>CAYWOK010000076.1:0-6202 GCA_964459895.1 uncultured Candidatus Izemoplasmatales bacterium
TTAGTACAACAGGTTTTTTCATAAATTCACCTCTAACCGCTGTTATTATACTATAAATTAGTGTTTTTTCAAAGTATATTGAATGGATTGAAAACCTTTACATATATTAAATAACTAAGCTTTTTTTTATTATCTTTGATATAATTAAGTCGAGGTGATAACATGGCTGTATCGATTCTGGAAAAACTAAAATCAATTCTTTCTGCCAAAGTCAAATTTGGCGATATCAACTATGTCGTCCCCGACCTGTGGAACGCCTGGGACTACTCTGGTAAAGAAATGCGCAAGTTGCCTTCAAATGAACTTTTGGTCAATCCTTACCGATTTTATCTGTCGCTAATTGAAAAATACATTCTTGTCCACAAACAAGAAAACAAACAATATGATCAGTCACTATCCAAAATCAATAATGTCAAAGTTCTGCCTGGTGACATAGGCGGCGACTGGGTTAGATCTTCAGTTCTTTATTCCACAATGATCCGAGCCTCAGCTGCTTGGGACCATGACCGGTCTTTCTCGCTCGATATTTCCAACTTTGACAAGATGAAAGAAACCGGTACATTTGTCAAAATGCTTGCTTTGTTGCCATTGTTGAAGAAAATGGGCGTAGACACATTGTATCTTCTGCCTTTGTCCAGATTTTCCCTGAAGGACAAAAAGGGCGATTTGGGATCGCCTTATGGAGTTGCCTCTTTTTTCGACCTTGATCCGAATTTGAAGGATAACCTCACAGGCGATGACTTGACAGTTGAAGATGAATTCCGGGCATTTGTCGAAAGCTGCCATATGCTGGATATGCGAGTGGTGATCGATATTATCCCGCGCACCAATGCGGTGGATAATGAGCTGATCAGAGATCATCCAAATTGGTTCTACTGGATTAAAGACAAGGATTTTCAAAAATACATAGTTCCCCGTGTGGAAAATCTGCCGAACACGATTACTCCGGAACTAAAATACATGAAACAAGTATACGAATCGAAAGATGTTCTCCGTCACATTAACATGTTTTGCCACAATCCAAAAAAGCAGGATCCGGTTCTCTGGGATAAAATCATTTCTGAACCTAACCAGAATATTTCCGAATCCATTAAGAAACATTTCGGGCTCCGGATCGCTCCGGCTTTTTCCGATCATATCAACGACGTACAGCCGCCTTGGACCGATGTTACTTTCTTCCGGATGTATCTGGACCATCCCGAAGCCACTGTCGGGTTTTTGAAAAACAAGTCAACACCGCCATATATTCTCTTTGACACCATCAAAGCCAATCTGTATCCAGGAATTGAACCCAATCTTGAATTATGGAACACTTTGGCTTCAATTATTCCTTACTACCAAGATCATTACGGCATCGATGGTGCCAGGATCGATATGGGTCACGCTCTTCCCAAGGAACTCTTGGAATTAATCATCCAAAAAGCCAAAGCCAAAGATCCTGACTTCGCCTTTATCGCCGAGGAACTGAATCCAGACAATGCAGCCAAAGCCAAAGCTCTGGGCTACAATATTATGATTGGCAACGGCTTCTGGATGGAACCGAGGATTTGGGAAAAGAATCTCCATAAATTCGTCTACAGAGCCGCAGATTCAGCCCTGCCGATGTTTGCTTGTGCAGAAACACATGACACCGCCAGGATCGCCGGAAGAGATGGTGGCAGGATTCTGGCCCGTATGACAACGGTTCTTAACATGTTGTTGCCAAATTTGGTGCCATTCATCAATTCCGGACAGGAAGTCTACGAAACCCAGCCAATGAACACCGGCGTTGATTGCACCGACAAAGACAAATTCAATCTGCCAGTCGGAGACCTGTTTTACGGCAAACTGGCACTGTTCGACAAATACGCATTCCATTATCTTAACCCTAATCGCTGGGAACTTGCGGATCATCTTGATGGCATCAAGCATATCAGACAGAAATGGCTGAAGCAAATCACCGATCCAAAAGCATATTTACCGATCTACTTCAACGAATTTGACACTCCTGTCGTCGGTGTATCATATTTCAACAAAGAAAACGGTAAATGTCTGATTGTAGTTTCGAACAGCAATGTCTATAACGATGTCGACTGCAATGCTTCCTTGGATACTTTAAGAGATGCTTCCGGAAACAACAAACTTTCCGGCAAACTCTTGTATGCTACATATGAATTTGGCAGAGACTATCACGATTTTTCCAACGATGGGGGAATCTTCTTCCATCTTGGAGCCGGTGAAGTCAAAGTAATCGAAATCTAAAAAAAAGAAAAACGACTGTGTCGTTTTTTTTCTTGATTAGGCTTCTGTTTTCTTAAACACTAGCTGGCGCAATAACCTTAACAGTGGCACTAGCAACATGACATAAGCTGCCACTTCGATTGGCATTTTGATGATCCTGAGCGGAATCCGGGCCCAGAAATCAATTCCGGGATACATGATGAAAAGCCAGATTGGAGTCAGAATCAACGAGACAACAACATAAAGCAAGAAGACGACGAACAAGAGTTTAGTGCCTTCTTTACCATACCTTTCGCTTCGGTTCACAATGATATTGAAGATGACAAGCGATAAGGTTCCAAACAAACTAATCCCGATAAGTATGTATTTTTGGGTATCGGAAAGCGTCGAGGAGATGACTTGGTTGATATTGAAAAAATACCAGGTTGCCCCAAGCAAAAGCAAGGCAGAAAGAGCAAAGTTCAAGTAATAGAACAGTCTTTTTTCCTTATTGATGGCAAATCGGAAAATCAATCCGGGAATCACTCCGTAAAGGCACGCATTCAAAGTGAATCCGAGATTGAACACCTGACCAAGATTCGCTCCGACCATAAAAAATCCCAGGATATCCTGGATGATACCGGCAGTAAGACCGAAGACTGGGCCATAGATGATGCTGACGAGAATGAGCGGAAGATATCCAATCCCGAATTTGATGATTGGGTTTGAAGGCGTTGGCAGCGATATCGAGACAATTTGTCCCAAGATGATTCCGATAGCGACCATCAAACCGATAAATACTAATTTTTGAACCTGGTTTTTTGACATAATCTACTCCGGTTTACAGTGTGAAATCAATCGGCTTCTGTCCCGATTTGACAAGAAAATCATTGATTTTGGAAAATGGTTTCGACCCAAAGAAGCCTCGATATGCCGACAACGGCGATGGATGCACATTCTCGATCACCAAATGGATCGAATTGTTGATCAGCTGTTTTTTGCTTCTGGCATAACTTCCCCACAAAACGAAGACCATCGGAGTCTTTTTTTCATTCAAGAGTGTGATAATATGATCCGTGAATCTGGTCCAGCCATACTGCTGATGGCTCAAAGGCTGGTTTTTTCTGACGGACAAAATCGCATTCAGTAACAAGACTCCATTTTGCGCCCAAGCAGATAAATCTCCGGATGAAGGAATCTCATAGCCAAGATCTGAATTGAGCTCGGCAAAGATGTTAACTAAAGATGGAGGCAATACCATCCCTTGTTTTACAGAAAAAGCCATCCCCATCGCCTGGTCGGGGTTGTGGTAGGGATCTTGCCCCAGAATCAGGACTTTTGTATCTTTATAGGCAGTAAGCCTCAAAGCATGGAAAACATCGTGTATGGGAGGATAACAAGTGTATTTGCGATACTCCTTCCGGATGTCTTCAACCAATCTAATAAAATAGTCTTCTTTTAATTCGTCTTTCAGCAAATCGTCCCAATCATTATTTAACATTGTTCTTTTTTTCAACCTTGGGCTTAATCTGACAAGCACTGTTGGAACAGGTCTGGCATCCAGAAAAATCCGTCAGGTTTTCACAGCCTTCCGGAACTTTAGTTTTTTCATTGAGAATATAAGTTGCGACGTAGATCAAGATGATCAAAACTACAAGGGCGATGCCAAAAAACAATTCCATGAGCTACCTTCTTTATTTAATCTTATCGACAATCCGTTTCAAATCATCGATAATCCGTTTGACTTTCTTATCGGCCTCAGCAAGCGTTCTGCCTTCTGAAGCTGCATAAACTTTCAGCTTTGGTTCCGTTCCTGAAGGACGCAAGACAAACCATGATCCATCAACCAAAATATACTTTATGACTTCTGATTGTGGCAAGTCAATCGTTTCTTGTTTACCAGAAACATATCTTATTCTTAAATTGTAGTCCTCGATAATCGAAACTTTGGTGGAATCAATCTGGACAAGATGGTTTTTTTGCATTGAATCCATGATTCTGTCAATTCTTTTCTTTCCTTCAAGTCCCAAAAGTTCGACATTGAGAAGCGCTTCACTATGATAACCGAATTTGGCAAAAATATCAAGTAATACATCGTAGAGGGTTTTGTTTTCCTTTTGTTTGTAAAAAGTGGCTGCTTCAGAAGCTAGAAGTAATGCCTGCAAGGCATCTTTATCCCTTACGCCGTCGTTGATCACATAGCCGAATGACTCTTCATAACCGAAAATGAATTTTTTGTCGGTCGCCTCCAAAAATCTTGCCTGTTCACCAATGAACTTGAATCCAGTGAGCGTCGAGATGACTTCATATCCGAACGAGATTGCAATCTTAGCTCCCAAAGTGGAAGTGACAATTGTATTGAACACAACACCTTTTTTGGGAAGAAGCCCCAGTTTTTTCTTTTCGGTAAGCAAATAGTATAAAAGCACTGCTCCGGTTTGATTTCCAGATAGCAAATGGTATTCGCCGTCTTTTTTGACAGCTATCCCCAGTCTATCTGCATCAGGATCAGTCGCTATCAACAAATCCGCATCAACTTTACTGCCCAGGACAATCGCCATTTCAAATGATGCCGGGTTCTCGGGATTGGGAGATTTAACCGTTCCAAAGTTTGGGTCATGAATCATCTGTTCCTTGACGGGATAGAACTCGTATCCGGTCGTGGATAAGAGTCTTGTTGCGAGCATGGCACTTGTACCATGCAAAGGCGTGAAGACGATTTTGATGTCTTTTATAATCTCTGGATGAATTTGAACGGTTTTAACTAGATCAAGATAGGCGGTATCGACTGCTTCTCCGATAAACTCGATCAAGCCTTCGCTTTCAAGTGTTTTGAAAGATAAAGATCTGATTTGGAAGACATCTTCAACTTCATTGACAAGTTCGATAATCTGGTTTGCATATTCGGGGGTGTATTGACATCCGTATTCATCGTAAATCTTGTATCCGTTATATTGAGGAGGGTTGTGACTGGCAGTAACGACAATCCCTGATATGGCATGAAGATATCTGGTGGCGAATGAAAGTTCCGGTGTCGGTCGTAAAGTGTCAAACAAATATGATTTGATTCCGTATGCTCCCAGCACTTTGGCCGATTCCATCGCAAACTCTCTGGACATCCTTCTATTATCATGGGCGATTACTACGCCTCTAGTCAATTCATCCTCGCGATATCTCCCAGTTAGATACCTTGCCAGACCGTCATTTGCCTTGCGGATTGTATAGATGTTCATCCTGTTTGTGCCGGCGCCAAGAATTCCTCTCATTCCGCCCGTGCCAAAAGCTAGGGAAGAATAGAACATGTCTTCCAGTTCCGCATCTGTTTTCCCTTCAAGGTCACGCTTTAGTGAATCGTCAAGGTCTTTGTAATCAAGCCATTTTTGATAGGACTCTTTCCACATAGCAACTACCTCCTATGCTAGCATATAATAGAAAAAATACTTTTGACTCGTCAAAAGTATTTTGTATAGTCACCTAATATAGTCAACGACATCTTCTTTTCTTGGTTTCGGATCAGGATATTCTCCGTCGAAGTACCCGAAGCAGATCGATGCGTCATGTTGGTAACCATCCGGGATTTTGAGCATCCTGTTGATGTCAATGGCGTTTGCCTGATGGTACATGTATCTTGTCTGACCGATGATGCAAGAATCTATTCCCAGGGCTTTAGCTGCGATAGCCATATTTTCCAAGGCGCAGCCACAATTTAATTCACTGAAGCCTTCAATCGCTGAACTGAGCACGATGACTGCTGGAGCATGGTAAAAGATATGAAACCCAGGCTCTTTCTGAATGCCCAGGCGATCCATGCCCTCAAGTGACAATTGGTTGATTTTCTCGATTGTCTCCTTGTCGGTTACGACTGTGAAATGCCAATTCTGCTTGTTTCTTGCGGATGGGGCATAAATGCCACATTTCACAATCCATTTCAAGTCGGCATCCGGAATCGCTTTTTCAAGGTAATGTCTGATGCTTCTTCGGTTCATAATCGTTTCAATGGTTT
>CAYWOK010000077.1:0-6135 GCA_964459895.1 uncultured Candidatus Izemoplasmatales bacterium
CCAATGTTCCAGTCGTCTTTTTGAAAGGCGCAAAATGGTTCAAATCAATTGGAACTGCCAAATCATCCGGGACTAAAGTTTTTGCCCTGGGAGGAAAAATCCAGAATACGGGACTTTTGGAAGTTCCAATGGGGACAACTCTTCGCGAGGTTATTTTTGACATCGGTGGCGGTATTCCCAACAAAAGAAAATTCAAGGCCGTTCAGACCGGAGGACCTTCTGGAGGCTGCATTACGGAGGAATCACTTGATACACCGATCGATTTCGACAACCTTGTCCAACTGGGTTCAATGATGGGCTCGGGCGGAATGATCGTCATGGATGAAGACAACTGCATGGTGGATGTTGCCCGTTTTTACCTTGACTTCACTGTCGATGAATCATGTGGAAAATGTACGCCTTGCCGTGAAGGCACGAAAAGAATGTTAGACATCCTCGACAGAATTTGCGAAGGCAAAGGTGTGATGGATGACTTGAGAATATTGGAAAAACTTGGAAATATGATCAAAGACACATCATTATGCGGACTAGGACAAACGGCTCCAAATCCCGTTTTGTCGACTTTGAAGCATTTTCGCAGTGAATATATCGCCCATGTAGTGGACAAAGTCTGCCCAGCGGGAGTCTGTTCGAATTTGACCACATTCACAGTGACCGATCGTTGCATCGGATGCACGAAGTGTCTTAAAAACTGTCCTGTTGGAGCCATTACCGGTAAAGTCAAGGAAAAACATCTTATCAATCCGGATCTGTGCATCCGTTGTGGAGCATGCAAAGTTTCATGCCCAGTAAACGCGATTACATCGAAACCGGTAGGCTGGGAGGGTGAGCAAAATGTCTGATTTGGTAAAATTGACAATTGATGGAAAAAAAATAGAAGTGCCTTCCGATTATACCGTTTTGAAAGCCGCTGAAGTCGCTGGCATCAAAATCCCGAGACTCTGTTATTTCAAAGACATTCACGAAACGGCCAATTGCCGAGTTTGCGTTGTAAAAGTCGAAGGGATGAAAGGTTTAAAAACATCCTGTTCCACCCCAGTTAAAGAAGGAATGATTGTCGAGACTGACAATACAGAAGTTTATGACTCAGTATCCGGAACACTCGAACTGCTGGCAGGAAACCATAAATTTGAATGTTGGAAATGCTCCAGGGAAAATAGCTGTGAATTTCTTGATCTGCTCAGAAGATTCAATGTCGAGAACGATTTCAGCAATGCTAAACTGTTCAACCAAAAAGAAATCAGAGTCAATGAGACCTCCGATGCAATGGTGCTTGACTCCAGCAAATGCGTGCTCTGCGGAAGATGCATCGACGCCTGCGAAAAATTGTCCGGACTGGGAATTCTCAATTTCAACCAACGCGGTTCAAAAACCTACGTTGGTCCGGCGCTGTTTCATAATCTAGAAGATGCGGGTTGCATTTATTGCGGCAAATGCATCCAATCCTGTCCGACCGGAGCCATCCACGCTGTAGACGAAGTCAAAGACTTCGAAAGAGCATTGAGAGACCGTTCCAAAACCGTTGTTGTTCAGGTGGCGCCAGCAGTCAGAGCCTCTTTGGGAGAAGAGTTCGGATATAAAATCGGTACCAATGTCGAAGGACAAATGTTCGCCGCATTGAAAGAAATCGGAGTCAATGAGATCATGGACACCAATTTCACCGCTGACCTCACGATTCTTGAAGAAGGCACCGAGTTTATTGAAAGACTTACCAATAATCACAATCTTCCGATGTTCACTTCCTGTTCGCCTGGCTGGGTCAATTACCTAGAACTCTATTATCCAGAATACATACCTAATCTTTCCACATGCAAATCTCCGCAACAAATGGCCGGAGCTTTGATCAAAACATATTATGCAAAAGTAATGAATAAAGATCCAAAAGATATCATCTCTGTCTCTATCATGCCTTGCGTTGCAAAAAAAGCCGAGGCCAGAAGACCGGAAATGGGACGTGACGGGTACCGTGATGTCGATATCGTCCTCACAACCAGGGAAATAGCCAGAATCATCCGCCATCGAGGGATTCCTTTCCGCGAGTTGGAACCGATCAAACCGTTTGGTTTCTTAGCCAGTTATACTGGCGCAGGAACCATTTTCGGTGCAACAGGCGGCGTAATGGAAGCTGCGCTCAGAACTGTCACAGAAATCTTGGAAGGACATTCAACACCAGTAGAATTTTTCGAGATGCGCGGACTTGATAACATCAAGGAAGCAACTTATATAGTTAAAGGGATTCCAGTAAATGTGGCTGTAGTTCACGGCGGCAGAGCCATCAAGGATTTTTTAGAACGTTTGAAAACAAGCGACAAACAATATCATTTTGTTGAATTCATGGGCTGTACCGGGGGCTGTGTCAACGGCGGCGGACAACCGATCGTATCCGCAGAGATTCAGGAAAAAGTAGATGTGAGAGCCAGACGTGCAAAGGTGCTTTACAGCATTGATGAACTTTCGACTTTCCGCAAATCGCATGAGAATGAAGCAATCAAAAATTTATACAGAGATTTTCTGCAAAAACCAAACTCACATGTGAGCCACGAATTACTTCATACTACGTATAAAAAGAGAACACCATATTCGGGGGTACTAAAATGAAAAAACTATTTGCACTTGTCACAATTTTTTTGTTGGCCGGAACGCTTTCTGCCTGCCAAAGCAAAGAAGCTTTTACTGTAATGGTGCCTTCGGGATCACCGGCATTATCACAACTCTATCTTGAAAACAACACAGACGATTATACTGTCGATGTTGTTCAGGGTGCAGATCCGCTGGTTGCGGCTTTTGGATCAAAATCCCACGATTTCATCTTTGCTCCGACAAATCTTGGCGCCAAATTATATAAGAATTCACCTGACTACATCTTTATCGCCTCAGTCGTATTCGGCAATTATTATCTTGTGACTTCTTCAGATTCAACCTTTGATCTTGCCTCGCTTGATGATGGAGAAATAACCGTATTTGGCGCGAATTCTACAGGCGATATAATTCTTAGATACATATTGTCTGAAGCGGGAATAAATGTTACTATTACTTATGTGGATTCTGTTGCGACCGCTTCAGCGCTTTTTATTGCGAATAATTCACTTGTCATTCTAAGTGCTGAACCATCGCTTTCCGTATTGCTTAATGCTAATCCAGAAATCGATGTCATCGATCTTCAGGAAGAATACCAAATGTTGACCGGTGAGGATTCTTACCCCCAAGCGGGAGTATTCGCCAAAAGCACTTTGAAAAAATCAGTTATAAATGATTTTCTTGATGACTTGGAAGCATCCATCACTAACGTCAATACCGACCCGACCGCTGCAGCACAATTGGCCACAACCTTGGGATATACTTTCGGTGAGACGGTTTTAGCGACAGCGATTCCCAACAGCCATCTTGGATTTATGTCGGCCCAGGATTCAAAGGCTGACCTAGAAATGTATTTCAACGTGATTATTTCCATGAATTCCGCTCTCATCGGCGGCGCTTTGCCTGAAGAAGATTTCTATTATCAACCGTAAAGGGTGATTTAGTTTGAAAAAAACCAGTTTGGTTTTATTGTCGGTATTCATGATTTTCTGTGTCTGGATGATCGGTTATGTCATCGTGTCGAGTCCGATGTTGTTGCCAAGCCCTGTCGATGTAGTCAAATCTCTGGCGGGACTGTTCACAAAATCGCGATCTTTGGCGAGCATGGGCATGACACTTTTACGTTTGGTTATTGCTATGGCGATTGCCTTGTTGCTAGGTGGAGGCCTGGGAATACTTGGCGGATTCAAAACAAAATTCTCGATTTTCTTTCAACCGATTGTATCGATCCTGAGAACCGTTCCGGTAATATCCATCATCGTGATATTGTTAATACTTTTCGGTTTTGGACTCACACCATACCTGATTACGTTCCTCATGATTTTCCCTTTGATATATCAGGCATTTCATGATGGAATCAGAAATATCGATTCGGAATTGATCGATGTCTATAAACTTGAAGACAACCGAAAGCTGACAGGGTTGAGATACTGTTATCTCCCACTTATGAAAAACGAGATAGAAACTGTCTTGTTACAAGCTGCAGGTCTGGGAATCAAAGTATTGGTCATGGCAGAATATCTCTCGCAGACTAGGACTTCGATTGGCAATGCCCTTTATCTAGCAAAAATCAATTTGTCCTATGACGAAGTCTTTGCCTGGACGATCATCCTGATCTTGCTGGCAATCGGATTTGAAGCCATAATCAACCGCTTTAAAAGTTTGAAACAAAAACAAGAACTTTTTAATTTACCAAAGAAATCGAATACCGATTGACAACAGCTTCAAACTAATATATCATAGTATTTGACATAAGGGAGTAGCTGGCGGGAAACCGTGATTAAATCAACATGCATGGCCAAAAGCCTGGTTTAATTGTAACGGCAAGACTTATGCACGAACTTGTGCATGAGTCTGTTTTTTTTAAAATTTCAGAGAGGATAAATAATGCTATGGAACTGTATCAGAAAAACGTCAAGGAAGTACTAAAAGAGTTTCAAGTTGATGCAAAAAAGGGACTGACTACCGAACAAGTTTTGGCACAACAGGAAAAGTACGGAAAAAACGAATTGAGGGAGAAAAAGAAGATTACACTCTTTCAAATGTTTCTCGAGCAATTCAAGGATTTTTTAGTCATTATTCTTTTGATTGCGGCAATAATCTCAATTGTCATGGGGCTATTCAGCCCTGATGGAGATGGACTTATTGACGGATTTGTCATCTTGGCAATCGTCATATTAAATGCCGTTTTGGGCGTAACCCAGGAACAAAAAGCCAATAACGCACTAGATGCATTGAAAAAGATGAGTTCGCCTCATGCCAAGGTTTTACGCAATGGAGCGCTTAAGGAAATTTCGTCTACCGAACTGACAGTCGGTGATATAGTGTATCTAGAAACGGGCGATTATGTTGCTGCAGACTTGCGTCTCATTGAAAGTACGAATTTGAAAATCGACGAATCGGCATTGACCGGAGAATCACAACCGGTGGAAAAAGATGCGAAACTCGTCTATGAAAAGGAAATTGTTTTGGCGGAAAGATACAATCTCGCCTATATGTCCACACTGATTTCATACGGAAAAGCCTTCGGAATTGTAACTAATGTGGGAATGACGACCGAAATCGGGAAAATTGCCACCATGCTGGATGCGGTCGAAGAAGGAAAAACTCCACTTCAAAAAACAATCGATGAATTCGCCAAAGTTTTGGGATTTATCTGTATTGGAGTGTCGGTTGTCGTTTTCGGTCTCGGATGGCTTCAAGGACAAGATGTATTTGTCATATTCCTTACTGCAATCGCGCTTGCGGTAGCTGCGATTCCGGAAGGGCTGACCGCTGTCATCACCGTTGTTTTGGCTCTTGGAATGCAAAGGATGGTCAAACGACATGCAATCATCAAAAACTTATCCACTGTTGAAACACTGGGACAAGCCACGGTCATCTGTTCAGATAAAACAGGCACTTTGACACAAAATGAAATGACTGTAAAAAAAGTATATGACCTGGTCAATGATTATGACGTCGCTGGTACTGGTTACGACGCCAAAGGTGATATTTTATTAAATAACAAGCCCGCAGATATTTCGGGAAATTTGGATCGAATCTTGCAAGTATGTCTATTGTGTAACGATGCCGTGTTGGAAAGCGAAAACAAGGTGCTTGGCGATCCGACTGAAGGAGCGCTTCTAGTTCTCGCTAAAAAAGGCGGATATGCAATCGAAAACAAAAATGATAAATACCCTCAGGTAAACGAATATCCTTTTGACTCGACCAGAAAAATGATGACTTCTATCAATGAAATTGATGACAAATATATTATTTTGACAAAAGGTGCTTGCGATCAACTAATCAAACTATGCGACCGCATCAAAATCGGTGAGGAAATACGAAAAATCACCCCAAAAGATATTGAGAACGTCTTGAATAAGAACGAAGAGTATTCCAAACAGGCATATCGCGTGCTTGGTTACGCATATTCTGAAACAGAAACATATCAATCAATGGATTTGGAAAACAATCTGATTTTCTTGGGTCTTACAGCGATGATTGATCCACCGCGTCCAGAAGCGAAAGACGCAATTGCCAAATGTCATAAAGCGGGCATCAGAGTGATGATGG
>CAYWOK010000078.1:0-6116 GCA_964459895.1 uncultured Candidatus Izemoplasmatales bacterium
GCAAGAACTCGGTTTCTGCTTTTTGCATCTGTTGATAGAGCCCGAGATAATCCTCCGGCAGACGCTGTTTTACAGCCTCAATTTCTTTCAGGTACTTGGGCCTGTTAGTGAATTTGCTTCCCTCGATAAGAGCGAGTTGCTGGAGCAGGTCGAAGCGTCGTTTTTCGACAAGTACTTGTTTGTCGGCTTCAAGCTGTTTGGCAAGAGAAGTTCCTGTAGAGGGCAATTGGACGATTTTCTTGTCTAGCGCAAGCAAAGCGGTTTCGACTTCGTTTGAGACAGAAACTGCCATCGACTCAACAAAATTGATTTCTGCTAGGTAGCATTCTTCGTTTATTGATTTCAAACGTTGATAGGCTTTGACAAAATCGGAATATTTCTTGTCGAGAAACTTCCTTTCGAGTCGGAAGTTCACTTTCTCGGCTTGTTTTTGCATTAACAAGGCGTTTTCATTTTCCTTGATGATTTTTACGATTTCTTTTTTGACAAAGGTAATTTTGTCAGCTTCATTTTTCATGGTGTCCATATAGGCAACATTTACTTTTTTGACTTTATTTTTAAGTTCGAGTTCGGTAAGTGTTTTTAGTTTTGCCAAATTTTCGACTTTCTTGTCTTTTTTCTTGCCCATTCTAACCGCTCTGTAGATTAGCGTGTCAAATTCGTTGTTCACGATCCTGGAAGTTTTGTGAGTTTGTTCGTTGATTTTTTCGATGAACAGAACGTCGTTTTTGATGATCGCAAGTTCAGCTTTATGAAGACTTCGTTGGATTTGGTTTCCCACATTTTTAAAGAGATGCAGTGATTTAATATAGAAGTTTTCCAAAACGATTCTAGTTTTATTTTTTTTCGTCCTTGATTTCTTCAGATTGATCAGTGTCGAATGCGCCAAAATGACATATGTTTCGAAGTCTTCCTGTCTCGACTTTCTGAGTATGGAGACATTGATTTGTGGCATCATATCGGTAATCGATTCGATGGCTTTTGAATAAGTTTGCTCAATCAAATAACAGACACTGTAAGTATATGCATTTTGATTGATGACATTGATGCCCTGATTGAGGGCAAAATCGTTGTCAAGATGGACAAGCAATCGTTTGATAATTCTGGTATGGTTGTTGAAGAGATTTGATGTTTGTGTCAGGGTTTCGTAGAAATGATGGTGATACAAAGTCACTGCCTGACGGTTTTTATCGGTTTTGAGGTCAGTTTGATGAATGATGCTTTTGATCATGTTTTCGCGCATCAATTCCAAATAATATGCATAATCCCTTTCAGTTTCCGATTGACCGATCTTCTCGGTAATCGTTTTTGTCTGAAGTTCATTGAGATCGATCAGTTTTTGGGTATTGTAAACATATTCGACAACATGCTGGCTGCCATCTTGGCGGTTCTTGATGTGTTCCTGGCGTAAAAGATCGTATTTTTTTGCAAAAAGATAATTATACCTGGCAAAAGAATACGCCAATTTATTTGCTTCAAGTCTTTCCCGGAATTTTATTGCCAGTTTGTCTTTATCATATGTTGCATAGAAAAAGGCAAGTTCGCGATCATAGGCCAGATCATGGATTGTTTTCTCGCTCAATGAAACGGAAGCCATATGTTTTTGATCCGCCAACATGATCTGTTGTTGTTTGTGCAGACTCGTAACATTTTTGTCAATCAACAACAACGAGTCTTTGTATTGGGTTTCAGACTTGATCAGTTGCATATTAATGTCGTGTTGATAACAAGCGAAATACTCGTCGTTGTCTAATTGGACGAGATATTTCTGATAATCGCCGTTGATTTCTGTGCTTTCCATTTTCTTTCTGATTTCAGCGACTTCTAACTGGTTTCTCGATTCAAGCGTAATGATGTTCTTGCTTAAGATATCGATTTTCGTAATCAAATCAGTCAATTTTGTCGTGACGTTGTTGACTTGAACCATAACTTTGATCTTATAATCCTCAACCGTTTTGGCACTTTGTCTTATATAGTTGCTTTCGACATCTGAGATTTTTTGGTTAAATGAAATCAGATCGGTTAGCAGGTTGTCAAGATCATCGAAGGACTCATTGACATAAAAGGCGAAATTACTGTATAGGTTGATGCTGTTTTGGAAAAACGTCGCGGGCATGAAATATGCAAGTTTGATTTCTTCCACACGACGAAATGAATCAATTTTGATTTTCTTGATCTCATTTTGATATTTGGAAATCAAAAGTTCTGACATGGCTTCGTTTCGATGCAGTAGATATTCGGCTTTTTTCTGGACGATTTCATACTGCATGATCGCCTTTTCGGTTTCAAATCGGTTTCCTTGTTCATCGAAGTCTAGAATTCTCTTGCCCAGAATGTCGAGTGATTTTTTCAACTCGCGTCTAATCATTTGATCAAATGAAGTTTTCTTCTGGTTGACTTCGCGGATTTGCTTGACGTATTGTCTGATTATTGTCTGGTTTAGTAGAGAATGCGGTTTTTGGCGTTCGTGGTTCAAACGTTCGATTTTTGATTTCTGTTTAGAGAACAAGTCGGTCGTTGCTTTGAATATCACAGTCATCTTGTTCTTGGTTTCTCTAAGTGACTCCAGCACATTCAGTACGGATTCATTCATATACTTAGCATGTTGGAAGGAGTTGTCCTGAAGTTGTTTGCCTAAATCAATCAGGGCGTTTTTGGACTCCTCGATCGTCCATAATAATCGGTTTGCCTGTTCGGAATTGATCTCCTGGTAGTTTTTCTGAACTGACTTGAATTTGCCGTCTTCATCGTCGATAAAATCAAAGTGGACTTTCATTTCATGGTCGATTTGTTTGTTGATTTCTTTTGTCAGTTCCAAAAACTGAACATGAGCCTGTTTCTTCAATTCATT
Organism: uncultured Candidatus Izemoplasmatales bacterium; assembly: GCA_964459895.1. Lineage (GTDB taxonomy): Bacteria > Bacillota_I > Bacilli_A > Izemoplasmatales > Hujiaoplasmataceae > JAAYZB01. Next base: position 2,852 of record CAYWOK010000078.1, read on the forward strand.
AATATTGTTGATGACAGCCTTGAACTGAATGTTTTCCTGTTCTATACGTTGGTTTGTGTAATCTTGATTTCCGGAGAAATCGATATCAAGCCTGTCAAATAATTCTTTGTATTCTGAATCAACAAATTCGATTGCATTGCTAAAATCTTGTTCTTTTTCCAAGTATTGACGCAAATGATTATCTTCGAAAACCTGGTAATTCGACTTGATGTTTTCAATTTCATCGGCATAGTCCTGAATGACCAGCATTAAATCGCGTTCAAGGTCTTTCTGAACGCTTTCGTGGTCGGATTTGAGTTTAGGAAATTGTTTTAGGTAATATGATATGATATCGCGATTTTTTGCCATTTTACCACTCCACTATGCCTCTTATATTTTATTATAATATAGTTATCTCTTTAATTCAACAAATGAAGTAAAATAAATCATATGATATTGCTTAAATATTTGATATAATATGTTCGAGGTGTGAGTTATGGACAAAAGGATAATCAGTAATAATTTATTGCTTGATGATGAAATCGAAGAGACGTTGCGTCCGCAATCATTTTTGGAATATGTCGGTCAGACAAGCGTAAAAGAAATGATGAAAATAGCCGTCCAGGCAGCAAGAAAAAGAGAAGAGTCCCTAGACCATGTTTTGCTTTATGGACCGCCAGGATTAGGTAAAACAACACTTGCTCAAGTGATAGCAAATGAACTTGGTGTATCCATAAAAATCTGTAGTGGACCAACTATCGAAAGAACCGGAGATCTAGCAGCAATTCTGACTTGTTTGGAGCCGGGAGATGTTCTGTTCATCGACGAAATCCATAGATTGCCAAGAATTGTTGAAGAAATTCTATATTCTTCAATGGAGGATTTTGTAATTGATATCGTGGTTGGAAAAGACTCAGGCGCAAAGTCGATCCGCGTCGATTTACCGCCGTTTACCTTGATTGGAGCTACAACCAGATTCGGCGATTTGTCCGGTCCGCTTCGCGAAAGGTTCGGAATTGTCCACCGTTTGGAGTTTTATACTGACGAAGATTTGGAAGTTATCTGCAAAAGAACTTCGAGAATTTATGATTGTCCGATTCATCCCCAGGCAATCGTCGAACTTGCGAAAAGAAGCCGGGGCACGCCACGGATTGTAAACCGTTTGTTTCGCAGAGTCCGTGATTTTGCCGATATTCTCGGAGATGGAACGATTACTTTGGATATTACCAGACAAGCTCTTGATAAATTGAAGATAGATGAATGCGGTCTTGACCGCAAGGACAGAGAGTACCTTGGCGCAATCATCGATAAGTATCGGGGCGGGCCGGTAGGCCTTGAAACGCTCGCAACCTCGATTAGTGAAGATTCGCAGACTCTCGAAGATGTGTATGAGCCGTTCTTGATTCAAAATGGCTATCTCTCGAGAACGCCAAGAGGAAGAATGGCAACAGAAAAAGCCTATAAACATCTAAATAAAAAATATCAAGGAACGCTATTTTAGGATGAAAACAAGCGATTTCGATTATAACTTGCCGGAAGAATTGATAGCTCAAACTCCGCTAAAGAATCGTTGTGATTCCAGATTGTTGCTAGTAGATAGGAACAATCTAAGCATAGCACATGAACAATTTTCCAATCTGCCGTTATATCTGCACAAGGGAGATGTTTTGGTGCTTAATGACACTAAAGTGTTACCTGCCAGACTCATAGGTGAAAAACCTGTGACCGGAGCCCACATCGAGGTCTTGCTTTTGCGACAAATACAAGGTGATATTTGGGAGACTTTGGTTAAACCGGCACGAAGAGTAAAAAAGGGTACCATCGTCAGTTTTGGCAATGGCCTATTGCTTTCAAAATGCGTTGAAGAAGGTCTTGAAGGAATCAGAATGTTCCAAATGGTCTATTGTGGCGTGTTTTTGGAAATTCTCGATCGGCTTGGCGAAATGCCTTTACCTCAATATATCCATGAGCATCTCATAGACAAGAACAGATATCAGACTGTCTACTCTAAAGTTTTGGGTAGCGCTGCGGCTCCGACCGCAGGCCTGCATTTCACGGATGAATTGTTAAATTTGATTAAAGAGAAGGGCGTCGAGATCGTTTTCCTTACTCTGCATGTGGGACTAGGAACCTTCCGCCCTGTAGTAGTGGAAGATGTCTTCAAGCACAAAATGCATAGTGAATTTTATGTCTTTTCCAAAGAAGTTGCCGACACCCTTAACAAAGCAAAACAAGAAAACAGAAAAATTATCGCTGTCGGTACCACGTCCACAAGGACGCTCGAGGCAGTCTATAGAAAATTTGGCCGTTTTGAACCGGATTCAGGGTTTACTGACATTTTCATTTATCCCGGATACGAATTCAAAGCTATCGATGGGCTGATTACAAATTTTCATCTTCCAAAGTCGACACTTGTCATGCTTGTCTCCGCATTTTCTTCGAGAGAGATCATCATGCATGCCTATTTAGAAGCCATTAAAGAGCAATACCGTTTCTTTTCTTTCGGGGATTCGATGTTCATTCGATAAAAAAAGGCCGAGAGGCCTTTTCTATTGCAAGGGGTTGATTCTTTTGATCAGATACAGGAAAGGCGTGTCGAGAGCCGCCACCAAAATCTTAATCAAATATGTCGAAATGAAAATCTCCACAACCACGGGGAAATCATAAACGCCGATAAAAGCGATAGGAACGAAAATCAATGTGTCTACCAACTGACTGACAAAAGTAGAGCCATTGTTTCTTATCCAAAGGTATTTGTTTTCCGGAAGCTTCGATTTGATTTTCTGAAACAGGTTGACATCGAGAAACTGGCTGATGAGAAAGGCGGTCAATGATCCCAGCGCCAAGCGGGGAAGAAAACCGAAAATAGTATGCATTGCACCATCGGCAATATCTGATTCGTTAGGAACGAACAGAAGGGATATCTGCATCAGAATCAAAGTCGCAAGCAGCACGTAGAATCCGATCATAACCGCTTTTGTCGCCGATTTTCTGCCAAAGATTTCGTTCAAGGCATCTGTAGCCAAAAATATCGTGCCATACATGATGTTGCCCAAAGTGGCATTGATACCGAACAAAGTGATGTTTTTCGTCACTTGGATATTGGCAAGAACTGTGGCGATTGCCACCCAGGCATAGATACCCGATTTGCCAAACAATTTGTACATTCCCACAAACAAACAGAAGTTTGCAATTGCAAATACGAACCATAAGATTTCATTCATAAAGATAATTCCCCCTAGTTTTGATAACGCAGGATGGTTACGAACTGCGAACGTGACACCAT
>CAYWOK010000079.1:0-6100 GCA_964459895.1 uncultured Candidatus Izemoplasmatales bacterium
ATGCTTTTTCCGGAAGCTATTCCTCCGGTAAGACCGACAATTTTCATGATAGGCCTCCTTTATTTTTGACAAGTCGGACAATAATAGGTTCCTCGTCCTCCGACTTTTGTTTTCCTGATAAGAGTTCCACATACAAGGCAAGGCTCGCCTTCTTTTGTATGTACTTTGAGTTCATTTTGAAATCTACCCGTCACACCAAGGCTGGACACGTAGCTACGAATCGTTGATCCGCCAAGTTCAATTGCTTTTGTCAGGACTTGTTTGCTATAGACAGATATGTTGATAAACTCAGTATCTGTGATGGAACTGCCAGGCCTTTTGGGATCAATCTGGCTTAAAAACAATACTTCGTCAACATATATGTTTCCCAGACCGGCAATTACCGTTTGATCGAGCAAGATACTTTTGATCGGTCTTTTTGAAGGTGTGATTTTTGCTTTCAAATAGTCAAGCGTGAACTCGGCATCAAAAGGTTCAAATCCAAGTTTGTCAACGCCTTTGGCGGATAATTCCTCACCGTGATGCATGATTTCCATAGTTCCGAATTTGCGGACATCGTGATATCTGAGATCTGTTCCATCGGTGAAATGAAAAATGATATGCTCGTGCTTTTCAATCGGATCGTCTGCTTTTTTAACGAAAAATTTCCCTTCCATCCGCAGATGAATTACAAGAACGTTTTTGTCAAAATAGAAAAAGATATATTTTCCTCTTCGTTTAATGTCTATCAATATTTGACCTGTCAATTCGCTCTTAAAGGTTTTTGCGGATAGGTTGTGGACAATTCGTTCATAATAGACATCGACACTGGCAATTTTTTTGTCAAGAATTTGTCTTTTCAATGTTTCCTTGACTGTTTCGACTTCAGGAAGTTCAGGCATTTTCTTTCACCTCGTAGAGATTTTGTCCGAACCCGCAGTCGACAACCAACGGAACAGATAGATTAACAGAATGTTCCATAATATCCATAATCAGTTCCAGAGCTTGTTTTTTTTCTTCATCAGGAACAGAAAATACCAATTCATCATGAATTTGCAGTAGCATTTTGGTTTTCAGACCCAAACGGTTCAGATTTTCCTGCAAAGAGACCATGGCAATCTTCAATATATCGGCCGCACTGCCTTGAATAGGCGCGTTCATGGCCATTCTTTTGCCAAATTCCCGGGTTTGATAGTTGTTCGCATTTACTTCCGGAATATATCTTCGTCTGTGAAAAATTGTCTCAACATAGCCGTTTTGAACAGCGCTTTCAATGGTTTTATCCATAAAATCCTTGATTTCAGGATAATTGTCAAAATAACTGGCTATGAATCTTTCCGCCTGTTTGGGAGGTATGTGCAAGTCTTCAGACAATCCCCAGGCGGTTTTGCCATAGATGATCCCGAAATTCACCGCTTTGGCCTGTCGTCTTTCAGTGGCTGATACGTTTTGATTCTTGAAAATCAATCTTGCGGTATGAGTATGAACATCCAAGTCATCCTTGAAAGCCATTTTCAAACCTTCAACATTAGCCATTTCAGCCAAGACTCTCAATTCGATTTGCGAATAGTCGCATGACAAAAGTTGGGTTCCTTGATCTGCCATAAATACTTTTCTCAGTTCGCGTCCTTCATCCGTTTTGATCGGAATGTTCTGTAAGTTTGGTTCGATGGAAGAAAGCCTTCCTGTCTGGGTAAGCGCCTGTTTGTATATCGTATGGATTCTACCATCGTTTTTGAGTGTCAACGCGCTTTTCAACCCTTCGTAATAAGTGCTTGAAAGCTTTGTCAATGTTCTGAAGGACATGATTCTGTCAATAATCGGGTGGAAATCAGTCAGTTGCTTCAAAACGGAAATATCGGTAGAATATCCGCTTTTATTCTTCTTTTGGTAGGGAAGATTCAAGGTTTCAAACAAAATCGTTCCCAGTTGTTTCGGGCTGTTGATATTGAAAGATTCGCCAGCAAGTTCATAGATTGAAGTTTCAAGCTCGCTGATTCGCTTATGCAAATCCAAGCCGATTTCATCAAGTTTTTCAATATCGATTCTGATTCCGGAGTATTCCATTTCTGCCAAAGTGTCAGCGAGAGGAATTTCCATTTTCTGCAGAAGATCTGTTTGGCCATACTCACTGTTTTTTTGCATGATGGCGTCATGAAGTTGAAATATTGCCCTAGCCTTGTCGGTGACATGCTTTATCAAGACAGAGTTTTCCGGAAGAGAATACTTTGCGCCTTTGCCATAAATTTCTTCGTCATAGGCCACATTCTGGTATTCAAAACTAGATACTACTTCACGAAATCCTTCTTTGGTCAGATTCGGATTCAGGAGATATATCGCGAGCAGCATGTCAAAACTTACTCCCGAAAGATCAAATCCATCCCATAACAAAGCAACTTTTGTTTGCTTTAGATCATAGACGTACTTTTCTTTCGAATCGTCTTTTAACCAGTTTTGAAAAGGCTTTGAGTCTTTTAAGAAACTGTAGGGAATGTAGTAAGTATTTTCTCCAGTTGATAGTCCGAAAGCGATTTTTTCGGCAACATGGTAGTTTGTGCCGAAGAGTTCGAGATGGAGACTCATGGGAGTTGTGAGAAGATGTTTTATCTCTTCGGGGTTATTTATTGTCACAAAATCTGATCGTTCTGACTTTTTGATTGGTGGATTCATTTTCTTTAAAAACGAATGAAATCCCATCTTCTGGTAAAATCGGAAAAGATTATCTTGATTTCCAAGATGATATTCCATTTTATCGACTTGAAGATTATTTTGAAAATCAACGATGATCGTGGCGAGCCGCCTTGAAAATCTTGCCTGTTCCGCAAACTCGATCATTTTTTCCTGTAGTTTGCCTTTCAACTCTCCCGCATGAGCCAGAATGTTATCCAATGTTCCGTATTCTTCCAATAGTTTTTGAGCGGTTTTGGCTCCGATTCCCGGAACTCCTGGTATATTGTCGGAAGGGTCTCCGACAAGCCCTTTGTAATCAGCCATCTGCATTGGAGTAATCCCAAGTTCATCTTTCATCGTTTTTGCCGTGTATAGTGCAAAGTCGCTGAAGCCTTTTTTTGATATCAGTTGCGTGACTTTGTCATCGATCAACTGCATCAGGTCGCGGTCGTTGCTGACAAGTATGATCTCGTCAAAGTCATCTTGATAGTTTTTGGCAGAAAAACCGATTATGTCGTCTGCTTCATAATTGTCTTGTTCATAATACGGAATATTTGCCGCATCAAGATATTCTTTCATCAGCGGAAATTGCATCACAAGTTCGCTTGGAGTTTCTTTCCTAGTACCTTTATATTCTGGAAACAACTCGTGCCTGAATGTCTTGCCCTTTGTCGGGTCAAGCGCAACCAACATGTGTGTAAAATCCATTTTCATCAATTGTTGCAGGGCATAGACAAAACCGTATATGCCGTTAGTATATACGCCTTCTGAATTTTGCATGAGATTACCGGTTGCTGCGGTTGCATAGTAAGAACGGAACAATATGTTGTTTCCGTCGATTAAGAGCAATTTTTTCATTCATTCACCCCGTTGTTTGCCAATATTTTATCATATATTAGCAAAAAATGCACAATTGAATGTGCATTTTCCTATGTTTCATTTCTTTCTTTCCGGATTAAGTTTGGCAACCAACAATAGTCCTTTTAATATCAAGGTTTCGTCGAATGTCATTTTCATAGTACAATGCGGATGTATCAATTTTGCATGTCCGCCCGTTAGAACAACTGTCAAATCGGGTTTCTTCAAATTGCTTTTGATTCGAGAAATCATACCATCAATCATCGAGGCGTGCCCAAAGACCAATCCGGATTTGATCGAATCCGACGAATTGGTTCCTAGAAGTTTCGAAGGAACATCCAAATCGACTTGTGGCAACAGCGAAGTTTTCGAGATCAGAGCGTTTCTGCTTGTCGTAAGTCCCGGCGCGATAATCACGCCTTTCAAATTCATGTCTTCCAAATATGTGAATGTCGTTGCAGTGCCTAGATCGATAACAAGACAAGTTGTATCGTAGATTTGAGTAGCAGCAACACTGTTGCCGATAATATCAGTTCCGACTTCTTTTGGATTGTCTGCATAAATGCGAATCCCGGTCTTGACTCCGGTTCCAAGGAAAAATGGAGTCAAGGAAAACCGTTTTAGAAAATATTCACGGAACACTTCATTGAGTTCTGGAACCACGGAAGAAATAATTGCTCTATCCACGGTTTTTATCATTTCGTTGAGAACGATAGCATACTCGTCAGACGATTTTGTTTTTTCGGTGTTGATCCGGTAAACAGTATCAAGCTTTTCCAAATCTTTTGACAACCCGATCGCAATCGAAGTATTGCCAATATCGATGACTACAAGCATATTAATTCCTTCTTTCATTCGGTAGCTTCGTCACTGGTTTTTTCTCTGGCGACAATTATTCTATCCGCAACAATCGCTCCGATTGTTCCTGCAAGGACGGCTTCAATTATACCATTTGAAGTGAAGATTGCGCCAAGAGTAACGAAAAGTCCTGATAGTGATCCGTTTGCGGTAATCCAATCTAAACTGGCACTGCCAACGTTATCGGCAATATTTGTTCCGAAGGCCAGCGGGAAAGCACTGAAAAGCAAAGGTACAACCAATAATGTGTGAATTACTGTCAGGATGATGAAACTGACAGATAAGGCGACGATGCGTGAAGGTATCAATTTGCGGAATAATCTTACAACATCATAGATAAGCAATCCGAAAATAAATCTTGGCAATACTGATACCCATGGAAAGATAAACAAATAATCCAGTCCGGGACTGTAGAGAGCTTTGATCATGGATCCGATACCAAATGTGAGTCCGAGGATGATAGAAGCTTTTCTTCCAAGCATCGCTCCACCAATCAGTACGGGGATGTGAATCAAAATAAATGAGGGAATGCCGGGTATCTGGATGTAACCTAAGTAGGGAACGAACGTCATCAGCAAGATGATGGCGATGAACATCGCCAGGATCGTCATCTCCCTTGTTTTCTCTTTGTTGCTTTTAATGCTTTGTGTTTTCATTTTTTTCCCTTTCCAAGCCGCTTTAGCGGTCTCATAAGATTTTTATTTTAAAAGATCAGACGTTTTGTTTTATTTCGTTGATCTTATTAAAATCAAGTTGTTTTAGCATTGCCAATATTACATTTTTGACAGCTTCGTAATCATCTTTATGGATCATCGAAGTTGTCGAATGGATATATCTGGATGGCATACCGATCGTGCATACCAAAACCCCTTCTCGGGACAGTTGCACTTCGGCAGCGTCTGTGCCACCCATTGATTTGTAATACTGAAATTGAATGTTGTTATTTTTGGCGGTTTCTTCGACAAATGCTCTGACGCCCTGATGCATTATACATTTTGGATCATAAAAACGGATCATGAATCCTTTACCGAGTTTTCCTCCAGTTTCTGAATCTTCAAAGGTATCTGAACAAGGTGAGCAATCGACCGCAATGAAGAAATCTGGATTGATCATGTATGAGGCTGTCTTTGCTCCTCTTAATCCGACCTCTTCTTGGACATTCGCTCCGCAAACCAAGCGGCAAGGTATGTCATGCTTGTTAACAGTTTCCAAGATGTCAAGTGCCATTCCGGAACCGAATCGATCATCCCAAGCTTTGGAAATAATCTTTTTACCGTCTTTGGTTTCCCTATAGATGTTTTCAAACACGATTTGTTGGCCAATTTTTACTCCAAGTTCAATGGCATGTTGCTTTGAGTCGGCACCGATATCCAATAAAAAATCGTCAAAACTTGTCACTTGTTTCTCTTTGTCATCGCGAAGCAGATGCGGAGGTTTTGCGCCGACAACTCCCGGAATGAACGAACCATCTTCGATAACGATATTCATGTTCTGCGATAACATTACCGGAGGGTTGATAGAGCCAATCGGGATCATTTTGATAAAGCCATTTTTAGTGATATCGACTACCATGGCACCAACTTCATCCATATGTCCTGCAATCATCACTGTCGGGCCAGAAATGTCTTTGTTAACTATTGCGAAGATGGATCCAAGCTTGTCAAAATATAATTCTTCCCCGACTTTTTCCAAGCCTTTGCGCAAATATTCCCTGACATATTTTTCATGTCCGGCG
>CAYWOK010000080.1:0-5877 GCA_964459895.1 uncultured Candidatus Izemoplasmatales bacterium
CAAAGAATTACTGGAAATGAATATAAATATCAATGTCTTTGGTTTTTCTGAAAAGGAATCACTGAAATGTCCTCGTTGCGATGGGCACTTAATCATTCGACAAAACTCAACAAATGCATTTTACGGTTGCTCAAACTATCCATATTGTTCCTATATGGCGGCAATCGACATCAAAAAAGATGTCAAGTGTCCAATTTGTGGTGATTATATGGCGGTTCGAAAAGGAAAATATAATAGTTTTTATGGATGTAATTCATACAAAGATGGTTGTGTAGGAACAAAACAAATAGAAGATAAACCGGAGAAATAATAATAGTTTTGAGATTATTGGAAGCAAGTATATAACATTCTTTATATTTGAAAATATAAAAACGCGATTTTATTCGCGCTTTATTGTACTGTTCATTGTTTTGATTATTAAAATAAAATGCACTTGTCGTGCTTTTATGGTCTCAAAATCCATTGTCAATAAAAGCGTGTCGGTTCGAGTCCGACCACCGGTACTAAAGATTTTTGGAACGATTATTCGAGAGAATAGTCGTTTTTGTTTATGCCGTAATTACATTTATTTGTGTGTATTGTAAATTAATTTAATAATTATGTCAAAAGCAAAATGAATTTATTATTAAAATTTGATGGCATATTGATTTATAAATGATATATTGAGATAATAAAAATGGAATTGATTATGTATGATAGGCGGTGTTCAAATTGAATGAGAAGAATGATTTTTTGTTTATTCCTTCTAGATTTTTTTATAAACTTGAGTCGGATATCATAATTGGACGGGGTTTGTGTTGTAGAAATCCTAATTTGAATGAAATTGAAACTATTAGTAAACTATTAAAAGGGAAATTGTCATTGCATGAAAAGCTTGCAAAGTATCTTTCTGATGAAGTCGATCCCAAGAAAATGATATTTGAGATTTTATTGAATTATTTCGATTGCTCAATTGAAGAAAGTCTCGAGGAAGAAGAGCTATATAAATTGCTTGCTTCATATATGGTTATTGTCTTTATCGATTACTCTTTTTTATCTAAATTTGAAATTGATACAATAGTTGGCAAAATTAATAAAGAATCAAGTGTTACCTCTTTTTTGCGGGGTGAAACAGATAAAGAAGAATATATTCAAAAATCGATCAATAACGAATATATCAAAAAAGCTAAAATGTACTTAAGTGTATATTTATACATTTCTAGAAAAAGAAAATATAACAATTATTTCTTAGAGAATATACAAAACGCTTATAATATAGAAAATTCTAGTATTTTTTATGAAGATCTATCTATTTTATTTAATCCTGGAAAGCAAGATTTTTTACTTACTTTTTATGAAGATCGAAGAGATGAAATGATTGAAGCGTTCGAACAAAATAAAGATATTGTGATGAATAAAATAAATACTGAACAAGAAAACACAATTTTTTTTATTTTTGAATACATCTCAATGATACTTGAACAAACTGATTTAAAAATGATACTTCTTTCACAAGTAGCTTTGCTTGAGTCATTGCTAACAAACGACCCAAAAAACACATCTGAGGAGAGCATAGCTGTTCAATTAAAGAAAAACATTCTTCACATAATATATTATTACGAGTTGTTAGGCAATGATAGAGAAACTCTATTCTACAATATAAAAGATTTATCAGTCCTTAAAAATCTTAAAACTAAGTTGCATTCAATATATACTGTTAGGAGCAAAATAGCACATGGCGATTTTGAGGAAATGAAAAAACAACTCTACATATTATATGAATCGGATCGTAAAGAATACAAGATGCCAGCAGTTAAAAAAGACGTTTTTATGGCAAACAATAATATGATTCTCGAAGTATTAGAAGAAATAACTGAAGATTTAAATTTGTTCATTTCTTATGTATTAATTGTTTACCTTCAAGATGATACGCCTTTTAATATAATGAAAATTAGTTAAGAATTTATAATAAAGTAATTAACAAGAGTATGGTAGTCACCCATACTCTTCTATTTTGATACTTATTTTAAAAATACTTATCAACATATGATATCGGTTTTTTAGTTTTCTAACACGACTTACAGGGGTGCTACTATCCCCCACTCGTTTTTATGAGTTGATATTGAAGCAATACATGAACTATCTTTTTGAAAAGAAGTTCATGTTTTTTCATACTTTAGCATGCGCCAAAAGAGATATGAAAAAACAACATGCTTGCTTCTGATCCATAATAATATTAAAAATAGAAGTAAAGGAATATCATCATAAAAGCGGAAAATACTTGTCATAGTCTTGTCTTAATTTCTTTGTAGATGCATGAAGATAGATTTGAGTAGTAGTGAGCGATTTATGTCCGAGTAGTTCCTTAATTGAATTGAGAGGTGCATCATTTTCAAGCAGAAGCGTTGCCATAGTATGCCTTAACATATGCGGACTGAATTTTGGCAACTTGAGAGTGTCCTTAACGTGACAAAATATGGCTTCCACGTTATCTTTGTTCAAAGGGCAATCTTTATATGGTTTAAAGTTCCAGAAGAGCAGATTGCGTTTTTTAAGCTCAATATAAGCTTTTAAATCATTATCGATGATACCATTAAAGAAAACAGTTCTTGGTTCATTGTTTTTGGTGTGGAAGAGATAGATTGTGTGATCATCGAAATTAATGTCGCATACACGAATATTAAGCACTTCACTCAGTCTTGCACCGGAATAGAGGAAAACCCAAAATAAAAGCGATTTTGTAAGATTTACAGGCGTTTTATCAAGCCATACGAAGTGGGTAATGCACTTCTGCAACTCTGATTCACATAAGATGTTGAAAGACACGCGCTTAAATGATATTTTTGGAAAAACATTCACACCAGGGATTAAGATTGCATTGTGTTTTAAAGCTCGTTTTAGACAACCAATTTTCTTATTTATCGAATTTGAAACATTGTTTCTAGATTTGAAATACTCGACAAGCTCATACATAGTATTAACTGTTATTTGTTCGGTAGTTTGATATAATTTTTGATCAAAGAACTTTTGAACCATAGAAATATTGTGATTTACAAATTCATAGTTACCGGCAGAAGAAGTCGCTTTAACAGATTTTTCGTAGTTCGAAAGACACTCAACAATTTGCATAATATTCCCCTTACAAATTATGCATTCACGGCAATTGGACTCAAAATCCATTGCCCTTAAAAGCGTGTCGGTTCGAGTCCGACCACCGGTACCAAAGAATTTTGGAACGATTATTCGAGAGAATAGTCCTTTTTTTATGCAGTAAATGCTATTTTCTTTGGCCTTTGAAATATTGCATTGGTTATTTAGCATAATGAACAAAGAGCCGTATCATAAGTAATTGCAACTAATAATAAGCACGACTTACAAAGCCTTTAGGGGGCTTTTTTATTTAGGGTCTTTTACGATGAACTGGTGTATATAATGATATGTGATATAATGGTACTAAAGAGATTTTTATTATGCATGACTAATTTTCAGTATTAGATTAGAACTATAATAAAAGGAGAAAATACCTTATGAAGAACTTATTCAAAAAATCGTGGTTTATTGGAATATTAATCATAAGTATAATGCTGGCCGTATTTTTCATAAACTTTTGGATAATGTCGCTACAATTAACGTTGCCTTATGACGGTGAGAATTTCTTGTCGTTATCAAGTGACCTATCTGAAGGGGGTTATGTAAATATCTATGCATTCATCTTAATGATAGTATTTTATATATCTATTATTCCATTGCTCTTATCATGCTTTAGTTTCTTTAGAAAGAATAATTGGGGAATTATAATAGCGATTTTATATTTTCTAGGCTTTGATACGGCATTGATTGTTTTTCAAGCTCTTTATCATTATTTATCAATTTTTGCATTAATCCTGATTATTATAAACATCATTTTCATTGTGGGCATATTTGTCTTAACTATTTTTAGAAAAAAGGCGTTAAACCTTACAAAAGATCTTAAAAAAGACAAGATAGAAATCAAACAGAGCAATACTTTAATCTCGCTGAGCGTTTTATTCATTGATATTATTTCAGTGGTTATTTTCTTAACAACATTTATGATTCCCTTATATACATTAGTTGAACCTGGATCTACTTATAATGCCATAGTTATCCATGTCCTTCTTTTTGGAGACACCAATATTAATGTTGTCGTTTATTTTCTCGTCAATTTTGCCGTCTTTTTACTTATTTTTCTGTTTTTAGCTGAGACGTTATCAAATTACTTTTTTAATAAAGAAAGATTTATCAAAAAATCAAAGACATTAGTTTCATTAACATTCATTGCCGCAGCAGCATTCTTCCTGATGGGATTGGGATTAAAGATGTTTTATGTAATCAGTTGGGATATTATTCTTCAAACAATCTCTTATATCCCAATGCTTATGATGTTTATAGTGATTTTCATTTTCTCAATTCTTATAGGTAAATTTAGCGCTTATAATCAGATATCATATGTAGAAAAAACAAAAAAATATTCCCGAATCGAACCGCTATTGTATGTTGTATTATTGACATCTGTTACAGTATTGATGCTGTTACTTCCAATTATCAAAATTGATATTAGTTCAGGAGCTTACACATATTTCATCAATTTAACTGGCATTGATATTTTAAGAGACTATGCCATCTTAGATCAAGGCTATCGCATCGTCGCTTATGTGCTTGTTGTCATGCTCATTTCTATTGGTCTTTGTTTAGCTGTTACATTAACTAGTTACCTTTCAAAATATAAACAGTTCAATTCGGTTGTTAAATTAGCCACAACAGTTAATGTTTTCTTTGTATTTATCATTGCTATATCTGGATATTATTTCCAAATTGCCAGAGAAATCAACCAAGCTATTATTTTGGATATATGTGAGGCGTATGGTGTTACTTTACCTGATGTTGCTAATTTTGATTACATCATCGGTACCGATGCCATCTATGCACTGATTGCATCTGTTTCTGTGTTGGGCTTGATGTTTTTAAGAAAAGGATTTGAAAGAGATGAAATTAATTTATTGGAGAATGACTTATTACCTATAAATAACACAGCTGATTCAAGTAATGATGTCTCATCAAATGGTAAAGAAGATGATGAGACTTATCAACAGTTTGATCCATGTTATGCGTTTACTGAACTTGATTCAAAAATAGATTTATTCAATCAGGAGGTAGTGAAGCGAGAAGCTTTTAAGCCAAAAGACGCATCGTTGAATGAACTCGTAAATTTCGTTGTAGAATACGCTAGAAATTCAAGGCTTCATCTGTCTTACACACCTGAAGATGTCGCAACTTTTGTTGCAGGGATTGGAGCTAGTAAACTATCGATTCTGCAAGGAATGTCTGGAACAGGTAAAACCAGTTTACCAAAGATTTTTTCCGAAGCTATATTTGGAAACTGCGACATCGTTGAAGTTGAATCTTCTTGGAAAGACAAAAATGAGTTATTAGGTTACTATAATGAGTTCTCAATGAATTATACTCCTAAAAAATTCACATTGGCACTATATAAAGCGGCGCTAAATCAAGAAATATTTACCATTATACTTCTAGATGAAATGAATCTATCTAGAATTGAATATTATTTTTCAGATTTTCTATCGCTTATGGAAAATGAGGAAAATCAAAGAGAAATTAAATTGATCAATATTAAATTAACTAGAAAAGAAGAAGGAAACGAAGTTAACTATCTAGCTCTAGATCATGGAAATACGCTTAAAGTACCAGCTAATGTATGGTTTATCGGCACGGCTAATCGTGACGAATCAACATTTGTCATTTCGGATAAAGTATACGACCGTGCACATACCATAAACTTTACAAAACGCGCTCCCAAAGTGCGAAACTATTCAAACCCGATTTCACAACAGTATTATAATTATCAGACCATGAATAGCC
>CAYWOK010000081.1:0-5788 GCA_964459895.1 uncultured Candidatus Izemoplasmatales bacterium
CCCGTTTTATGGCGCTTTTACCATTTGTTAAAGAATAAATGACTAAAAAGACTCGATGAGTCTTTTTTTCTTCTTTCTTCAAGTTTGTTTTTTTTTGGGAATATGGTATAATTGTTTTGATTAAAAATCAAAAGAGGTGTATCTATGAAGAAGCCTTTACTAGCTTTTATCATCCTCTCTGTGGCAGCCTTTCTTACTGCCAGTGTTTTAGGCTTCATTTATGTTTTGAATAATCTAGATACTATTTATCTGGTAATATATACCGCTTTGATTGCTGTTACCATGATTAGCGTTGTCATCGCTGTTTTCAGCAATAAGAAAACCGCATCAAAGTTTCATGACCTCCAAGAAAAATTCCGTAAAAAGAATATACTCGAAAAGAAACTGGTAAACAGCGAAGATATCGCTTTGAACTACATGCCCGTAGGCATGATGATTTATGATGAAGTATTCCAGATATCCTGGGCGAATCACGCGGCAAAGGATTTCTTTTCCAATGTATTGATAGACAGAAAAATAGCGCTTGTCCATGAAGAACTGGCAAAAAACATTGAAAAACGCGAAGGCAAGTTCGTTCTCAACATTTACGGAAAAGATTATGAAATAATCCATTATCCCAAGAATAAGTGTATTTATCTATTCGAAGCCACGGAAAGAGAAGCGGTAAAGAAACGCCTCAGAGAAATGACAAGCGTCCTGGGAATCATGAGCCTCGACAATTTTTCCGAAGCCACGGCCAATCTTGACTTTCAAGACAAAGCCAATCTGCAAGGAAAATTTCTAGGTGCCATCGATACCTGGTGCAAGAAGCACCACATCTATTTTGTTAACCTTAGACCGGAAAAATCGGTAATCTACCTTACAAGGCTCCAACTGGACCATTTGATGGAAGAAGAATTCCAGATTTTGGACACGGTGAATGAAATCGCCAACCAGAATGAAGTCCGTGTCAGCCTCTCGATAGGCATCGCCTGTTTCGAAGAATCTTTCGATTTGCTGGGCGACTTGGCAGAGGAAGCTTTGAAACTAGCGCTTGGACGCGGGGGCGACCAAGTCGTCGTAAATTTGGAAAACCAACCTTTAAAATTCTTTGGCGGCAAGAGCAACACCGTTGAAAAAAGAACTAAAATTACAGCCCGGATCAATTCCCGTGCCATTTCAGAATTCATCCTAAAACATAACCATGTCCTGATCATGCCGCACAAGTCGACAGACATGGATGCCCTTGGCGCTTCTATCGGCATTTTGGAAATGGCGCTTGCCCAGAAAAAATCAGCCAAGATCGTCCTGGATTTCGATCTGATTGACCAGACCTGCCAAAAAGTCGTGAACATGCTGAACCGGGAATATGTCAAGCTGATGGAGTATTTCATTGATCCCGACGATGCATTAGATGAAATTACTCAGGAAAGTCTTCTTTTTATCGTCGATCATCACAGTCCTGTGCAGTCAAACGCTCCTAAACTTTTGGAAAAAACAAAACATCTGATTGTCATCGACCATCACAGACGGATTGACAATCTCTTGAGTGATGTCATGTTGACATATATGGAACCTTACGCATCCAGCTCAGTTGAACTTGTGATCGAACTGGTGGAACTTTACAATCATGAAGTCAACATCGAGCCATTTGAAGCTACAATCATGTTAGCGGGTATGATGATCGATACCAATAATTTCACCTATCGCACCGGAGTCAGAACTTTTGAGGCTGCTGCGCTTTTGAAACGCTATGGCGCCGATCCTTTCAAGGCAAGACTGATTCTGCGCGAATCACTAGACCATATCAAAACCAAATCAAATCTGGTGAACCAGGCCAGAATCATCAACAACCAGTTTGCAATCGCCAAACTTCCAAGCGAAAGCAAGACCGACCGGGTCCAACTGGCAAAAACCGCTGATGAGCTTTTGGAAATCGATAATATCGTCGGCGCTTTCGCCATCGGAAACATCGGCAATGGCACAATTGCGGTTTCTGCAAGATCGATAGATAAATTCAACGTCTCCATCATCATGGAACAATTCGGAGGCGGAGGGCATTTGAACAATGCTGCGGCCCAGGTGGAAAACGGGACTGTGGATGAGATTGCAAAAAAAATCGAAATCATTCTCGAAACAGCATTCAAGGAGGATTTAACAATGAAAGTGATATTGGTAAAAGATGTCAGAGGCAAAGGCAAAAAAGGCGATGCCATCGAAGTCGCCAGTGGTTATGGGAACTACCTTTTGACTTCAAAACAGGCCATTGAAGCTTCTTTGTCGAACTTAAGAGCTTTGGAAGAAGATAAGGCTAAATCGGAGAAAGAATCCGCCAAGGAACATGAAGATGCACTGAAGATAAAAACCGAGATTGAAAATCAACCACTCAAAATATACGTTAAAATCGGTGAGACCGGAAAACTTTTCGGAGCTGTCAGTTCAAAACAGATTGCAGAAGAGTACAAGAAGATTTATAATATTGACATCGACAAACGAAAAATCGTTCTCGAAAACAACATTCATTCTCTGGGAGTCTATAAGGTCCCGGTGAAACTGCATAAGGACATCACCGCGAATATCAATTTGCAAGTACTAGAAGAAGAAGTTTAAGGAGGACCAAGTATGGAACGAAAAGTCCCACAAAACATTGAAGCCGAACAAGCTGTTCTCGGGGCTGTGTTTTTTGAGCAGGGATCAATGAAGACCATTGTCGACAAACTTGCGGAACAAGATTTTTTCTCGCCCAACCATCAGGTAATATTCGCGACGATGAAAACTTTGTTTATGGAAGGTATCCCGATCGACTACACAACACTTAGCGACCGTCTGGAAAACCAGAATCTCCTGGTCAAATCCGGCGGAGTGGATTATCTGACAGGACTGATTGATTCTGTTCCTTCCACTGCCAATCTTTTAAACTATATTAACATCGTCAAAGACAAGTCTATTTTGAGAAAGATTCAAGACGCTTGTCGAGAGATCATCGACAATTCCTATACGACCGACAATACTCCCGAATTTATCGACGATGTCGAAAAACAAGTCATGGGAATCACCAAAGAAAAACGAACCAGCGATTTCAAAACCGCAGGTTCCATCGCCGATAATTTAGTGGAAAAAATCGCCGAACAAGCCCAACTTGGGACAGCACTCACAGGCCTTGACACCAAATACCGCGAATTCAACCGTTATACCCTTGGACTCCAGCCCTCCGACTTGATCATCATCGCTGCGAGACCATCCATGGGAAAAACAGCTTTCGCTCTAAATATCGCCTTGAATGTAGCCAAAAGCCCGGTAAAACCGCATGTCGCGTTCTTCTCCCTGGAAATGGGAGTCGATCAGTTGGTCATGAGACTTTTAAGTTGTCAGTCACAAGTCGATAATTTTCGGATGCGTCAAGGTAACTTGTCTGCCCAGGAATGGGAGAAAATCCACTATGCAGTAGCCGCGCTTTCTTCTATGAATCTATATTTTGATGATTCTGGCACCGTTAGAGTCACCGACCTCAGAAGCAAATGCCGCAAACTCAAACAAGATGACAAACTTGACCTTGTCGTAGTCGATTACCTGCAGCTTTTAAGCGGGTCTCAGTATAACCAGTCCAACCGTGTTCAGGAAGTATCGGAAATAAGCCGAGTATTAAAAGAAGTTGCCAGAGAACTGAAAGTTCCGGTTGTCGCTTTAAGCCAGTTGTCCAGAGGTGTCGAACAAAGAAAAGAGAAAAAGCCGGTCATGGCCGACTTGCGTGAATCAGGTTCGATTGAACAGGATGCTGACATTATTTTATTGATGTATCGCGAAGATTACTACGAAAGAGAAACTACCAAGAAAAACCATGTGGAAATCAACATCGCCAAGAACCGTTCTGGTACTGTTGGTGATTTTGAACTGTTGTTCAATAAAAACGTATCTACTTTCAGTAATCTGCTTCCGGGAATGACCGAAGAACATTACGACGATAAACAGTCCATGGATGATAGATAGCCATCCGGCTGTTTTTTTTGAAACAAGCTTTTAATTAAGGAGAAACAGATGATTATAGACAGATTGGATCAAATTGAAGCCAAATACAATGAAATAACCCAACAACTGATGGACACCAAAATATCCACAGACAACAAAAAGGTGACCGAACTATCGAAATTGCTGAGTTCGTTGGAGAAACCGGTTGTCAAATACCGGGAATATAAAGATCTCCACAATCAACTCATCGGACTCAAGGATATGCAAAAAGATGCTGATCCGGAAATTAGGGAAATGGTCGAGTCAGAACAGGAATCCATCCAGGAAAGACTCGTTCAGGTTGAAGCAGAATTAGAACTGATGCTGATACCAAAAGACCCCAGTGACGAGAAAAACGTTATCGTGGAAATCCGTGGAGCTGCCGGAGGCGATGAAGCCAACATTTTTGCCGGCGACCTATACAGAATGTACCATAAATATGCCGAATCAAAAGGTTGGAAAATCGATACACTCTATGCCGACCAGGCAGAAGCTGGTGGCTTCAGCCAAATCGAATTCATGATCAGTGGTGACTCGGTCTATTCGCTAATGAAATATGAATCCGGAGTTCATCGTGTTCAAAGAGTGCCACAAACCGAGTCGCAAGGCAGGATTCATACATCGACAGCGACCGTTTTGGTCGTGCCAGAGGCCGAAGAACTGGATTTTGAAGTCGATATGAGTGATATTCGTGTCGACACTTTCTGTTCCTCTGGACCGGGAGGACAATCGGTCAATACGACCAAATCCGCAGTAAGACTCACCTATATCCCCACGGGACTTATCGTCCAGTGTCAGGATGGCAAAAGCCAGCACGAAAACAAAGCCTCCGCTTTGAAGGTTTTGAGATCAAGACTATACGATCAGATGCTTCAGGAAAAAAATGACAAAGAAGACGCGGAAAGAAAGAACAAGATCGGAACGGGCGACCGCTCGGAAAAGATCAGAACCTACAATTATCCGCAAAACCGGATTACTGACCATCGAATCGGCTTTACGATTCAACAATTGGATCGGATTATCGACGGAAGACTTGACCCGGTCATCGAAGCCTTGATCGGCGAAGAACAAAAAAGAAAGCTATCAAAGGAATAAAACATGCCAACTTATGAATTTGTTTTGAAACAAGCTAAAAAACTAGCCAGAATCGAAAATATGGAAGCATCTGCCGTTGAACTGTTGATGCTTCATTTTTCCGGTTTGACCCCAACAGAACTATATTTGGACTTCAAGGAAATAATGCCAGAAGCCAAACACGCTGAATTCCAAGACGCTCTGAATATGTATATATATGAAAAGAAACCAGTCCAATACATTATCGGACAAGTCTATTTTTACGGCCATAATATTAGTGTCGATGAAAACGTGTTGATTCCAAGGTACGAAACCGAAGAACTTGTCCAAAACGTCCTGATGCTATATGACGAATTATTTCCTTTAAAAACTGCAAAGGTACTTGATCTGGGAACAGGCTCGGGATGCATAGCCATCGCTCTGAAAAAAGAAGAGCCATCTCTTGATGTATATGCAACTGATATCAGTCTTTCAGCCCTGGAAGTCGCAAAACGAAACGCTGCCAATCTGAATGCCAAAATCAGTTTCTATCAAAGCGATTTGTTCAAAGCAATTCCCAAAATGAAATTCGATATCATCGTTTCCAATCCTCCCTATATTCCCGAAGGCGAGCAAATTGATGAAATCATTAAAAAGAACGAACCCCATGTTGCATTATATGGTGGAACAGATGGCTTGCATTTCTATGAACAAATCATTGAAAATGCCGCCCCTTATTTAAAGGATAGAT
>CAYWOK010000082.1:0-5760 GCA_964459895.1 uncultured Candidatus Izemoplasmatales bacterium
AAAAATCAATTGATTTAGGGAGATTTGAATATGAGAAAAATAGCTTCTTTCTTTTGTTTCACTCTATTTACGTTATTTTTGACTGGATGTAGTTTGTTTGGAACCACATCCACAACAAGCGCAATAACAACCACGAACACTACAACACAGACAACTACGTTTGATTCAGCAAATACTTCTGTGATCATCTCAGATTCTGAATTGACCATTCGTCTGCGTTCTATTTATAATTTGGCTTTGGATGCCGGAACAATAGATGGCACGTATGAAGAATGGCTGGAAACGGTCAAAGGACCTCAGGGCGATCCAGGACGCAATGTTAACCTTCAAATCGCAGACGGTTATATTCAGTGGCAGTATGCCGGAGATGAGACTTGGAACAATTTAATTCAGCTCTCGACATTGGTAGGACCAGCTGGAGCAGATGGAACAAATGGAGCCGATGGTGAAGAAATAGTCTTCCAAGTATCAGAAGGATATATACAATGGCAGTATGTCGGAGAAAGCACTTGGATCAATTTGATTGAACTTACGACATTGGTAGGACTTCCAGGAGCCGCCGGAATCAACGGAACAAATGGAACTGATGGCAAAGAAGTCTTATTCCAGGTCACAGATGGCTATATTCAATGGCAGTATATCGGAGATTTGACTTGGAACAATCTGATCCAACTCTCGACACTCGTAGGACCAGCTGGAGCGGATGGCAAGGAAGTCGTGTTCCAAGTTGCGGATGGTTATATTCAATGGCGATATGTCGGAGATAGCGTTTGGAGCAATCTTATCGAATTAACTACCCTAAACGGTCCTGCTGGAGAATCAGTATATGATATCTATATCAATTACCATCCAGATTATGAAGGGAATGAAGAACAGTGGCTGGATGATTTGGTAAATGGTCGATTAGGGGAAAAACATATAGTCACTTTTGATTCACATGGTGGAACAACAATCATTTCCCAATCAGTTTTGAATGGAGACAAAGCAAGTAAACCGAGTAATCCTATAAAAGATGGATATAATTTCTTTGGTTGGTATTATCAAGACGAACTTTGGGTGTTTATTGGGTATTTGGTGACATCAGAAATGACATTGGATGCAGTATATGAACCACTTATTTTTGAAATTACATATCAACTAGATGGAGGCACATTTGAAGAAATCACTCCAACAACATCCTTTTCCATTGAATCGGATACTTTTAATATCCCAGAACCAACCAAAGAAGGATATGTCTTTGCAGGATGGACCTATGCTGGTCAGGACGTTCCAGTTCATAATGTCACGATTTCACACGGAAGCACTGGATCAATTGAGTTTACAGCTCATTGGATCGATCTGGCCAACTTGTCATTTGATGCGACAGTGACTGATGAACCAACCGGGACAATCATCAATACAATCTATTTTTTGACCATTTACGAAGATGATACGTTCCTATTGGTCACTGGGTCTATCTTTGATGATGGCACAATTACGTTCGTGGCTGATTATGGAATCATTGTGTACTTGGAGGTCAACATTCTTAAACTCGACTTTCCGAATGAGGAATCGACCGACCTCTTTGTACTAGTCAACGGAAATTCAATGATTTTCTGTAACGAAGACGGAAATCCGATAGAAATTTCGAGCCCACAACAGGAAGGCGCTTATACAATTGGAGACTTTACATCCGAGGATTTGGAAATAGGATATGGATACTATGACCTTTCATTTTATAGTAACGCGGACGACCTTCATTCTTTTTACGACGATCTGCTTTCAAATTGTCAGACTTTCTCGGAGTTGACAATCGATTATGAATCGGGAGACGGATCGAACCTTCTTAATGCATACAGTATGAGCGAATATGGCTTAACCTTAAATGAAGGATTGATGGTATTCAAGGTTTTCATTCTGGATCATCCCGAATTCTTCTGGTTATCAAATACGTTGAACATATTGGGAGATTCTTTGAACGTATACATCACTCCAGAATACCAATCATACCAATCAAGACTGGCTGTATATGATGGACTTATGGTAATGATCAATGAACTGGATGAGGCAATTACCTTTGAAATGAGCGATTTGGACATCGCCTATTATCTCCATGACTACATTATTTCGCGGATTGATTATGCATATGAAGAGGACGGGATAACTCCGCAGGATGATTACTGGGCTCACAACATAGAGGGCATAGTATTAGTAGAGGGTGTGGTCTGTGAAGGTTATGCGGAAATGTACAAGATTCTACTTGATCATTTCGGCATATACAATATTCTTTTAACAGGAGAATCCGGAGGACAAGAACATGAATTCAATCTTGTGAACATAGAAGGAACTTTCTATGTGATTGACTTGACATGGGACGATCATGGAAATGACGAGATATCAATCACGTATTTCGGAATGGGCTATCCTTCGATTATTCAAACACATACATTTGATACTCCAGATGAGATTGGGATAAATTATTTATATCATATTCCAGTTCTATCTGATGATGATATAACACTGGTAAATTTATTCTATAATGATAATAATCTGGGATGGTATGTGTCTATCGACTCCGCTTTTGAAGATATGACTGATTCAAATGGAGAATATGAACTCCGTTTGGTTGAATATGAGAGTGTGGGACCTTTATTAATATCTAGTTCAGTTAGGCAATATATTCTACCTTCTGGTGAGTGGCCGTCTGTCCAATGCATTACTATTGAAGGGAACCATATTCCTTTGGATTTAGGCTATTTCCAAAGCACATCGGTTAGTGTGATTTCGGATATTCATGTCTATTCTGATATTATTATTCGAGACCTTGTAATAACACGTTACATAGAAAGCGAATATACTATGTTTTTGGGAGACAAAGCGATATTTATTGAAGGTTATTATTCTCAAATTTGGGTAAATATTGAAGGGGAATTAAGCTCTTCATTATCTAACAATGCAGAGTATTTATCTGATTTACATGGGAACTTATTAATAGATAATTTGAATTTATTCAGTCCTTTGTTATTTTGGGGAGATTACTATGAAATAGACAAAGTGAACAATCTTAGCAATGATGGAGAAGTCATTGTTCACTCGGGAGCTTTTGTTTCCATCAATACACTGAATGCGTGGATTTCCGAGCAGTATAAGACCGCAATTCAAATACATTCTGATTCTGGTAAAGCAACAATTACTATTGATGATATTAATTGTGGAAGTACAAGTGAACCAAATTTTGTTACTATATTTATACATATTGACACACTTGATTACGTCCCATATATTTATATCACAGGGAATGTCAATTGTATTTTATCGTACCAATTTTTCGATTACTTCGTTTATATGTGGACTACTAGTGATGGCGTTGAAGTTGCAAGACAAGTATTTTACGTTAACCTGTATGAATATGGAGCAACACCCATCATTAATGCTCCAAACCTAGACTTTAGCAATTTTCATATTTATTATGCACAAGGTATTGAACTCAACGGACTTTATACGAAAGACGTTAATGGAGACATATACCGATCTAGTGAATATTACGAAATTATCGAAAATGATACTTTGATAAGTGTAGTTTCTATTAGTGATAGTTTTGAAAATACTTATGTGGTGCCTGAAGGTGTAACATCCATTGGCAGCGGAGCATTTGATAGTTATATGTATTTAACTCATGTTATTTTGTCAAACTCAGTGACAGAAATTCAAAACGGAGCATTCTCAAATTTTTATATTCGAACTGTATACATTCCATCATCAGTCACTGTAATTAGAGAAAATGCATTTAATCAAATGCACATGACTTTATTACTTGAGAATACTGAGGCTCAACCTGGCTGGGAAACTGGTTGGAATAGTTCATATTGGATGTCTGTTGTGTGGGGATATATTGAAACACGGATTAATGGAGAATTTATCTATGCAATTACATGTGCTGATGAAGTTGCTATTTTAGGCTTGGCAAACGTATATACAACTGTCGACGTTGTAATTCCTAGTGAGATTGATGGTTTTCTAGTAACACAATTTGTCTCAAATGCATTCCGTGAGAATTCGCAAATAATGAGCGTATTCATCCCGAGCACTATATCACAAATACCTAATTTGGCATTCTATTTGTGTGTTAACCTAAAAAATATTACTTTTGAATCTAGAAACTCCTTGGTTTCAATCGGTGGAAGTGCATTTATGAATTGTTACAAGATTGAGGAAATAATTGTCCCTTCAAGCGTAACCTTTGCTGGTGACCAAGCATTCGGAAATTGCTATGAAGTTACGGTATACATTGATTCTATTAATCAAACAAGTACGTGGGATATATCATGGAATCTAGCTATTAATGGGTTTACACCAGTGATTGTTTATAATGATTGAAAGATCCTTGGCCTGAGTTGTATGATGTATTTTCTTTATTAGCTAATGATGGCTCCATGACCTGTGAAAACAGTTTATGAAACTGTAAATAAGGGATGCTAAAATGTTTCAAAATAGGTAATGCAACCCAGTACTGTCAATGCGATTTGAAGTCAAAAATAAGTTGAGTATTTTGCTCCGTATACTCTGCCCACTTTCGGATAGTGTACTAAATTTTTATTGTGAAATTTAGACAAAGTGGTTCATTGCCATAGACGTAATATATCCACAGATGCAATTTCAAAATTACGAACTTCAAAGAAACTGTCAAAAAAACTGGATGAAAGAAGTCGATGATGATTACAAGAACAGAAAGTAGATTACCTCCTGAATATCATTAATGCTTAAGAATAGCGCATTTTCATTCGGAAAATGCGCTATTCTTTTATATAACCCACTCTCTCTCCATCATTGTCTCAAATAACGGTTTTTCAAGATGAAAAGTTTAGTGTTCTTCCTTGGGCGGCCTTGTTATTATATATAAATAGTGGTATTCTAGAAGTAGAAAAGTATTTAAGGAGGGAATAATGGAAAAGCTATTATTTAAAAACAATATCGTGAATATTGTAATCGGAGTCATACTCGCTATTTTTGCCGTACTTGCCTATTTCTTAGGATGGATTGGTGATTTTCTTGCCATCTTCATCGGTATTATACTAATTGCATTATCATTAAAAAGATTCATCGTTACTTTTAAGAAAGTGCGTAGCCGTAATGCAACTGCTGTATTGATGATTGAAATCATTTTAGACTTACTATTTGGAGCGTTATTAATCATCACGCAACAAAACGCTGAAATCTATCTAGGATTGGTTCTGTTCATCAGAGGATTCTCTTATCTGATTATTAATTATCTTATCAACAGAGAGATTAAGTTTATCATCTACATTATGAATATCGCATTTCTTACAGTGGGTTGTTTCTTTATGTTTAGACCCCCACTTGGACTTAATTATTTAGAAATAGCTGCTTTATGCTGCTTTGGATTCATTGGAATCGTATATATCCTCTTTGGCATCATCTATTTGAATCAGGAAAAGAAGAATCAACCCGAAAAAGCGGCTGTTGCTGCGGCTAAGCCCGTCGCAAAATCCATGGAAGCACAAGTGAAACCAGTAGAAGTTGTTCCTGCAAAACCGGATATTCAACCTGTTGAAGTCAAACCAGTTGTAGAGACTCTTCCAAAACCAGTTGAACCTGCACCATCAAAGAAAGTCGCCAGTTTAAATGACATGACAGTGATTGAACTTAAAGCACTCGCAAAAGAAAAGAACATTTATGGGTATACCAAAATGGTCAAATCTGAACTTGTTGCCGCTATTCGCAAAACAAAATAGTTTTTGTTTTTAAGAGAGAAGGAATGAA
>CAYWOK010000083.1:0-5754 GCA_964459895.1 uncultured Candidatus Izemoplasmatales bacterium
TGAATTAAGGTGGTACCGCGGTTTTTAATCGTCCTTTTTAATAGGACGATTTTTCTCTTTTTTGGAAATAAGAAAGGTTGGGGTAAAATGAAATTATTTGAAGATTTAAAATGGAGAGGATTGCTGTATGCAATTACCGATCCAAATTTGGAGAAAGCATTAAACGATGAAAAATTGACATTTTATCTTGGGGCCGATCCTACTGCAGACAGTTTGCACGTCGGACATCTTTTGGCATACCTTGTCGCAAAAAGATTGGAAGATTATGGGCATAATCCTATCTTAGTGATTGGAGGCGGAACCGGACTTATCGGTGACCCGAGTTTTAAAAGTCAGGAAAGACAGCTCTTGACAATCGAAATGTCGCTTAAAAATGGTGCAGGGATTACCAGCCAAGTTCTGAAGCTTTTGCCTAAAGCAAAAATTGTCAACAACTATGATTGGATTTCTTCACTTAATGCCATCGAATTCTTGCGAGACATTGGGAAAAACTTTAATGTAGCATACATGATCAACAAAGAGTCTGTCAGATCACGAATTGAAAACGGTCTATCATTCACCGAATTTGCATACCAGATTATCCAAGCCTGGGACTTTGAATATTTATTTGACAAGTACGGATGTTCGCTGCAAATCGGCGGACAGGACCAATGGGGGAATATCACATCCGGATTGGAACTGATCCGCAAAAATCATGGTTTCGAAAGCAAGGCGTACGGATTCACCTTCCCGCTTGTAACAAAAACTGACGGAACAAAATTTGGTAAGACCGAATCGGACTCTGTTTGGCTTGATCCGAAAAAAACATCTCCCTATGAATTCTACCAATTCTGGATCAATACTGCTGATGACGATGTTTTCAATAGACTGAAACAGTTTACTTTCCTGTCCAAAGAAGAAATCGAAAATTTGGAACAAGAATTCCTGAAGGCCCCTCATCAGAGACTGGCACAGAAAGTTTTGGGAAAAGAAGTCACGACCTTAGTGCATGGCGAAGCATCATTTCAAAAAGCAAAGAAAATATCCGAAGCGCTATTTTCCGGCGAGATTCATACTCTTGACAAGGATGAAATCAATATGGGATTCCAAAATTTAATCAATTATGAGACTTCTGAATCCGAAGTACTCCAGGATTTGTTGCTTAAACTAGATCTGGCCTCATCCAAGCGTCAAGCCCGTGAACTAATCTCCTCCGGAGCCTTGCTTGTAAATGGAGAGAAGGTTACGGATACATTCTTTACTGTATCGTCTGACAAGGCGATCGGAGGCGTGTTCACAATCATCCGAAAAGGCAAGAAAACATATTCCATCATCAAGCACATTTAGTCATCCATAAAATTAGACCGGAATCAGAAATTCCGGTTTTCTAATTAAAAAAGAGCCCAAAGGCTCTTTTTCTTATCTGTGAATGTATTTTTTTTGATAGATGATCCGGATTGCATTCAAGACACACAACAGGGCAACTCCAACATCTGCGAATATCGATAACCACATCCACATAAAGCCAAGCGTCGACAATGTGAGAAAGATAAACTTTACAACCATGGAGAAGACGATGTTCTGGGTTGCAATGCCCCTAGTTTTCTTGGCGATTCGGATGGCTTTGTCAAGAAGCCGAATATCATTGTTGATAATGATGACATCAGAGACTTCGATGGCCAAGTCGCTGGCAGAGCCCATTGAAACGCCGATGTCAGCGTTTTTAAGCAATGGAGCGTCATTGATGCCGTCGCCGACGTAAAGGCTGATAGAGTTGGTTCTGATGGCATTGAACTTCTCCAGTTTTTGTTCTGGAAGCAATTCTGCATAATATTCGATGCCTCCGAGTTTGGCTGCTATTTCTCGGGCGGAATCCTCGTTGTCACCGGTAAGCATGACAGTATCATATTTTTTTGTGAAGGCTCTGACTGTTTCCATTGAGGATTCTTTAAGTTCATCTTTGACGATGACATACCCAATATATTTGTGGTCAACGGCAAGGAAAGTGTACGACCCGACCGGAAGTTTCTCATCTGAAACAACAATTTCGTTTGCTTCAAGAAAACGTCTGCTCCCCGCAAGAATCATATCCTCGCCTAGCATGCCTCTGATACCGTAGCCTGGGATTTCTTCGATATCAGTGACCTCAGAGATGGGCAATTTATTGAAATTAACAATCGCTTCGGCTATCGGATGCGATGAATACTTTTCAATTGATGCGACTAGGCGCAGTGTTTCCTCGTCAGTAAATTCCTGTACAAAGAAAGCGCCATGGGTAAGTGTACCGGTTTTGTCTAAGGCAATGGTTTGAACATCAGTGATGGCTTGAAGATAGGCGGAGCCTTTGAACAGGATTCCATTTTTTGCAGCTGTTCCGATTCCGGCATAATATGACAGAGGAACAGATAAGACGAGCGAGCAGGGACAGGAGATCACGAGAAAAATTGCAGCACGGTAGATATATCCTGAATCTGTCATTACATGTGAAGGATCAAAGATCACGCCGTACAAGACTAGCAGTGCTGCCAGCCCGACAACAATCGGAGTATATATTCTGGCGAATTTTGTGATAAACATTTCGGTTTTTGACTTTTTGTTGGTGGAGTTTTCTATCAGGTCAATGATTTTTGCCAAAGTTGAATCACCGTATTCTTTTTCAGCTTTGACATGGATTACATTTCCGACATTGATATTGCCACTGAGAATTTTGCTGCCAACATCGACATTTTGCAGTTTGGTTTCTCCGGTGAGTTCGCTAGAATTAAGACTTGTAGAACCTTTTATTACCACACCATCTACTGGAATTCTTTCACCGATTTTGATGACGATGACGTCGCCAATTTTGATTTGAGATGGATCTTTGACGATTATTTTTTCATCAATTAACACATTGGCATATTCGACTTTGATATCGATAAGCGAAGAAATTTCATTTCTGGATTTCTGCACGGCTCGCGATTGCAAATATTCACCGATAGAATACATGATAACAACGGCAATGCTTTCTTCATGTTTACCGATAAACATGGCTGCGAATGTAGCAACAATCATCAAAGTGTTTTCATTGAAAAAGTTAAAATTCTTTATGCCTTTGATTTGGAATGTCAATAGTCTCGAAATCAAAAGTACATAGCCGATCCAATAGAGCATCGCAGTTACCCATTGGGGCCATAAGACATAGTTCGTATCAAACAGGTAGTTGATTAGATGTGGGATTCTATAAGCGGAAAAAGTGAGAAGAATAATTATCATTCCCGAAAGAACAATGGAGTAATCTTTCCAAAAATTGATCTTTTTTTCTTCGGTTTTATGTTCATAATAGTATGTGATGATGTTGTCTTCCAAGACATCGACGATTGCCTTAATTTCCTTAAGCGCGACTATCTCGTCATATTCATCTTTAAAGTCGACAAGAAGATTTTGTTTTGCATAATTAAAACTTGCGCTATTGACATAGGATAGTCTGGCAGTACGCCGTTCTATTTTTGCTATGCAATTCGAACAAGTTAAATTTTTCATTATAATTTTACGTATCATAATAACACCTGCAAATGGATATTTTATTTATTATTTTGGTATAGTTACACCATATAACCATTATACTTTGAAAATGCAAATTGTCAAACAATTCTCGCGTTTATAGCCATGAAAACGGCACTCTTTATGCTTTCATTCTATTTGCAAAAATCAGTGGATGTGATACAATAAGATAAGATGAGGAGTTGAGTTCATGGATTGGTTGAAAATAGCAAAAACATATGAACCTGAATACATTGAAAAAGTAACTAAATTATTACAAATTCCCACAGCTTTGGAAAAATACGATCCGAATAATTTCGAGGCCCCTTTCGGAGAGAACATTCGCAAAGCTTTGGATTTCATGCTGGATTCAGCTGCAATCGACGGATTCAAGACAGCTGACATTGAACA
The DNA here is from genome assembly GCA_964459895.1 of uncultured Candidatus Izemoplasmatales bacterium. Taxonomy (GTDB): domain Bacteria; phylum Bacillota_I; class Bacilli_A; order Izemoplasmatales; family Hujiaoplasmataceae; genus JAAYZB01. The sequence continues at coordinate 3,910 of CAYWOK010000083.1, forward strand.
CTATTCCGGCCATATCGAAATGGGCAAGGGCAAAGAAATACTCGGAATACTCGGTCATCTTGATGTCGTTCCCGCGGGCGGAAAGTGGAATGACGGACCGTTTTCTGCTACCTTAAAAGACGGAAAGATCTATGCCAGGGGTGCCATGGACGACAAAGGCCCGACTGTTGCGGCATATTTCGCGATGAAGATGATTAAGGATCAAAACATACAGCTCAATAAACGAGTCCGCTTAATACTTGGTTGTGATGAGGAATCAGGAATGCGGGGAATAAAAAGATACTTGGAAACTGAAGATATGCCTGATATTGGATTCGCTCCTGATGCGGATTTTCCGTTGATCTATGGAGAAAAAGGCATTTTCAGTTTTGATATTACCGGCGCTCAAGATGACCAACTTATCAAGTCGATATCCGCAGGAGAAAGATACAATGTTGTTCCCGACAAATGCGAAGCTCTGCTAAAAAAAGATTTAAAAGTTGAATTCATGCAATACTTAGCAGATTTCAATTATTCTGGTGAAGTTGACGGGGACAAATATACGATATATGGCAAAAACGCTCACGCAGCATTGCCTTTCTTGGGTGTAAATGCGATTTTTCTGATGATCGGGTTTTTGAAAGATTACACAACACACCCAGCAGTTAAATTCATCAAGAATTATTTGTTGTTTGACCATTATGGAAAGAATCTCGGTATCAACTATGAAGATGTAGAAATGAAGGAATTGACAATCAATACAGCATTGATCACATTTGATGGAAACAAATTTAAACTCGGATGCAATATCAGATATCCCAAAGGCTATGATTTTGAGGCTGGGTTAACGAAAATTGCTGCGTGCGCAAAATCAGTCGACACTGAATTCGCCATCCTAGGAAATTCACCTTTCCATTATATTTCCCCAAAGGATCCGCTTGTTAAGACACTCCATGAAGCATATATTAAATACACCGATGATAAAGAAACGCCATTGTTGACAATTGGCGGAGGAACCTATGCGAGAGTATTGAAAAAAGCTGTCGCATTTGGAGCCGGATTCCCAGGAGAAGAAGATCTTGCCCATCAACCGAATGAATATTTGGTTGTCGAAAACATGCTGAAAACAGCCGCAATATATGCGGAAGCAATCGAAAAACTAGCTGGTCAGGTAAAATAATGCGTTTACGGAAAGTCAAACATGCCAAAGCTTTTTTAGACGCTCACCCAGAATATGTCATCCAGCATCCGGAAAATCTAAAAGGTAAATGGACACAAGTATTTGAGAATGATCATCCGATTCATTTGGAAATTGGTTCTGGCAAAGGACAATTCATAATCGAAATGGCAAAAGCCAATCCGACAATCAATTTTATTGCGATGGAAAAATACGATTCAGTCATCATTCGCATATTGGAAAAACTGGTTGCGTTCCCATTGGATAATGTCTTGTTGATCCATTTTGATGCCATCAACATCGATACGATTTTTTCTCATGGGGAAATCGAGATGATTTATCTGAATTTTTCTGATCCGTGGCCTAAAAGCAAAAAAGCAAAATATAGGCTGACTTATCCGGCATTTTTGGAAAAATACAATATTATCCTGAAAAACAATGCGAAAATACGATTTAAAACAGACAATTTTGGCTTTTACGAATATTCACTGATGAATTTTCAAAAGGATGAGTCATTTCAGGTCGAAAAAACAAGTCTCGACCTTGACAAAGAACTGATTCCCAACGTCGAAACCGAATTTGAAACGAAATTCAAGAGTATGGGAATGCCGATATACTATATTGAAGTCGTTAATTTGAGGAAAGAACTATGAAGCAATTGTATCAGGACCTGGTTAATCTTCCCGGTG
>CAYWOK010000084.1:0-5718 GCA_964459895.1 uncultured Candidatus Izemoplasmatales bacterium
ACAGAAACAAAGTGCAAATGATCATTTCTGAAAAAGACAGAAAAATCATGAGCGGACTGTTCGAGGAAAACACGCATAAAATTGTAAACATCGATAAATGCGTTATCCAAGACGAGAAAGCCAACGAAATAGTAAAAACTTGCAGAAACTTGATGCAGCTACAAAAAATCAAATCCTATGATGAAGACAAAAAGACCGGACTTGTCCGCTACATTTTTGTTAGAATCGGATATGAAACCAAACAGATACTAGTTGTAATTGTCACTTCTGAGGAAGTTTTCCCAGGACGAAACAATTTTGTCAAAGCTTTGCGAGAGATTCATCCAGAAATTACTTCGATCGTTCAAAATGTCAATTCCCGATCGACTTCGGTGGTGCTGGGAGATTTTGAAAGAGTGTTATTTGGTCAAGGGCGGATTGAAGATGTTTTACTTGGGAAAAAATTCACAATTTCCCCCAAAACCTTTTATCAAGTCAATCATAGGCAGACTGAGATCATGTATAAGAAGGCTTTGGAACTTTCTAAACCCAAACAAGACGATGTAGTTCTAGAGTTGTATTCTGGAATTGGAACAATCGGAATTCTTTTCGCTGATCATGTCAAGAAAGTCATAGGTGTAGAATTAAACAAGGAATCAGTCAAAAATGCGATAATGAATGCCAGAATAAACCAAGCAAAAAATATCAGATTTTATCAGGCTGATGCCTTTGAGTTTCTACATGATTATGTTTTACAAGAATACAGAGCAGATATTGTAATAGTTGATCCCCCAAGAGAGGGATTGGATAGAAACGTAGTGGATAAAATCATCGAATTAAAACCGGAAAAGATCTGTTACTTATCATGCAATCCAGATTCCTTGATGAATGATTTGGCATTCTTTGTAAAGGCAAATTATCAGATAAGAAGAGTTCAACCCATTGATATGTTTCCTCAGACATATCATGTAGAGAGTGTAACATTGCTTTCGCTTATATAACCTTTCTTTTATATTTACTATAAGTGGATGCGCTGATATTATTTTCGGTATTAAAAAGGATTTAGCCACTTGATGTAAGCGATTATAATCAAGTGGTTTTTTTAATATAATAAATGTATAATCGCAAATTCAAAATAGAAAGAAAAATAAGATGATTGTCATATAATAAATGCTAGCTTATTGAGTTTTTGTAATGGACTCTCATCTTCATCAACTCTATACAATTTATGATTTTTACTATATAATGATATTATGAAATTGGATTGTCATTACTTATATTCGCCTTCAAAAGCAAGAAAGGAGATTGCTATGCAAACCAAACAATTAGATAAATTTTTCTCTTTATTAAAGGATCTTGCTATGTCAAAAGATAAACGAGGCGAGATTGAAATAGAGATAAATAAAGTTGTATCTAGTCTTGAAAATGAGCTAGCATCTTTGCATGAAAACATGGATAATTTAGTTTCACAAAAAACTGGTGAACTTGAATATATGCATATGCTACTAAGATCAAGTCTGGAAAGCCCAAAAGAAGTTATCATTCTTGCAATAGATATGAACTATAATTATCTGTATTATAATAATGCCCATAAAGAATCCATGAAATTTGCATATGGAATAGATGTTCAACCTGGTATGAACATAATAGAGTGCATATCTTCAGAGAAAGATAGAGAAAATTCAAAGAAAAATTATGATTTAGCCATGACAGGCGTTTCGCATTCTACAGTTCAAGAATATGGAGATAAAGAAATCAGTTATTATGAATCTATTTATAACCCAATCTACAATGACGAAAATGAAATTATTGGCGCAACAGCTTTCGCACGCAATATCGCAAATCAAATTGAAGCTGAGAAGCAATTGAAATATGAACGCAATATTGCAAAAACGTATTTTGATGTTGCAGGAGTAATGTTGTTGGTTCTTGACTCGAGGGGGAATGTAACTCGCATTAATAAAAAAGGCTGCGAAATTTTTGAACTTGAAGAAAAAGACATTCTTGGGAAGAACTGGTTTGATAATTTCATTCCTAAGGATATTGTAGATACAGTAAAAAAAGTTTTTAGAAAAGTTTTTGAAAAAGAAATTGAGATGTCACCTCATTACGAGAATCCTATAATTTCCGCAAACGGCAAAGAGAAGATTATTAATTGGTATAATACTGTATTATATGATCTTGAAGGTAATGTCACTGGAATATTAAGTTCAGGAGAAGATATAACAGAAAAAAAATTCACTGAAGAGCAACTAATTCAATATTCAAAGAACTTGTTGGAATCGCAAAAGATTGCACATTTGGGAACTTGGAGATTAGATGTTAAAACCAATAAAGTAGTGTGGTCGGAAGAATTATACAAGATGTATGGATTTGATCCGACCATTTCACCACCCAACTATAATGAACATAGGAAACTATTCACTCCCGAAAGTTGGGAAAAGCTGTCTGGTTCTCTGGCTTTGACAAGTTCTAAAGGCATTCCTTACGAACTTGAATTAGAAACGGTGAAAAAAGACGGGACTAATGGATGGATGTGGGTTCGAGGCGAAGCTGAAAAAGATGAAAACGGTCAAATTGTAGCCATCTGGGGTGCCGCTCAAGATGTAACAGAACGTATAGACACGTTGAATTCACTTAAAGAAAGTCAACAACGTTTAGACATGTTTTTTCGCCAATCCCTCACAGGTTTTTTTATCATTATGATTGAAGAACCAATCTATTGGAATGATGAAGTAAATAAAGATGAAGTGCTTGATTATATTTTTAATCATCAAAAATGTACTAGAGTCAATAAGGCAACACTAAATCAATATGGCATGACTGAAGAAGAATTTATTGATCAAATACCGGGCAAAATGGTCGTATATGATATCGAACAAAGGAAAGACTCTTGGAGAAAATTATTAGATATCGGTTTTTATCACACGATAACCGATGAAAGAAAAGCAGATGGAACTCAAATGTTTATCGAGGGCGACTATACATGTATGCATGATTCTTTAGGAAGAGTCATTGGCTATTTTGGAAATCAACAAGACGTTACTGAGCGCATTCAAAAACAAAGAGAAATAGAATTTGTCAGCAGTCACGATTATTTAACGGAATTAAATAATAGACGATACTATTTCGAACAATTCAAACAATATGATAGACCTGAATGTCTACCGATTGGTGTCATGATGTTTGATGTCAATGGATTGAAAATTATTAATGATGCATTTGGCCATGCAGTAGGAGATGAGGCGTTAATAACGCTTGGGAATATCTTGAAAGTTACTTTTGAACATAAAGATGTAGTTTCAAGAATAGGTGGTGATGAGTTCGCTGCTTTGTTGCCAAATACAACATCAGAAAAACTACAAGCGTACAAAGAGCAAATACAGGAATCTGTAAGAAAGAAAAAAATACAAAATATTGAATTGTCACTTGCAATTGGCTATGAGCTAAAAAAAAGGACAGAGGAAGATCCCGATGACATATTAAAATTAGCTGAAAATCATATGTACCGGCATAAAATAACTGAAGGAACCAGCATTCGTAACCGTGCAATCAGCGCAATTTTGCAGACGTTAACAGATAAATATGATGCAGAAAAAGAACATTCACAAAGAGTCAGCTGCTTTTGTAAATTAATCGGACAAGAATTGAAAATAAAAGCAGATGAAATCAAGGGACTTGAACAAGCCGGGCTATTCCATGACATCGGGAAAATATCTCTTCCTGACAGTATCCTTGAAAAGCCCGGGAAATTGACCTATGAAGAATTTGAAATAATCAAGACGCATACTGAGACCGGATACCAAATATTAAGAGCTGCAGATGAGTATTCAGATTTAGCTATTCATGCATTGCATCACCATGAGCGTTGGGATGGCAAGGGATATCCGAGCGGGATGAAAGGAAATGATATTCCTTTATTCTCGAGAATTATATGTGTTGTTGATGCATATGAAGCCATGACAGCTGACAGACCATACCGAAAAAAAATGAGTGAAGAATATGCGATTTCAGAAATCATCAAATGCTCAGGAACACAATTTGATCCTAAGATTGCTAAATTGTTTGTGGAGAAAGTGCTGAAATCGAATCTGAAACAACCGGTATAGCAGTGAAAAAGAATATTCAAGCTGATAATCTCTTTATGTTTTTGCATTATTATTTCTTCATCTGAAACTGAATAACATATTCTTTGGCAAAGAGAATATTTCACTTTGATTTGACTTTCAATACTTTTGTTTTGATTTTGACATACAAATGTCGATATGAAAGGATAAATTATGATCACAAAAAAAGTATTTCACGATTTAGCAATTTTTATGATTGGGTTTGGTGTTTTTATCGGCATTCTTTTTCCGTTTTTTTCTTTAGTTTTGGGAATACCTTCAGTTTATGTTATGAAACCGTTATTTATTACTCTTTGTATCGTTGCTGGCGTTTTTGTGGGCGCAGTTAATTTGTTATTATCGCGTAAAATTGTCGGGAAACGAATCAAAATATTAGCTGAAAAAATGAAACATGTCGAACTGTTGATTGAAAATCGCAGCAAACAAATAGATTCTGAAATTTGCAATGTTGAAAATTGTGCAATCGAAGTAGACTCTGAGGATGAAATTGGGGATTCCGCACGTGCTTTCAATTCGTTGGTAAGTGCTTTGTCCGAAACATACAAAAAAGAAGAAGATATTAAAGAATTTAATCATTCAATTACTTCAAGCTTAGACCTTACTAGTTTATGCAAAGTTGCTTTGGACAAGTTAATTGAGAGAAGCTTTGCTTCCGGCGGCATGATTATTGTTGAACGAAGCGGCGAGCTTGATATTATTGCAAATCGGGGAATAAAGAAAGATGAAAAGATTCTTTCCAACGAAATTGTCTGGAGAGTTTTAAGAACAAATAAGACTGAATTAATTCAATTTCCAGAGGATGTAGTATTAGACGGAGTTTTGGTAACATATAGGCCAAAAGAACTTCTTTTCATACCGATTGTCTATAAAGACATTGCACTTGGGCTCATTATACTAGCTACTGTTGAACCTTTTCCTTTGAAGATTAAAGAAGATTTAGAACTATTTGTTGGCGGAATGTCTTTGGCTGTAAAAAACTCAGTTACTTATAGCCAGCTCCAAGAACTTGCCGCAAATGATCCATTAACTAACATTTTCAATCGAAGGTTCGGTATGATCAGACTTCAGGAAGAATTCAGCCGTTCTGTTCGCTTATCATTACCGATTGGGGTTTTAATGGCCGATATAGATTTCTTTAAAAGCGTGAACGATACTTACGGGCATTTAGTCGGAGACAGAGTGTTAATTCAAATTGCTCAAATCGCAAAAAGAGCTATGCGTGAAGGAGACATATTGGTTCGTTATGGCGGGGAAGAATTCTTGGCAATATTACCTGGTGCTTCCTATGCTGATATTCGGGAAGTCGCTGAAAGATTCAGAAGAATGGTAGAAGAAACCGTTTTGCATCAAGGCGATCAAGAAATAAGGGTCACCATCAGCATTGGCGTCACTTCGTTTCCGGAAAACAACGTTGCTACTGCAAACGAACTAATTGATAACGCCGACAAAGCAATGTATAAAGCCAAAGAAACTGGCAGAAATAAAGTAATTTGAAAATTATACAAAATAAAGAAAGTTTTGTATTCACTTAATTTATAAATAAAAGACCACTTGAAGTTTAATCTATACCCTATGTCAAGGACTTATTAAAAAAGACTTTAATAAATTGAAT
>CAYWOK010000085.1:0-5690 GCA_964459895.1 uncultured Candidatus Izemoplasmatales bacterium
ACTTGTACGGATTTTTTGATTTGATCGTTGTTTCATTTATTGGACACAATGAAGTCGCTTCGATCGTTTTTATTGATCAAATTAAGACAGCCATAACTGCTTTTGGCGCGGGAATCGCATCGGGAGGAACAGTCTTGGTTGCCAGACATTACGGCGCTGGAAATATCGCTGAGGCAAGAAAAAATGCCGCCTCTTCGTTTGCCCTTGCCGTGTTAGTAGCAACAGCAGTCGTAATCATCGTTCTTTCTTTTGGAGAAGTGATTCTTCGGGGACTTAATGCTCCGGAAGAAGTGATTGCTGTCGGCTTGGGGTATTTCAACATTCAAATGGTCACAACCGGAATGATTGCCATCAATAGCGTGTTTATCGGACTTGAAAGGGCAAAGGGAAACACCGCCTTGATATTGTGGCTTAATATTATTGCCATGATAATTAAACTTGTCTTGACTTTGGTATTTGTATTTGGTTTAGGAAAAGGAACGGAATATGTAGCACTTGCGACCTTGATTGCACAAGCGGTGCTAATGATAGTTGCGCTTGGAGTAATGTTTAATAAGAACAACTCTCTAAAGATTACATTCAAGGAAATGCGGTTCAAAAAAACATATCTTATACCAATCCTGGCAATCTCAATTCCGGTTTTCACGGGAAAATTCTTATTCAGTATGGGAAAGGTGGTTGTGAACAGTATGGCTGCAATCTATGGTCCATTGGCAGTCGCAGCATTTGGTATCGTAATGAAACTTACAGGTGGAGCGGGAGTGCTTTCCCAAGTGTTTGAGGATTCTGAGACGAGTATTATAAGCCAAAACCTTGGCAACAGTAATTTAAAGCGCGCTTTTAATACATATAAAATCGCACAGATTTATTCCTTTTTCATAGCTCTTGCAGGAATGATTTTGGTAGTATTTTTTATTGACAGATTAATACCCATTTTCACCAACGTAGAGGATACTGTCTATAAAAGTATGCTCTACGGGATTTTCCAATGGGAGAAATATTCAATCATCACTTCATCAGCCATTGCTTTGGTCACAGGAATGTTTATCGGATTCAAAATGACAAAAATCGCCTTTTTCTTAAACGTAATCAGACTGTTTGTATTTAGAATACCAGTACTTTGGCTGATGCAGCAATTTGATATTGGCTACGTTGCCCTTGGATACACGATGTTTATCAGTAATTTAGCTACGATGGTGATTGCGTTTGGCTTCTTGATTGTCTTCTATTATAAAACAAAAACGTACGGATATATGAACATGTATTTGAATTGATGCTCGTATGACTGTCAATCAGACCATGGATACAATATTGTATGATAAATAAAAATAAATCGATATATAAAAGGGTCTTGACAACGCTTTCAAACCATGATAATATTTTACTGTTAATAAACAGCGTCTATAAATGCGTACGAATAGATTGCTTTTGTTTTGTTTATAAAATATCATCAATTTATGAAGTCAAGGAATGCGCGACGGTGATTCGACTATTATTTTGAAAATTCAAGTTTTCAGAATAATTCAGTCAATCGATATATTTATTTTATTAAGCATTTTTTGAATACAATTACCAAAATTAATCAATCAACCTTTGAAATCATTAATCAATATCCCTCACGCTACGATTTGATTCTTTTTCTATGCCCGTTATGGATTTTATTATTTTTCATACTCGTGTGTTTCGGTTTTCAAATTTCTTTAGATTTTATATAAACATTATATCGAATTGCAACTATTTTATCGGATCGGAGATAGTATGAGCATATTTATTCATGATGACATTTTGTTACACAACGATGTAGCCAAAAAACTATTTCACGGGCATGCCAGCAAGATGCCTATCATTGATTTCCATTGTCATTTGGATCCTAAAGAAATCTTCGAAGACAAACAGTTTCGCAACATTGTCGATGTTTGGCTTTCAGGCGATCATTACAAATGGCGTTTGATGCGAGCTAACGGAGTTTCTGAAGATTATATCTCGGGAGACAAGCCGGATTTCGATAAGTTTTTGAAATGGGCGGAAGTGGTAGAAATATTAATTGGCAATCCTTTATATCATTGGACGCATTTCGAGTTAAAGAGATTTTTTGGAATTGACGAACTTCTTAGCCCGAAAACGGCGAAAGAAATATATGACAAAGTCAACCTGAAGTTAGAAAAACTTACTGCGAGAAAATTGATTGAATTAAGCGATGTCGAGACGATTTGCACTACTGATGATCCGACTGAAAGCTTACATTGGCATGAGTTGCTCAAACAAGATCCTACGATGAAAACCAAGATTTTGCCTGCATTCAGACCAGACAAAGGACTCAATATCGAGAACGGGACTTTTGTAAATTGGGTTAATAAATTGTCTCTGGTTGTTGGATATCAGATTAATTGTCTTGCGGATTTCAAAAAAGCTTTGGCGGAAAGAATAGAATATTTCCATTTACATGGATGCCGTCTGTCTGATCACGCGCTTGATTTCATGAATTATGCCGAAAGTACTGAACTTGAAATCACTCAAATATTCGAAAAGGCAATCGGAAAAGAACCATTAAACCGTACTGAAATAAAAAAATACAAGGGGAATATCCTTGTATTTCTAGGAAGATTATATCATAAACATGGTTGGGTGCAGCAATACCATATCGGTGCTTTACGCAATGTATCTACAAGAATGTATGAAAAATTGGGACCCGATACCGGCTATGATGCCATCAATGACAAGTCAATCGCGCTGCCTTTGTCTCAGCTGTTAGATTCACTTGACACCACCAACGAACTTCCCAAGACAATTCTTTACGCTTTGAACCCGCGTGACTTTGAGGTTTGTATCACTTTGATGCAGGCGTTTCAAGGCGGATCAATCCCTGGAAAGATCCAATTTGGTTCACCATGGTGGTTCCTGGATACGATCGATGGAATGAAAAAACATTTGAAAGCAGTGGCTAACAATGGGTTGCTAGCGCGTTTTGTGGGCATGCTGACGGATTCAAGAAGTTTTCTCTCTTATCCCAGACATGAGTATTTCCGCAGAGTTCTCTGCAATTTTATCGGCGAACAAGTTGAACTTGGATATTTTCCTTACAATGAAGAACTCTTGGGCAAAATGGTTGAGGATATCTCATACATGAATGCCAAAAAATACTTTGACTTCTAAATCAAACTTTACTTTGTGAATAGATGATCGAAATCATTTTTCAATAGCTTCATTCTCTCCTTGGGAAGGTCTTGGGACATGGGTGTTTCCACATAGGGGGTTTCATAGAAACGGTATTTATGTTTATTCCAGTCGTGATAACGTTCTTTTGCGAATTCGCCTTCGAAAATGCAATCGCAGAAGATGCTGCATCCGTGTTCCCTCCAAGGCCTTGCTAAATAGACTTCAGAAGTAATACTTATGATTTTCGATTTGTAGAACACAAGTCCTATCTCTGCATTTTCATATGTTGAAGGAGCAGCAATGTATCCTGGCAGCAAAGCGTAAATGTCACAATCCTCGAAAAGAGCTGAGGCGCTACCAAAAATGAAATCGACACTGCCTTTGATTGTACAATGCAAGAAGCGCTGATGAGTCAGCTTGGTATTGAGTTCTTCATCTGGCAAAAATCCTTGATATCTGATCGTCAGATCTTCAGGGAGCGGACCGCAGAATAACGTGTCTTGATATCCTTCAAGATTGCAATCACGCAAAGTGATCAAATCGCCATACAGACTTAAAGCAACAGCTTGAGAGATTTCCTTTCCATATCCAGCAGTATTTCTAATCGTCATGTTTTCCAAAACCACATTGTTGCCAAGAATTGTCATGGTCGGAGTTCTGAAAGTATTATATTCTTTGCCGTCAGAATGAATTTTGGTCGCATAATCGTCGAAACTGATAATCGTATCTGTCTTCGATTCACCTGTAAAAGTTATGTTGTCATTATATATCCTGAGTTTTTGGTAATATACTCCATTTGCAAGATATACATGAATTATTTCGTTGTTTTGATACTTTGCCAGTTCTTCCATTATTGAGTTGCTGGAATTAAGATGGAGATTGATCATGATATGACTCCTTTCATCTACGAATCTATTATAGTTTGGAGTTGTTAGTTTGACAATAAGAAAATTGCGAACAATCGATTTAATAATATTCTTTGTGATCGGTGCCGCACTTGACATCGTTCTAGGATTATATGGATTATTCGGAATCAAATCGTATTTGTCAGTTTCAATTCCGCTCATTTTGCTTGCATATATAAGATGGGGGAAGTACGCATTATTTTCGAATTTGGGAATTGCCATCGTTCATTTGTTTCTGTATGACGTTGATTTTGCGGTTGGAATGGCTCACGCAATTGCGATGCTATCTCTCGCTGTCGCACTTCTGATTCTAAAAATGAAGTCGATGCAACAAACAAGGATAGCATTTCAATATGTTGTTTTATATTACACTTTGGCTTATGTAACAATGTTTTTTGTCGAATGGATTTTGTTAATTGTATTTAAACATGAGGTTTTGCTTGCCAGTCAGGCTTTGAACCATTTCTTCAATTTCATTCTGGGACTTGGTCTGTTGGCAATCATTGCGATGCAAAAAGAATTGTTGGTGCGGATGGATCCTTATTTACGAGAAAAGAGCGAGGAGAATCATAAACATGAACAAGGAAATTAAGCCAAAAAAACTGCTTACCGAGGAAGAAATACGGCACGAGGAACTGTTGGAAGAACTGGAAAGGACAAGATGGCACAGGTATTGGAAACAGATTAAAAAGAGCTGGCCAATCTATGTGATGCTTATCCCCGTTCTCTTGTTTTTCTACTTTTTTAGGTATCGTCCAATCGGTGGCATTCTCGTTGCTTTCAAAAATTACGACAACTACAGCATATCGATTGGTGACAGCGATTTTTACGGATTGTATGCCTTTAAATACTTGATCATCGGACCTCAGGCAGGACAGTTTTGGAGAGCTTTTAGAAACACTTTCACTCTGAGCACCTATGGTTTGTTTTTTGGCTTCCCGATTCCAATTATTCTAGCTTTGTTTTTCAGCGAAATCAAGAATGAGGCCTATCGTAGTTTAACCCAAATTGTATCTTATCTGCCACATTTTATTTCAACGGTAGTAATCACTTCAATTATCGCTCTTATGCTCTCCCAGGGCAATAATATCCAGGCTCCGGGAGTCTTGAATGCGTTGTTCATCAAGCTCGGATGGATTGAGGTGAATACGCCGATGTTGTCTGAACCGATGTATTTCCGGTCGATCTACATTATTTCCGGCATCTGGGAAGGGGCAGGTTACGGATCGATTGTCTATTTCGCGGCAATCATGTCCATCAGCCCTACCAATTATGAAGCCGCCAAAATCGACGGTGCCAATAAAATGGCTCAAATCCGTTATGTAACGCTTCCGGGAATGGCTCCGACACTTACGATCATGTTGATATTGCGAATCGGATCTATTTTGAGTGTCGGTTATGAGAAGGTGCTTTTGCTGACAAAAGACCTGGGGCTCAATGTCTTGAGCACTTCAGAAGTTCTCTCAACATATGTACTAAGACTGGGAGGACTATGGACTTCTGCAGGTACGACAGGTATCAACTTTGCCGCAGCTGCCGATGTATTCAATTCGTTTATCGCCATGTTCCTTGTACTTGGTGCAAATTTCATTAGCAGACGTGTCTCTGACACTTCGCTGTTTTAGGAGC
>CAYWOK010000086.1:0-5508 GCA_964459895.1 uncultured Candidatus Izemoplasmatales bacterium
GATCATTCATGGTCTTCACCTCCCTCGACCTGAAAATCGATCTTGGATTGAATATCCCAAATCGTTTTGTACAGACCATTGAGTTTGATCAGTTCTTCATGCGAGCCGGCTTCTTTGATTGTGCCATGATCCAGCACAAAAATCCGATTGGCCTCTTTGGCAGTCGTGATTCGATGCGTGATAATAAACACAGTCGAATTCTTCCATTCTTTCTTCAGGGCATTTCTGATCTGAATGTCAGTTTCCGTATCGACTGCGCTTAGGCTGTCGTCAAAAATTAGGATCGGCTTTGGTTTCAAAAGCATTCTGGCAATTGCCACTCTTTGTTTCTGTCCGCCGGATAGTGTGACACCTCTCTCGCCAACAAGTGTCTGATAACCTAATTCGAAATGAACGATGTCATCATGGACCTGGGCGATTTTGGCAACTTCCTTGACTCTGTCCTCATCCAGCCTTCTGTCGGCGATGCCGATGTTTTCCTCGACTGTTTTGGAGAATAAAAATGGTTCTTGCAAAATGATGCCTATATTCTGTCGCAAATGGTGTTTTTCAATATCCGTGATCAAAGTATCGTCGACATAAATAGATCCTTCTTGGTATTCCAAAAGCCTGACTAGCAGGTTCATCAAAGTCGACTTCCCGGATCCGGTCTTGCCGATGATGGCAATCGTTTCGCCCTTATTCACGTTGAAGCTGATGTTTTCCAACTGATGATAAGTGGAATCTGCAAAACGAAAAGAAACGTTTTCAAAACGAATGTTCCCAGTAATCTCTGGAGTCGCTTTGCCTATTTCACCTTCATACTCATCTTTCTGGCTCAAAATATAGTCAAGCCTTGACACGGAGACCGTCGCTTTCGAAAAATCCCCCATCAATCTTCCCAACATACGCATCGGCCAGATGATGTTTCCCGAAAATGCCAAAAATGCGGTGTATACTCCAATTGAAATGATGCCTTTCGAGGCATATATAACTCCTACCACACCAATCAGACAAAATTGCGCAAAACAGATAAAATCAGTGCTGGCCCAAAAGAGAGACATTTTCTTCACCAATTTATAATCAGAATCTGTGAATTTGCGGCTCAATTTTTTGAATTTTTCAACTTCATAAGCTTCATTGGCGAAGGCTTTCACAACTCTTGCGCCACTGACATTTTCTTGAACATGCGTCGTCATTTTCGCTTCGTTGGCTTCGATTACCTGGAACATTTTTTCGACCTTGCGAAAATAAATAATCGCAATAATCAAAATTATCGGTGTGATCACCAGCGAAATCAAGGTCAAGTTGGTATTGAGTTTCGACATCTGCCAAATCGTTAGGCCGACCAACATCACCAATCTGAGGACTTCAATAATTTGATCGCTGATAAAATATCGGTAGGTTTCAACGTCTGTTGTACATCTTTGTATCAAATCTCCAGTTTCCACATGGGCATGAAACGAATAGCCCATGTTCTGAAGTTGACGATAGAGATTGTTTCTGAGTTTGTGCGCCACATTTTCCGAGAAAAATGCAGTAAATGTCCGTCTTACGAATATTGCCATAGATCTCATGAATTGGATTGAGATCAGCAGAACTGCTGCCAGAAACAACTGTTTCAGGATCGTGTCGCCCTGAACCAGGTTTTGAAAAAGCGGTGGAAGGCTGGAACCTCTGTCGCTATAGCCTAAGATCACATCAATGATGTGCTGGCCAATCAACGGGACGTTGGTTCTTAAATATGTTTCGATATATAAAATTACCATTGACAATATAAGAAGCGGCCAGAATTTTCCCATCCAATGAAACATCAATTTTAGGGAATGGCCAATTTTATGTTTAGGAGTTGTTGCCTTGTTTTCCATATCGCTCACCTCTTTTCAAAGATATGGAATCAGATAGTATAGTGTTACATTTTGTCGATAAGTTGCATGCCAAGCAGCAGCATGCCGTCGTTTAACACGTTTTTGACCATGGTCAAAAGGTGTAATTTGGTATTTTTTTCCAATGTATCAGAGACAAGGATTTTTTCCTTGCCGTAAAAACTGTTGAAAAGACTTGCCAGATTTAGCAAATATTTGGCAAGCACCGAAGGCGAATATTCCTCCACGCTTTTTCTGATGATGACGGGATAGAAACTGATCTCCTTGACAATGTCAAAGACGTAGTCGACATCAAACCACTCACTGTCAACGACTTTGTCAAATACGAAATTCTCTTCGGAAAGGATTGAATTGATCCTGACGGATGTATATTGCAGATAAGGCCCTGTCTGGCCAAAGAAATTGACCATGTCCTCGAGATTGAATTCAAAATCATTGACACGGTAGTTTTTGAGATCATTGAAAACAATGGCGCTGACGCCGATTTTTCTGGCGATATAATCCTTGTTTTCCAAATCGGGGTTTTTATCCTCGATGTATTGTTTGCTGAGGAGGATGGCTTCGTTCAAAACATCGACCAGTCGGACAATTTTGCCTTTCCTGGTTGACATCTTTTTGCCATCTTGCAGCACCAGTCCGAAGTTGATATGGATGATTTCATCCTTGTAAGGATATCCCATTTTGTCGACGACTTGGCGGAGTTGTTCAAAATGCAATTTTTGCTCATTGCCGACTACATATAGGACCTTGTCAAAATGATAGGTATTTTTGCGGTAAAAAAGCGCCGCAAGATCACGGGTGATGTAGAGAGTCGATCCATCGGATTTCTGGATCAGTGCCGGAGGCGTGGTTTCCCCCAGATCGACAATCATCGCTCCGTCATCAAGTTTAAGCAGACCCTTGGCTTTCAGTTCATCGATCACCGGTTGCATTTTGTCGTTGTAGAATGCTTCTCCGTCATAAGTATCGAAGTCGACATTCAGAAGTTCGTAAACTTCCATGTAATCTTTAAGCGATTCATCACGGAACCATTGCCAAAGCCTGACATATTCAGGTTTATTCTGTTCGAGTTCCTTGAATATCTCCCTAGCAGCATCTTCCATTTCTGGATTCGTTTTAGCCAATTCGTGAAACTCGACGTATAATTTTACGAGTTCTGCAATCGGGTTTTTCTTCACCAGTTCCTCGGAACCAAAGTGCAAGTAGGCATAGATTATTTTGCCGAACTGGGTTCCAAAGTCACCCAAATGATTGATTCTTACAACTTTGAAGGCGCATTTTTCGAGCAGATTGCCCAAGGAATGACCGATGATCGTCGAGCGAAGATGACCGATAGAAAACGGTTTAGCAATATTTGGCGATGAGTAGTCGATACAAACGACTTGCCCTTTGCCAAAATCCTGAGATCCGTAGTTGGACTGTCTTGCCTGGAAATCATCTAGCACAGCGAGCGAAAATACTCGTTTTTTTAGCGTTATGTTGATAAAGCCTCCCATTGAGGAAACGGATTGAAAAAACTTGGCGTTTTGGCCTTGTTCAATCATGGAAATAACTACTTTTACAATTTCAGGAAGTGGCTTTTGAACTGTTTTCACAATCGAAAACACTGGGACTGATATATCGCCTTGTCCTGCCCTTTTCGGTTCCTCGATGTTTACGAGAATTTCTTCCTTGTATTGCGCTTTTAGTTTAGCTTCCAATTCCTCTTGCAAAGCTTTTTTTATCTTTTCGATCATACTATTCACCTCTAGAAAAAATCTATTCAGAATCAGATTCCAAACCGATTTTTAAGATATTTTAAAACTTCTGTTTGGGTGTGGTAGAAAGTTATTTTTCCGTCATCCATGCTTTCTAATTGAGCAGTGTTCCGACTAATTGCTTTATCAATACCCACCCACATGGGGATAAGCCCCATTTCTTGTTCATATTCTTCTAACGTCGGTGTAGCTAATTCTAGGATCTCGACCTGATAATAATCAGAGATGATTCTCATCGTTTGTCCTGGTAACGACATCGATTCGCGGATTTCCTCGACATTGCCAAGATGGCTGATTATTTTCGCTTTCTTCGCGCCTGTTTCTTCTTGTAGTTCCCGTTTCAGCGTATCCAGCAATCCTTCATCCAAAATTACGCCTCCACCTGGTGTTCCATACATCTTGTCACGTTTGGAATACATCAGTAGGATTTGTTCATCTTTGATGGCAACGGCTCTGACGACGTTCCGGGTTTGGATCTTTGGTGGAATTTCGACTAAGCTGTCCGTTATTATCATGAAAGGTTTCATCAAATCACCCCTTGGAAGTATCCAACAAGTATTTTAGCACAAACACTCGTAAATGTCGCTATTAATCCTGAGTTTCAACGCTTAATTTCTCGATTTTGCCTAAAAGGATTTCTGACTCTTTTTCATACTCCACTATCTTTTCCGATGTTTCAGTGTATCGAGTTTTGTTCTCATAGATGTGAGGCGAAAACAGCGAAGCTTTCATTTTAGAGACTTCAAGGGAAATTATATCGATTCTCTTTTCCAGTCTTTCGATTTCTTTTGTTTGGTTGATAGGTTTTGGACGTTTGTTTTTCTTTGGAGATTCTGTTTTTTTGCTGTCAATGAAAAGCTTATATTCATCATAGTTGCCATCAAATATCATCCAGGAATCATTGGCAAACGCCAAAATTTTCGTTGCAACTTTGTTGATGAAGTAACGGTCATGCGAAATAAAAATCATTGGACCATCGTATTCTTCAAAGACATCCTCGACAATTGTTTTTGTGTCAATGTCCAAATGGTTGGTGGGTTCGTCAAGCACTAGGAATTCCGGGCGTTCCAACATCAGCATCAACAATCTCAGTCTGACTAGTTCGCCACCGCTCAAAACCGAAATCTCCTTGAAGACATCATCGCCGACAAACAAAAAATGGGCAAGGATGCTTCTGACTTCTAGGAGCGTTTTTTTCGGGTATAGATCGTGAATGACATTTATCAGCACTCCTGATAATCTGTTCTCAGTTACAAGTTGGTCGAAATATCCAATTTTCAGTTGCTTATGGAATATGATATTGCCTTTAAGCGGATCTATTTCTCCCAGCAGTGTTTTGACAAAAGTTGTTTTGCCGACTCCGTTTGGACCGATGATTCCGATCTTCTCGAATCCACGCATCGAAAATGAGATGGGATCCACTAGTGGAAAGTCATAGCCGATTGAAAGATCCTTGATATCAAGAATCTCTGCTTCCGTGGGTCGTTTATTGCCAAAGGCGACAGTCACTTTCCGATTGCTTTTTGTCGGTTTATCGATTCTTTCGATTCGCTCGATCTTCTTGACCCTGTCTTGAGCAGATTTGGCTTTTGTCGCCTTGTAGCGAAATCTGTCGACAAAGCTCTGCAAATGGGAGATTTCTTTTTGTTGTTTTGTGAATTGCTTCAGTAACAGCTCGTAACGCTGTTCTTTTTCGATTTCATACATCTCGTAGGTGCCGGTGTATTTTTCCAAAGTCTCCTGGTCGATTTCAAAAATCTTGGTCACGACCTTGTTGATGAAGTACTTGTCATGAGTGATGACGACAACTGCACCCTGATATTTTTTCAGGTAATCCTCGAGCCATTCGATGATCTCGATATCCATATGGTTGGTAGGTTCGTCAA
>CAYWOK010000087.1:0-5431 GCA_964459895.1 uncultured Candidatus Izemoplasmatales bacterium
TAGAAAAAAGTAGACGTCTTTTTTTAAAGTGTCTACTTTTATGGGTTCAGTTCATGCAAGGGTGTTTCTTTTCATTTCATTATTTACTATATTTCGGTTTCGTTGATGAACCCGCGAGTAAAAGGAAATAGACATTATATCCTCTCAAAATAATGCTACTAGACTTGCTTTTCAAGTTCTAAAGCTAGATACAGTATTATTAAGTCTTTTAATTCTCTGGGATTATATCCGGTAATTTTCCAGATTCGATTCAATCGATATTGCAGCGTATTTTTGTGAATGAAGAGTTCTTGGCTGATCTTTGTGATTGAGCCATTGTTTTTAATGTATGAAAAAATCATCTCACTAGCAGCTTTTCTTTCCTCTTGGTTCAATTCTTTCAGAATGGCATTCAGATAGGATTGCTTTCCAAGATCAGAAAACCCAAAAAAGAGGAATTCAATGGATGAAGGTTCAAATTGTTCGATGGTTCTGGAGCCTTTGTTTACTCCTATCTTAATGACCATATCAGCTTGCTTATAAGCGGTCTTAATCTGGCGAATATCTTCAAATTTCTCCGAGATGCCGATTGTGATGCCAATACCGTACTTTTTTTCGATGTGCTGTTGAATGTGTTTCAAAGTAGCCACAAAGTCAACATAGTGTTCTTGACTTGACAAAATAACAAAGCGATTTTGAAATTTTGCAATCAAATCTTTATAGTCAATTCGTTTTTCAATACTATTATAGATTATGTTTGTCAAATCAATGTCAGATGAATCAAAATGATCTAATTCACATACGGCAAAGAACGAAAATATCGTAGAACTATAACCTAGTTGATTCAATTTCAAAATGATGCTTTCAATCCTAATATCATCATTAATAATCATTTCCATAATAATGCGGTTGTTCTCTCTTTTGAACTGTTTTTGGGTGTTTAAATACTGTTCTTTAATGAGAATTTCCGACATTTTCGCAACAATGGTTGTTAATTTCATGACTTCATCAAAAACGCCTGTAACGGTAATCCCGACAATCGCTACCAAGTCATTTTCCAAATATACTGGTAGATTAATCCCCTTTTTTGTTCCCAGGTACTCATTGTCTTCATTGATAATTAATGGTTGATTCGTTTTGGCGACAATCGTTGCGCCTTCATGAAAACTTCCGACCCGTTCTGGGTCGGAACTCGAAATAATAATCCCTGAGGGATCAATAAAATTGATGTCTTCCTTGATGACGCTTTTTAATGTGTGAATGATCTGATCGGCTTGATTTTTGCTAATTTCCATTATAATGTTTCACTTATCACAAATCTTTAAAGAACCAAGATTTAGAGTTTTTCCTTTCAGGCCAAGGATTATTGTTAAATTAAATCCATATTAGTTTTTATGGATTTATACTCATTTTACCATAAAAATCTCTCGATAAAGACACCAAATCGATTTATTGGCCATTATATAAGCGAATATCAAGTGTTTCTGCAAATTTGAGCAATTAGTCAAATCACTCAACGTTAGGAAATGGTAACGAGGGGCTGAAATTGAAATGTGATATTTACACTAAACAAGGAGAAGTGAAGCAGCTATCAATTTCTTATTTCTACCTTATCGAATTCTATGCTCTGTTTCCGCATCAAAGAAAGCGATGTTTTGATTAAAGTTGAGTTTGATTGTATCTTTTGTCTTTATATCCAAGATGTTCGTGACAACTTTAGCTTCCTCGTTACCAATATTAACGTTTATGACTAAATGCGAGCCTTGGGGCTCAACAATCAAGCATTTTACTTCAATGATTCCATTTGGGTCTACTACAAAGTTTTCAGGCCGAACAGATAAAATAACTTCCTTGTTTAAATACTTTTTAGATAGAGTGTCCGCAATCGGGCCTTTGACAATGTATGCAAATGCCGGATGTTTAACTGTAACATTGTTATCTGATTTGCTTACTAGAACTTTAAAAAAGTTGGAAGGTGGCGAGCCGATAAACTTCGCTACGAACATGGTTTCACTATCGTGATAGATTTCGTTTGGTGTGCCCACTTGTTCAATGACGCCCTTATTCATGACGACAATTCGATCAGCCAGACTCAAAGCCTCAGACTGATCATGCGTCACAAAGATGGAAGTTGTGTGCAAGTCTTGGTGGATCCGTTTTAAATCAGTTCTCATCGCAACTCTTAATTTAGCATCAAGGTTAGATAATGGTTCGTCCATCAAAAACAGTTTTGGTTTGATGGCAATTGCTCTGGCAACCGCGACTCTTTGTCTTTGACCACCTGATAATTTATTAGGATATCGATTGAGATATTCCGTGATTTGAGTAATACTTGCGGCTTCTTTGACGGTTGCGTCAATTTCTGCTTTGGACATTTTACGCAATCTTAGCGCATAGGCAACATTTTCATAGACAGACATATGCGGCCAGACCGCATAACTTTGAAAAATCATGGAAATGTGCCTGTCTTTTGGCTCGTCCTTGATGATTGAAACTCCATCCAACAAGATTTCTCCCGAAGTCACAGACTCTAACCCGGCAATCATTCGAAGGGTCGTCGATTTTCCACAACCGGAAGGACCAAGAAAACAGACAAATTCTTCTTTTTCAATTTCTAGATTGAAATTATCGACAGCCAAGCCGTTTTTTCCAAATATTTTAGTAAGATTCTCTAATTTTAAATAAGCCATAATTTTCCCTTCCTCTCCTAACCCCACATTCGATTGATGTAGTCTTTTGTCAAGAATGTAAAGATCAAAGCCGGTATTATCAACATGATTGCTCCCGAGGTCGCATAATGCAACGAAGCGGATCCACCCATGTTTTTATATAACAGTAATGCCAAAGTTTGATTTTCATTGGTCAACAATAATGATATTGCCGTATCGTTCCAAGCGGTGATAAAGGCAAACATCGATGAAGCGGCAAAGGCAGGAAATACGAGTGGCAAAGTAATTTTTCGAAACGTCTGCGCTTTAGTCGCTCCAAACACAAGCGAAGCTTCTTCGTATTCCTTATCAACACTCAAAAAGATGCTCTTCGTGATCCAGGCGGTCAACCCGATGTTAGGAATTGAATAAATTACGGCAAGACCAAGCATCGAATCGTACATGCCAAATCTGATTAAGAGCACCGCCATCGGAACGGCAATGGAGATGGCGGGAAACATTCTTACGATCAATACTCCTAAGCCGATGGCGTTTTTGCCTTTGATTGACGTTCTGGCAAGTGCATAACCAACACAGCCACCAATCGACATCGACAACACAATGGTTAGCAATGCCGCAGTTATGCTATTCACCAAGGCCTGACCAGCTCCGTCAAAGATGCTGAAAAACTTGGTGTAGTTGATAAAAATAGTCTTATTGTAATGCACGAACACCGGGACACCGGTTTCTCGTGCGACTAAAAAATCTGCTTCATATTGCTCGCTGGTTCGGACTACATTGAGATATGTCCTGAAATAAGTCTCTACCCGATCAAAGTCCGACAAGTAATTTAACTCTTTATACTCGCCGCTAAATGATTTTCTTGAGACGACATACCACGAATGTCCTTCATCCCATTCCACTTTAATATCATGGCCTAAATGCGGTAATAAAGGCTTGGGAAAATCATTGACTTCAAGTTGGGAAGAAAAGGAAATATTCACCAAATAGGTCATAGGTATGATGACTATCGACGAAATAAGAACAATAAGTAAATAGAATAAAACTTTTCGAATGTGTTTATTCACTTGCGGCCCTCCAATCTTTTCTTGAAGTTAGTTTGACAAATAGCAAAGCAACTATTCCGACAAACGCTACAACAAACATTGAATATGATACAGCTATCTTATAGGCACTGGGATCATCCCGCAATCGATCTGTAAAGAAGACAACTCTTTCTAACAAGAACGGTACATTCCTGAAGCCAAATATCATAACACTGATGAGCCAGACTTGAAGTCCGGCTATCAGCCTCAGAATCAAGGCCGAAATAAGTGTTGGTTTGATAATCGGGATCACTATATCTTTAACTGACTGAAATTTATTTGCCCCAAAAACAAGAGCAGCTTCACTAAATTCCTTATTAAAGTTTTGCAGTCCCGCTAAAATAATAATCATGACCGAAGGCAGTACGGACCAAGAGTCGACTAATATAATTAAGAACACTGCTTGTAAATTCGTAGCTTGTTTCCAAATAATCGTGCCATCGACGATTCCCATGGTTTGGAGGAGGTGATGGATGCCCGTTGATTCCAAAATGGAATTAATCCATCCGCTCTGAACCAATCCGGTATTCCACAAAATCCCAACTGCAGAAGGCGGTATTGCCATGGGGATCAACATGATAAAGAGGAAAATTTTTGCCCCCCTGAAATTTCTGTTGATCAGTAGTGCCAAGAGTAAGGCAACCACAAATTGTAAGATCAAAGATATGAAAGCGAAAATTGCCGTATTTCTAAAGGCTTGCAAAAACAAAGGATCCGCAAACATGTTCCTGAAATTAATTAATGAGATTCCTCCGCCTATGGCAGTGATACTGTCAATAAACGACATTAAAACAGGGATAAACCAAAAGAATAGATAAAAGAATATGGCCGGAACCAGAAATAAATATGGCGTTTTAAAGATCGACTTCTTCTTTGTCGGATTTGACATGCCGTTCACATCCCTTTCAATTTAAAAATTTCAAGCAAGAAATACATTTATATGATTGGAGGTTGATGAGAGTAACTTTGTTTATGTAAATCCCTTTGGTAACTAGCTAGTTCTAGGAAGAGACCAGTAAGGCCTTATATGATACGAGTCGTCAATAGGAACAGACACCCATATTGTATCGTAAAAATAGAAAAAAAGATTAAAATTTGCCAAAGATTAATGAGGGAAATTCTATATTATTCCGATTTGATTCATAATGTATAACACAAATCAGTCAGTTTCTCAAACAGGAACTGAATCGATTCAATTTCAGTATGATATAGTACTTTGTTTGAACTAAATTCTATTAATAAAATTAATAAAAGTTTGTGAGGTTTATAGTAAATTAAGGAAGGGAAAACCCTTCCTTAATTATACTCATTTTGTCTTGAAGTAATTATTTCCTCAATCCATTTAAGATTGCTTGTTGTGCATCTAGTTCTGCTTGTATGTTAACTAAAGTAATTGATCCATCCATAATTCCAGCAAAGATTGTATCGTAACAGCCTTTAACGCTTGACCAAGAAGTGAAATCAGGAATCATTTGTAATCCTTCTACGTTTGCATTAGCAATGGTGCTTAATGCTTTTTTGATTACTAGGTCAGCAGGAGTGTCGCCTAAAGCTGCAGTAGCTTCTGCAAGTGTAGGAATAGTGCCAAGCGATGCATGAACGATTTGTTCTGGAGCGGTAAACCATTTGATGCATTCTTTTGCCAATTCTTCATTTGGAGCATTCTTCACAACACCAATTCCATGTCCGCCAACGATT
>CAYWOK010000088.1:0-5252 GCA_964459895.1 uncultured Candidatus Izemoplasmatales bacterium
TCTTTCTAACTCTTCTTTTTTTTTCTCTTTAGAATTGTGCTTGTTGTTTCTTCCTTTAATCTGTTTAGTTTTCAAAGACCTATGGCGTGCTCTTTCCACGCGCTTTTATATTGTATCATACGTAATTTTCAAAGTCAACTATTATTTACCGCAAACAATGCATTTGGCGCCAAACATAATAAAAAATGAATTTAAGCCAGATTTAGCCATAATAAAAGGTTGGAAACCTTGTTCCCAACCCCTAAAAACGGCTAATTTATACCGAATAATCGCAAGATATCGTTATAGGTTACAAAGATTAAAAGTGCAATCAAAAGAAAGAAGACGATGGTGTGTAAAAAATTCTCAACTTTTTGGTTTGGCTTTTTCTTGGTGATGGCTTCATACCCGATGAAGACGATTCTGCCTCCATCAAGTGCGGGTATGGGCAAAAGGTTAATAATTCCTAAGTTGACGCTCAAGAATCCGATCCAATTTAAGAGAGTCAGGAAGCCTCCGCTAGCCGCATTTGTAGTAAGCGTGAAAATGCCCACGAACCCTGAAAGATCAGAAACGCCAACCTGTTTGCTGGTAAAAAGCAATCCGAGCGTTTTATAAATCGATGTCGACGAATTCAGGAAACTCTGCCCGGCTCCGGCAAGCGATCCGCCCAGGCTGAATTTGTTGGAACCGACAATGCCGATCTTGGAGGCAAAAAGCGAGTAGCCTTGTGAGGACAACACTTCTTCTCCGTAGGCTTCGAATTCATAAGTGTACTCAGTTCCATCTCTTTCATAAACCAGGACAGTCGGGGCGTCTTCGGTAGATCCAGCAGTATAGTTTAGCTGAAATTCAATCAAATCGTTCCAGGATGCAAAGGTAACTCCGTCGATGCTTTTGATGATGTCTCCGGTCCTGAGATCAGTAAATTTCTCATTACTAGGCGCAATATAGACGCTTAATGTATCACTACCGGAAATGCTGGAAAAATTAAGGCTGATGAAGTGGTATTGTGGTGCTATCGGGTCCAGAGTCACCAGTTCGCCATCTCTTTCAACAACTAAAACATACGTCTCATGATCTAGGTATTTGCCAAGTTCAGTAGTGACCGAAGGATTGCCGTCAGTTTCTGACCAAGAGAAAACCTCAATCCCGTTTATGGAAATGATTTTGTCTCCCGGTTGTAAGATATTTTCGGAAGGAGAATCAATTCCGATTTGTGAGATGACTGTGCTGCCTTGGTCCGCAACTCCGCCTATCAGAAACATCAGGAAAAAGACAAAGATGGCCAGGACAAAGTTCATCATCGGTCCGGCAAAAGCGACCAGAAATCTCTGCCACTTGGTTTTTGAACCGAAATTTCTGTCAAAAGGAGCAATTTGCATGACCTTTTTGTCAAACACGTAAAAAGCATCCCGTTTGACAAAATACTCATTGATAAATAGTTTTCCGCCTTCTTTTCCCTGTAAATCAAAGTCTTGAATCGTGATTTCCAGAAAATCCTGGTAATCAAGATGGTTCGGATTCAAAACGATTCTGGTTACTTCATTATCAGGGTCAAGTCCGATTCGGATTTTCTGACCGACTTTTAATAGTTCAGATTCAATCTCTTCTCCAGCCATGGACACAAAGCCGCCAAAGGGAACGGCGCGAATCGAGAATGTCGTTTCGCCTTTTTTGCGGCTCCAGATTTTCGGACCCATGCCAAAAGCAAACTCATGACAAAGAATTCCCGCTTTTTTTGCGAAGATGAAATGTCCGAGTTCATGGATGCAGATAACAATGCTTAGAACCACTAAAAACAATAATATTTGTAAGATAATCATAGACTTGCTCCTAACTAGTAATCATATTTCTGATAAAGCGTTTTTTTGATAATTTTATCAATCAGTAACAAATCTTCAAGTGTTGGATTCATGACTGGTTCATGCTTTTTGAGACTTTCAGTAATTATCGTTTCAATTTCAAGAAAAGCGATTTTCCCTCTTAAAAACAAATCGACTGCCGCTTCATTTGCCGCATTGAGCACACAAGGCAATGTTCCACCAGACTTGAAAGCTTGAACGGCAGTCAAAAGCAATGGGTATCTTTCATGGTCAAACTGGGAAAAATGCAGATCCTTCAGTTTGCAAACATCAAGAACTTGAGCGACGTTTTTCGTTCTTTCCGGATAATACAAGGCATAACTTATCGGCAGTTTCATGTCATGACTGGACATTTGCATGATGATTGAATTGTCCACAAATTCCACCATGGCATGAACTAGGCTTTCTTTATGCAATACAGGCTCGATCTTGTCGATGGAAATATCGAAAAGATGACATGCTTCAATCATTTCAAAGCCTTTATTCATCATTGTCGCCGAGTCAATTGTAATCTTTTTACCCATCTGCCAATTTGGATGTTTCAAGGCATCTTCTGCGATCACGGATTCCAGATTTTCCCGGGAATAATCCCTGAAAGCCCCTCCGCTTGCGGTAATATAAAGCTTTTTTATTTTAGTAAGATCTTCATGGTCAAGACATTGCCATAAGCCGGAATGTTCTGAATCTATCGGATATAGCTTCACATTGAATTCTTCCAGCAATTTTTTGACAAGCACTCCGCCAACAACAAGTGTTTCTTTGTTTGCCAAGGCGATGTTTCGTTTGCATTTTATCGCTTCGATCGTAGGCTTGAGACCGGCAATACCTACCAAGGCATTTACCAATAGGCCATTTTGATCTGACTCATCATAAGTGGCCGCCTTGACTAAGCCTTCATCTCCGGATACAAAAATCGAGTTGGAAAATTCATTTGCCAATTTTAAGGCATCTTTGGCTGAGCCTACAGAAACAAGTAACGGATGGAATTGCCTGATTTGTGTTTTCAGAATCTCGATGTTCTGATTGCAGGCAAGCGTGATGATGCGAAAATTGTCCGGATCGTTTTGGACAATTTCCAGAGTTTGAACTCCAATCGACCCGGTTGAACCGAGCAAATAGATGTTTTTCATCCTACAACACCAGAATCGAAAAGCCGATGGAAAGGATTTTGATAATGATCAAAAGGTTCAATCCGACAAAGATCCAGGAATCGAAGCGGTCTAGTACACCGCCATGTCCGGGAAACAGGTTAGAAAAATCTTTGATATTGTGGTTTCTTTTGAATTTGGATGCGACTAAATCGCCAAACTGGCCTACAATCGATAGGAAAAACGACAACAAGAAGACAAGCAGAAAATGCATCTGGAATAGATCCATCCACAAGGCGAACAATCCGGATAATACTCCGCCAAACAATAAACCTGCGATAGCGCCTTCGACGCTTTTTTTGGGACTGATTGATTCACAAAGCCGCTTCTTACCAAACTTAGTGCCAATTAAATAGGCAAAAGTGTCGGTAATGATTGCTACTAACAAAACGTATATGATCAAGTAAAGTCCGACGTGTCGCAAATAAGCAAGCGAAACAAATCCCGAGGCAATATAGATTATAGTAAGCAATGCCTTGCCAATGTCTGCTGTGTCAAAGTCTTTTTCCAAGACGAACATCATAAAATAAAAAATAAGTATTAGAGCAAGATAAAGCATCACGATTGCAAGTTTAACGATGCCCAGAAGGGCGAAATACATCAAGGCATATAAAAGCAATGTGTAGATAATGGTGGCAATATCGATGATTTTGGGAACTTTTTTGTTCGAAGACAGCATCTTACGGAATTCATATGCAGCAAACGTCACCAACAGTCCACAAAATCCGAAGAAGATGTAGAAATGGTTTCCAAAGATCAGAACCGGGATAAAGATGAGTGCCAAAATGATGGCTGTTGTGACTCTTTGTCTCATAGTCTCATCCTTTCAGGCCGCCGTACCGTCTTTCGCGCTTTTGAAAGGCTTTGATGGCTTTCAAAAGTTCTCTTTTGGAAAAGCTGGGCCAATAGACTTTACAAAAATACAATTCGGCGTATGCCGCTTGCCAGAGCATGAAATTGCTCAGGCGAATTTCACCGCTCGGTCTTATCAGCAAGTCAAGCGGAGGCAAGTCTTTTGTATATAAAAATTGATCGATGTCTTTATCAGTGATAGCTTCTGGTTTCAGTTCTTTGTTTTCAATTTTCAGGGCAATCTGTTTTACCGATTGAATGATTTCTTCTTTGGAACCATAGTCGAAACAGATATTCAAGATCAAACCTTTTCGATTTTCTGTGTTTTTGGTAATTCTTGCCAAAATGTCCAGATTTTCGTCAGACATTCTAGTTTTTCTGCCGGAAAAGACAACTTTGATATCGAATTTCTCGAAATCGTCCTTGAACCGTTTCTCAAATTCACCGGGAAGTGTCATCAAATAATCGACTTCTTGTTGGGGACGGCTCCAGTTTTCTGTAGAAAATGCAAACACGCTCAAAGCCTTGATTCCCAGATTGGAGGCCTCTATGGCAACCCGTCTGATGTTTTCAACTCCAGCCTGGTGCCCCATGGTCCTTGGTAGTCCGCGCTTTTTTGCCCATCTGCCGTTTCCATCCAGTATAATCGCTATATGTTTGGGAATTGTGATGGTTTTGTCTTTTGAAATAAAGCCCATGACCTCACCTCTTTCGTCACAACAATTATACACTATTTTGTGGAATATTTCTAATCATTTGTCGGGTCCAGAAAAAAATAAGACTATTTCTAGTCTTATATGTGCATTACATCAATTTCTTTATCACGGAAGATCTGATCGATCTTTTCAATGAACTTGTCGGTAAGTTTTTGGACTTCATCTTCGTAATCTCGCAAGTCGTCTTCGGTGATGGCTTTGTCTTTCTCCATTTTCTTGAAACTGGAGATGGCATCGCGTCTAATGTTTCGCATCGCAACTTTGTTATCTTCTGCCATTTTGTGGATCACTTTGACAGCTTCTTTTCTGTTTTCTTCAGTAAGAGGAGGTAAGGCAATTCTGATGCCGATTCCATCATTGGACGGAGTAACGCCAAGGTTAGCGGCGAAAATTGCCCGCTCAATCTTCGCAAGCAATGATTTGTCATAAGGTTTGATGTAGATCTGTGTGGCTTCAGGGACTTGGATGGAGGCAATCTGGTTGATGGGAGTTATCACTCCATAGTAATCGACTGTTACTCTTTCCAGCATTTTAGGATTGGCTCTTCCGCTTCTCACGGTTGAAAATTCCTTGTGAAGGGCGTTAAGCGAATGTTCCATTCTTTCTTCAGATTCCATTAAGATTGTTTCTGGCATATAATTCACTCCTTATTTGATTTTATCATTGTTCCGATATCTTCGCCTAAAATAGCT
>CAYWOK010000089.1:0-5191 GCA_964459895.1 uncultured Candidatus Izemoplasmatales bacterium
GCAGTTCGGGCGGCGGAACAAAACCGATTCCCCTCCTGCCGGATGAAATCAATCCGATCTTGAAAAAATGTGGATTGCTTCAAGCACAAAAATTGAATGCAAAGCCAGGACAAAGCGTCAAAGTGGCTTCAGGGCCGTTTGCAGGCCAAATCGGAATCATCGATTCAATCGATGACGAAAAAGGCAAAGTGAACGTTCTTGTCGACATGTTCGGAAGAAAAACCCCGATTGAACTGGATTTTGCGGAAATCGAAGTACTATAAAGCCGGGAGACCGGCTTTTTTAATCCAACAAATAGGTGTACATAATTGTTTAAAGATAATATAATATAGTGTAACAAAAGATAAAAGTATTATACGAGGTGTTTATATGTTAAGACTTGTCAATGTTTCTAAGTATTACAACACCAACAATGTGGTCGCTCTAGGTCTAAGAAAAGCCAACCTTGAACTCGGAATCAACGAGTTCGTCGCAGTGGTCGGTGAATCCGGATCAGGAAAAACCACGCTTTTAAACGTTATTTCCGGCATAGACTCTTATGAAGAAGGCGAGATGTACATCAACGATGAAGAAACTTCTTATTTTTCGACTGCCGATCTAGAGAATTATCGTAAAAAATATATCGCTTTTGTATTTCAAAATTATAATCTGGTTGATTCCTACACCGTTTTGCAGAATGTGGAGTTGCCTTTGCTTCTGGCCGGTTACTCGCAAAAGGACGCAAAACGAAGAGCCATGGATATCATCCAACAAGTCGGAATGGAAAAACACATCCATCATAAGGCAACCAAATTATCTGGTGGCCAGAAACAACGCGTCGTCATCGCCAGAGCCTTGGCAAAGGACTGTCCGATCATCGCAGCTGATGAGCCCACAGGCAACCTGGATTCCGAATCGGCAAAACAGATCATCAAATTGCTTCACGATATTGCCAAAGACAAATTGGTCATTGTCGTTACCCATGATTTTGACCAGGTCAAAGAATACGCGTCAAGAAAAATCCGAATCTACGATGGCGAGATCGTTGAAGATGTGGAAGTCCAGAAAATAGAAAAACTTGATTTGCCGGTGTTTGCCGAAGAAGAAAAGAAGATCAAAGTCCTGGAACACATCAGAATGGCATTCAAAAACCTGTTGGCGGTTCCCAAGAAGACGATTTTGATGATTTTGGTTTTCTTCGTGTTTTCGTTTTTTGTCGCACTTGTTTATGGGGCTTTCAATTTGGCAATGTCCATGGGATCAAATTATGATATCTACTATACCACTGAAGAATATTTTGGCAACAAATCAATATCCAGGATTGTGATGAACAAGGCCGATAAATCAGCCTTTACAGCGGCAGAACTTTTAGACATTGCAAGCAAAGACCAGGTTAAGACAGTTATTTCCAAAGATTTTCTGCTCGATGTTCGGGTAGAAATGCGATCCACGCAAAGAATCGAGAGCCTTGATGAATTTTATTATCTAGGTTCGGTAAGATATCTTCCCGTTTCCGTTATTAATAATCAATCGTTAATTTTGTCCGGAGTTATGCCGAGCGCTGAAGGAGAAGCCTTGTTGGCATTGTCAACAACACTTATGAACAATGTTGAAGTCGATGATGTATTCCTTAATCAAACATACTACCAATCAGGCGCTAGGGATTTCAATATTTACTCTTCAGTGGAACATGAAATTGTCGGCATTGTCGATAGCGGCGACCTTTTCATGGATAATGACTATAGTTATATGATCATAAGTGACGAGGAATTTGCCGAGCTGACAAATTTATACTACACTGCATTCGTCAAAGCGGTCACGCTCGATTTGACATATGCTGACGACACCAAATTTGGAAATGAGAGCTTTCTCAGAGAACTTTTAATATATAACGGTATGCAAATCGCGGTCGACAATACGCTTACAGACCACCAATTGGGTTTTCCGACAGAATATGAACTGTACTTTTGCGAAACAGGAGGAGAGCTTGATTGTGAAGGACTTACCGCGGAACTGTTTTTTCAAGATGCATATACAGAAAACACGTTTTCCGATCTTGAAGCAATATTCAAGGATTATTCCAACGAATTGTGTGTCAACCAGAACATCTACGACCAAATATACTATGATGACATCTACCAAGTGAGCGTCTTGACGGATTCCAACATAAATGTCCAGCGTCTGATTTCTAATCTTGAGCGCATCAAAGATGGATCAGTTGAAAAATACAAAGTCATTTATCCTTATGCTTTCGAATTCGAAGATCCATACGGATCCGCACTCCGATTCTTCGAAAGTTTAGGCCTGCTAGCAGCCTTGCTAGCAACGATCATCGGCTCGACTTTTCTAAGTTATATCATCTTCAGGGTAATCATCAATACTAAATTGAGAGATTATGCAATCTTTAGAACGGTGGGTGCCAACCAGATGGTGATAAGATTGCTTATCTACCTGGAGAATGTATTTGTAGTTGTTTTCAGTTTTGTTTTGTTCCTTGGACTTTCGATCTTGCTCAAAAACATGGATGCTATCAACCAATACAACATTCTTTATGGCCTTAAGACTTTCGCATTCGGAGATTACCTCATTTTCTTCGGGATCTTACTTTTGATGTCACTAATCATTTCAGGCAGATATTGCGGTCGCGTCTTCCAAGACACGGTCCAAACCTCCCTGAAAGCAGAATAGGGGGCGCGAGAGATGATTAAAGTCACAAACCTCCATAAATATTTCAACAAAGGCAGACAGAACGAGATTCATGTCATCAACAACACATCAATTGAATTCCCCGAGACCGGGCTTGTCGCAATCACCGGACCATCCGGATGCGGTAAAACTACGCTTCTAAATATTATTGGCGGACTTGACAAGTTTGCCAAAGGCCAGATTGATTTTGATGGAACAATCATCAACCGTTACAAAGCACTCGAATGGGATGTTCTGAGAAACAAGTCGGTTGGCTATATTTTCCAAAATTACAACTTGTTGACAGACAAGACCGTCTATGAAAACGTGGAAATCAGCCTTAATATGGCCGGACTTTACGAGAAAGATAAAGTCGAGGAGCGTATCAACTACGTCTTGGAAAGCGTAGGTATGTATAATTACCGACGCAGAAACGTTCAGGCTTTGTCAGGCGGACAGCAACAGCGCGTTGCGATCGCCAGGGCGATTGCCAAAAACCCGAAAGTGGTTTTGGCCGATGAACCAACCGGAAATCTCGATGTGAACAACACGTTTGAAATCATGTCCATTATCAAAAAGATCAGCCAGACTTGTCTGGTTATTTTGGTCAGCCACGAAAAAGATCTTGTCGACTTTTACGCCGACAGAGTCATCGAAATCAAAGACGGCGTGGTCATAAATGATTATGAAAACTCGGGAAACCGGACTTTGGAACATGTTGATACCAGAAACATTTATCTTTTGGATATGGAAAAAGCAACTTCCGAATCACCAATCCCGGTTGAATATTTTTATGAGAAAGAATCCTCAAACAAGCCAAGCATCAAAATCATAAACTTAAATAACACAGTTTACATCAAAGCCGACAGCAAGGCCAAAATCAAATATATCACCGATGATTCCGAAATCAAGCTTCTGAATATGCATTACAGAAAACCGGAAACTTCCGATGCTACCCAACACACCTTTGATTTGCATCAGTTCGGTCAAATAGCCAGCGATAAAATCAGAAAATCCTTCATCCGGTTCAGAGACACGCTCAAGGCGGGATTTGCCAAATTGTTCCGCAAGCGAAAATTGGTTTCTCGGATGTTTCTTATCGCGTATTTTGTCGTTTCGGCTTTAATTGTGTATAACCTTGCCACATTTACCAACCTCACAGGCATCCAGGACAAGGACTTCCTGAATATTGCCAGAGACATGGTGGCTGTCGAAATAACCAGTGATGTCGGCCCGGAAGCTATTCATTCGATTCTTGATGAAACGAATGTCACCTCGGTCAATATGTATTCTTCAAGGCAGACTATCTATTATAATTATGGTAATTTTTATCAGGCGGACAAACAATCTTACTGGAGCGGTTATACCTCCAGAGAAAGCGCCTATCCTATGAAACTGTCACTGGTTGATGACCCGCAATTGCTTTTGGGAAGGCTTCCGGAAAACAATCGCGAAGTTGTGATCGACAAATGGATTGCGGATGATCTTTTGGAGTCTGTCTCCATCATCAACATGGGCGGAACCTCTTACGAGGATATTTTGGAAATCACCATTTCTCCTGCATATTATTCTGTGGATCTACAGATTGTGGGTATTGTGGAAACAGATTCTCCGATTATGATTGTTACGGATGAGAATTTCAATATTTTCTACAGTAATTATTACTTGTTGAATGGATATGTATCCCAGGGTTCGGAAGATGGCTTCTATACCATTTCGCTTGGCAGAGATATTTTGAATGCAGGCGAAATCTTAGTTTCCGATGAAAGTACAGAATTGGACCCGGGCGATGACATCGTACGCTTCGGAGTGGAATTGACTGTTGTTGGAAAATACACTTCAGAAACTGTAAGTGACATGATCGTCTCAAATGAAGATTTTGAAACAATGGCGATCTATGCATACTCCACTAATTACGACTTTTATTATCAAAAAGGCTATGTTTATTTCACTACTGACGATATCGAGCAATCGATTCAGGAGATCACTGATCTCGGTTATACTGCTACCGATGCATATCAGACGGCTCGAGATAACCAAATCGAAATGGTCCAAAGCCAGATTGCCAGCAAACTGCGCATCATCCTGATCGCACTTGCCGGATCGATCGTCTATCTCGTGTTCATGATGCGTTCGTCCTTGCTGGGCAGAGTCAAAGAAGTCGGCATCTATCGTTCCATCGGAGCTACTAGAGCCGATGTTGCAAAAATATTTATTTCCGAGATTCTCTCATTCACAACCATCGGGTCACTCACCGGATACCTGACGATGAGTTTCCTAATTATAGAGTTTCAAAAACTAAATCCGTTGGCGACAGAAGAGTTCTATTTCCCGTTCTATATTTTTCTCGCCGGCATTGCCGCAATTTATATACTGAATCTCGTTTTCGGCATGATTCCGGTGTTTACTCTGTTAAGAAAAACTCCGTCCGAAATCAATGCAAAATATGACGTTTAACCAAAGCGTTGATCGGTTTGAATTGCGAGAAAAAAACCTTGACATTCAATCCGTGTTTATTGTATAATAT
>CAYWOK010000090.1:0-5141 GCA_964459895.1 uncultured Candidatus Izemoplasmatales bacterium
TATTATCGGCATTGCCTTAGTGCTGGCAATCAGTGCGGGAATGACAGACTATGTCGGCACGATGCAAAGCGACACGTTAGCAGGGTTTCCCATCACCATCAACCAGACAGTCAGCGTCACCAATAGGATGTTAACAGCGCCAAGAGACCGTTTGGACGACATCGCGGGCGTTGGCTCTTCCGATTTGGAATTTCCCACAGACGACATCATTTTTTCTTATGATTCCGAAGCGGATACTACTGCCCATACGAATCTCATCACGGAAGAATACATTACATATGTCGACAACCTTGATCCGACACTTTACAATTCAATTTCCTATACAAGCAATGTTGCCCTGAATGTTGTGGCCATGACCGAGAGCGGTGCCTATATCAAAGTCGATACTTCATCTTCTTCCAATCCGTTTGGTTTCGGCTCGTCAAATTCACATTTCAACGAGATTCCCAACAGCCGTGATTTCATCGAATCCCAATATGACCTATTGGGTATAGATAGCAGATATCCGGAAACCTATAATGAAATTGTTATTATCGTTGATAAGCAGAACCGGATCGACACTGCCATGTTAAATGATTTTGGCATCAATGTTACGGATGAATACTCATTCGAGGATTTCCTCGGCATGGAATTCAAAATTGTCAGTAACAATGATTATTATTCTTTGAACGGCTCGGTTTATATTCCCGGGAACGACTATGAAACGATGTACCTTAGTGATAATTCCATCAGCGTGACAATCGTTGGCGTGATGCGGGTCAAGGAATCTGCTTCCAGCGAACTCCTGAGCACCGGAATCGGCTATACCACAATGCTTACCGAACAAATTTTGGCTAACGCAGCCTTATCCGATATCGTCATTGCTCAAGCTGAAACAGAGGCTGTTAACGTCTTGACCGGACTTCCATTTAACGAATTGATAACTTACAAAAATGTCATGAGAGTAATCGGCGGAGACACTTTGCCCACAGGAATTCAGATCTATCCGCTTTCCTTTGATTCAAAAGAAGAAATAAAAACATATCTCGATGATTACAATACTGGTCACGAACAAGTGGACGTCATCATTTACTCAGATCTGGCGGAGACGGTTTCAACAGTAATATCGACCATGATCAATACGATCACGATTATCCTCTCGGCTTTTGCGGCAATTTCGCTGATTGTATCATCGATTATGATTGGCATCATCACTTATGTTTCGGTTGTGGAGCGAACCAAAGAAATCGGAATTCTAAGAAGCATCGGAGCCAGAAAAAAAGATATCAGCCGTGTCTTCAATGCCGAAACCATCATCATCGGATTCAGTGCCGGGACAATCGGTATCTTGTTATCACTGGTTTTGATAATTCCTATCAACATGATTATTTCAAGATTGGTAGACATTCCAAATTTTGCCGGATTGCCTATAGCTAGCGCCATCGGCCTCATCGTTGTCAGCATGGTTCTTACCTTCATTTCCGGACTGATCCCCAGTAAAATTGCATCCAACAAGGATCCGGTTGTGGCGCTAAGAACGGAATAGTTCATATATTTGCGAGAATTTGCTATAATTAAGAGATGAAAGTCTCTTAATTTGTGCTTTAAGGAGGAAAAAGATGTTTAGAATATTAGTGGCTGAAGACGACGATTCAATCCGAAAACTCATTGCGAAATACCTGGAACAAAACGGCTTTGAAATCATTCAGGCAAACGACGGACAAAAAGCGCTCGAGTTGTTCGATTCCATGCATGTCGACATGGTCATCACCGATCTGATGATGCCTTATATCGATGGCTTTGAACTTGCCAAAAAAATCAGAACCATCAATCTTGACATCCCGATCTTGATGCTGACGGCACTGGAAGCTTTTCACGACAAAGAAAAAGGCTTTTTAAGCGGAACGGACGATTATCTCGTCAAACCATTCGAGATGAAAGAACTCTTGCTTCGCGTGAAGGCGCTCCTTAGAAGATATCGGATTGCCAGTGAAAACAAAATCGAACACAAAAGCCTTTTACTCGACTACAATGCCTTTTCGGCTCAAATAAACAAAGAACTCATCGAACTCACAAAAAAAGAATTTCTTTTGCTTTATAAACTAGTTTCCAGCCCTAACATCATTTTTACCAGGAATCAACTGATGGATGAAATCTGGGGTTTTGACAATGAGAGTTTCGATCGAACTGTTGATACACACATCACGAGAATCAGAAAGAAGATAATCTGCGATGATTTGGATATCATCACTGTGAGAGGTTTGGGATACAAGGTGGTACTCAAATGAAAAAACTGTCTACGAAAATCGTCTTGATACTTATCTGCACTTTTTTGCTTGTGTCTATAACCATCAGAATTTTAATCTTTGCTTTTCAATTCACCCCGACTTTTGAAGCCATGACTTCAGGAAAATTCTTTATCGGTGTCATGATTATCGGTTTTATTTCATTATCGTTGTTTGCTTTTGCCATCAACCAGATCATCGTTAAGCGGATCAAGAATCTCAATAACGTGGTATTGGAAATCGGCAAAGGCAAATTCGAGGTACAAATGGAAATCGATGGCCATGATGAAATATCTTCACTGACAGAAAACATCAACTTGATGGCCAAAGAACTAAAATCAAACGAATACTTAAGCAAAGAGTTTGCCAAGAATGTTTCCCATGAGTTTAAAACGCCGCTTTCTTCCATCAAAGGTTATTCGGAATTGATTGCCAAAGGTTCATTGACTAAGGCCGAAATTACCGAATACGCTGATATCATCATCCGCGAAATCGACAGACTTGCCGATCTCAGCAAGAACATGTTACAGATTTCCCTGCTTGATACAGTGAATCTTGTTCAAAAAGAGGATGAATTCTGTGTTGATGAACAAATCAGAAATGTCTTGCAACTGACCCAGTTGGAATGGGAATCGAAAAATATCGAATTCGATCTTGATTTGGAAGAAATCAATTATAAAGGCAATCGGGAACTGACTTTTCAAATCTGGCAAAACCTAATTGCAAATGCAATAAAGTTCTCCAAACCAAACGATTCCATTCAGATTCGTTTATACAATAAAGATAAACTATATTTTGAAATCCAGGATCACGGTATCGGCATCTCGGAAGAAGACCAAGAAAACATCTATGACCAGTTCTTTATTGCAGACAAATCAAGAAACAAATCAGGTAGCGGCTTGGGACTGTCGATAACAAAAAAAATAGTGGAAAAACTTGGGGGAACTATCAAGTTTTCCAGCCAAAAAAATATGGGAACCACATTTTATGTAAGCCTGGAATCAAACAACATTGTTTCTGTTCAACAGACAAAATTAGGCGAATTTTGATGAATAAAAAACCGCTTAACGCACGATAGTAAAAAAATCACTTAGTGCAATTGTTGCCCTTAATGCGTATGCAAAAAGTGCAATAGTTGCACATTGGATTTGTATGAATATGAATTCAATTTTACTATCTGTTAAAAAGCTCTCAATCCAAAATGATGGTTAACACATTTTGAATAAGTCGTTAACTATATTGTAAACATTTATGTTGACAATTTGTTAACCATATTGTAAACTAAATTGTGAGGTGATAGAATGTTAGAATATTTAAAATTCAAAGAATTATGCGAATCAATAGATCATTATCCTGCACAATCTGAGTTGATATATAAATATGGATTCAAGCGAGAAGAAGTCAATCGACTTATCGATGATAAATTGAACGATAAAGACTATGTAAAAACAGGATTGCATGGAGAAAACGGGAGTCAATTAATATATTGGAACAAATCCGAGATTTTGACGAAATTTTCTGGAAGTCAGGATCTTATCAAGAATTCCGTTTTGAATGAGTTCACAGATTTACGTGATTCGGAACTAATCAAAGGTTTTGTATTCTCGGAAATCGAAT
Organism: uncultured Candidatus Izemoplasmatales bacterium; assembly: GCA_964459895.1. GTDB lineage: Bacteria > Bacillota_I > Bacilli_A > Izemoplasmatales > Hujiaoplasmataceae > JAAYZB01. Next base: position 3,882 of record CAYWOK010000090.1, read on the forward strand.
CTAGCCTTTCCATAGAAGGCGTTCGAAGCACTAGGGCGAAAATCGAAAAAATCAACAAAATGAATTACGAGAACTTAATAGAAGAAAACGACATTATCATCAAAAACATGCTTTTGGCATATGAATTTGTTAAGGAAAACGAAATAACAGAAGGCAATATTTTCGCCATGTATCGCATTCTTTCAAGAAAGTGTCTGAAACAAGTTGAGCAATTACTTGAAGGCAATTATTATCGCCATGATGAAGTAAATATAGTGGACTCTGCTAATGCAGTGGTGGATCGTGGTGTCAAATGGCAATTGATTCCAAAATTAATGGCTGAGTTATTTAAATATATCCATAAAGAGAAAACATATCAAAACCATTTGATTGCTTCTCACGTCATCCATTTCTATTTGGTCTATATTCATCCTTACTTTGATTATAACGGAAGAATGGCAAGGGTGTTATCCTTCTGGTACAATATCAAATACGCACCATCGCTGAGTCTTCTGCTCGTAAGCGAGGCAATCAATAGCAAAGCTTATAAGAACAACTATTATACCGCGCTATCTAATTCAAGAAATATGGATAATGATATTACTTACTTTTTAGAGTATATGTCAAACATCATCTTGGAGTACACGAAAGTTTATATTAATTTTTATTCATTGTTGAAAAAATTAAAGAGTCAAGGTCATATTCCAAGTCGTTCAACAGAAATAGCTCTGAAATATGTATTGGCTCTTCCAAATTCAAAGGTGGGTTTCTTCGATTGGCGAGACTATAAAGATTTTACAAATGACGATTTCAGTAAAGTGCAATATCTTAAGCTGTTGAATTCCCTTGTCGACTTGAATATCTTAAAAACACAAGAACATAAGAAAGCAAAACTATTTACGTTGAACCAGGATGATTGGAACTTGATGTAAACCGGATTCTGTATATTCACTTCATGGACTCAATTGTTTCGGAAGATATTGTGATATCACTCCACTAATGTACACAGACGGTTCCAGAGAATCAGAGTAGGCTATCATAGAACCTTATCTGACTCCTAAGATTCATAATCAAACTAGATTAGCTTGTGAGCTTCAATACAAAGTCCAGTTCAGTATCGCACTGAACTGGACTTTAGTTTTATGTTTTTTTATGTCTACTAACTCTTTGCTTATTCAAGCGAAATAATCAGTGTTTTTTTATTATCTAGAATGGCGATAAAATATGCTTGATTTATTCACCCAAATTTGGTAAAATAGTCTCGCCGTACAAAATACACAC
>CAYWOK010000091.1:0-5062 GCA_964459895.1 uncultured Candidatus Izemoplasmatales bacterium
TACATGGAAAACAAAAATGAAGCCTGAGAAAATGTTTTCATACCGATTTACATCGTATTTTTAAGTGGAAATTTAGCTAAAGAAATAGTATAATAAACCGTGTTGTATAAATCATCTATTCCGGAGGATCAAATATGAGTAAGAAAACCATCGAAGATTTGTGTGTAACAGGAAAAAAAGTCCTTGTCAGAGTTGATTTCAATGTTCCGATGCAAGACGGAGTCATCACCGACGACAACCGGATTGTACAGGCTTTGCCAACAATCGAATACCTGATTGAAGAAAATGCAAAAATCATTCTGTTCAGTCACCTTGGCAGAGTCAAAACAGTTGAAGACAAACTCACTGCTTCTCTTGAGCCAGTCAGCCACAGATTATCAGAGTTATTGGGGAAACCAGTAACTTTTATCAATGAAACCAGAGGGACAAAACTAGAAGCAGCCATCAATGCAATGCATGATGGTGATGTTCTGATGTTTGAAAACACGAGATTCGAAGACATCGAAGGCAACAAGGAATCAAAGAACAATCCGGAACTAGGAAAATACTGGGCAAGTCTTGGCGACGTCTTTGTCAACGATGCTTTCGGAACCGCTCACCGCGCGCATGCCTCCAATGTTGGAATCGCTTCCCATTTGGAAGCCGCAGCCGGATTCCTGATGGAAAAAGAATTGCGCTACATCGGTAATGCAGTCGACAAGCCAGAAAGGCCTTTCATCGCCATCCTGGGCGGAGCCAAGGTTTCCGACAAAATCGGAGTCATCGAAAATTTGTTGAAAAAAGCTGACAAGATCCTGATCGGAGGCGGAATGGCCTATACTTTCATGAAAGCATTGGGTTTTGCGATCGGGACATCGATTTGTGAAGACGATAAAGTAGAACTTGCCAAGGAACTTCTCCAAAAAGCAAATGGGAAAATAATTCTTCCTATCGACTTGGTTGTCTCAACTGAATTCAAAGAAGATGCAGAGCATCATATCACCACGTACAAACACATCCAAGCAAACGAAATGGGTTTGGATGTCGGACCGAAAACAATCGATCTATTCGCCAAGGAACTCAAAGGAGCGAAAACCGTGGTTTGGAATGGACCCCTTGGAGTATTTGAATTTGAAAACTTCAGCAAAGGCACGAGAGCTATTTGTGAGATTCTCGCTAATCTGAAAGATTGCAAAACCATTATCGGCGGCGGCGATTCCGCAGCTGCGGCAATTCAGATGGGCTATGCAACCCGTTTCACCCACATTTCAACTGGCGGCGGAGCTTCGCTGGAATATTTGGAAGGCAAGCTGCTACCCGGTGTCGAATCGTTATCTGAAGCGGAACCTTGCGATTGTCATACTGATTGCGGGTGCCATTAATCCATGGACTTCATTGGTCGGAAAATCAAGGAGTTACGCCTGGAAAATGGCTTGACCCAAGAGGAGTTGGCCGACCGGTCCGAACTGACCAAGGGATTCATTTCCCAGGTTGAAAGGGATTTGACCAGTCCTTCAATCTCGACGCTTCAGGACATGCTTGAAGCCTTGGGAACAAACTTGTCGGAGTTTTTCAGCAATGATGATGAAGAACCGGTTGTTTTCAATGAATCACAGTTTTTCGAGAAAACAGACGAAACGAACCACATTAAAATCAGATGGATTGTGCCAAACGCCCAAAAGTACGAAATGGAACCAATCCTTTTGGAACTGGCTCCTGGGGGGCTAGCCTATGACGACGAACCACATGCCGGAGAGGAATTCGGCTATGTTTTGAAAGGCGAAGTAGCGCTGAAACTCGGAAAAAGAAAATTCAAAGTCGAAAAAGGACAGACGTTTTACTATACTTCAAACAAAGTACACTCTTTGGAAAATGTGACACATGCTAGCGCTGTCGTACTGTGGGTCAGTACGCCACCGATGTTTTAATCAAGTTTGATAGAAGGAGAAAACATGGAAAAAACAATTTTAATCAAGAGTACTGCAGGACTACATGCACAACTAGCAGCGAAAATCGTTCAGACTGCCAGCAAATATGAGGTTGATATCAAACTTGTATACGAACATGTGACCATTGATGCTAAATCAATCCTTGGTCTGATGAGTCTAGCCGTTCCACAAGGTAAAAATGTCAAATTAGTTGCTACCGGCGAAAGCGCCGAAACAGCTATCCAAGATATAGAAAAGATTTTAGGGTAGGTAATCGATTATGAGAAAGCCCATTATTGCCGGAAATTGGAAGATGTTCAAAACCCGTGACGAAGCGCTGTTTTTCATCTTGAAGGTCTCCACGGAAATGCCGGATGTCGATTTGGTCGATACCGTTATTTGTGCTCAGGCTCCGCTTATGAGATGCCTTGTCAAAAGACAGGGCGACAATTTGAGAATCGGGGCGCAGAATTTGTATTTTGAAGATGAAGGTGCATATACCGGAGAAGTGTCCGGCAGCCTGCTTCAGAGTTACAATGTGGAATATGTCATTATCGGCCACAGTGAAAGAAGAAACATTTTTGGTGAAACTGATGAAGTGGTAAACCTGAAAATCAAGGCAGCTTTAAGAAATGAGCTGACTCCGATTGTCTGTGTAGGCGAACATCTTGAAGAAAGAGAAAACAACCTGACAAACCAGGTTCTAAACAATCAACTGAAAAAAGCATTTGTCGGGATCAGTGCCAAGGATATGCTGAAAGTTGTCATCGCCTATGAGCCAATTTGGGCGATTGGCACCGGAAAGACTGCAACCAGCGAAATGGCGGATGAATCCTGCGGCTATGTGCGCAAAGTCATCAAAGGAATGTTCGGAATCTCTGTCAGTGATATGATCAGAATCCAGTATGGCGGATCAGCCAAACCGGAAAACATCGATGAGTTGCTACAGATGCCGAACATCGACGGAGTTTTGATCGGGGGGGCATCTCTCGACCCCGACAAGTTCATCTACATGGCTAACGCAGCAAAAAGCAGACTAAAGAAAATTTGAACCGGAAATCCGGTTCTTTTTTTTAGTTTTGGCTTTTCAAATTTGCTGCTTTGTGATATCATAATTTAACAATTACAGAGTATGGAGGATTTTTTATGAAAAAGATTTTAAGTTTACTGGTTTTATTCCTGTTGGGATCGCTGTTTGTCGGATGCAACAAATCACTCGCGACAACGACTATTGCCACGACCAATGCAACTACGACCACTTTGCCTGTTACGACTGGAACCACAGCGCCTCCGACAGTAACTTCCAATACTGTGTCTTTTGTCAACTTCTCGGAAGAATTCACTCAGGTTGATCCTATCGATGAACTGACATTCTACTATTATTCTTACAAACAAGGGATTCCTTATGTCGACATCACTGAATTTGTGACTATGTTGCTTGGAATCATCGATGATACGATCCAGATTGAAATCGTCGAAAACTCAGTCAAGGTATGGGTAGAGTATTTTTATACTGAAGAGGAAAAACTTGAGTATGGTATCGAGGAAGACTCGGTCATTTCATATGTTCTATTCGATTTTGACACGACCTCGATTGAAGCATCAAATGTCGATGCTTCAGATTACTTCACCGGCGAATCGGAAACAGATTTTTCCGAGGGTCTGAACTTAGTCAGTTTCACAGAAGAAGAAATGCCTTTACTGACCATTGATCTTACCGATTACGATTTTATGCTGTTCATGTTGGGTGAGGGAGAAGAAACCAAATATACTATTCCCCTGTCACTTGCCGGACTATTTCTTACCGGCAGCAACTATTATGTCGTGAACAACGGCAGTTCTCTCTATGGAATCGATATTTTTCAAATCTATGATGTGAACGATGAAACTTCCGAACTTTCGGCCGCAGTGGCGCTTAATCCTGACGTTTCCGCAGCCGAAGAACTTGAATCCCAACGTTTTCTGGAAATGTGCTTTGATAAATTCTATGGTTTGAAGGATTTCAAAGAAATCGATTCATTCCAGACGTATTCCGGACAATATTTTCCTGGGAACAGTTTTGAATATTCATTTACCTCAATGCTGGACTCTCTAGAAGATTTGCATACCGGGGTTATTTCCTATGGTCATAATGATCCAGGCTATTATCATGGTGTAACTGCTCCATATATCTATGATTACTCATACGAGTATTATGGCTGCGAATGTTACAAGGATCCCAGCAATTTCAAAGTATCGCTTTACAAGGACATGGCATATTTAAGAATAACGGAATTCACCGCTGATTTGAAGGATAGCCTGGCTCCCAAAATGGCGCAAATAGCCGAAGCAGCTCCAAAATACATCATCATCGACCTATCCTGCAACGGTGGAGGATTTGTCCACGGTGTGTTCTATTTGCTAAACTATCTGACAAATGAAGATTTGTCCTACTATACAATTACTGATGGTGCGAGAACATCGGTAACTTATGAAGTTGAAGGGGATATGGCAATCGACGCAGAGTTCTTTTTCGTGACATCGGCAGCTACATACAGTGCCGCTAATCTTACCGTTTCAATCGCTAAAGAGTTGGGTCTTGCAAGATCAATCGGATCAAAGAGCGGCGGTGGAGCCTGCATGGTCAAGTTCCTGGTATTGCCAAATGGAGCGATCATGCAAATGTCTAGCAACACCAATCTGACCTACTCCGATTACGAAACAGTCGAAGCCGGAGTGCCAGTCGATTACATGATCAACTTCTACTCATCCGGAAAGAGTTACTACCAAGGCTATTTAGACGATCCTGATTATCCTTCACTGATTGATTTTTATTCGATTGTCAAAGGAATGACTCCTGAAGAATAAAGCAAAAAGCGCTGAAATATGCGCTTTTTCTTATAAAAAAAATCACATCTTCCGAAGATGTGATTTTATCTTATTTGTTATAAAGTTCGACGATCAGGTTTTCTTTGATTTCAGGTAAGATCTCTGATCTTTCCGGTAAACGGATGTAGGTTGCCTCAAGTTTGTTTTCATCATAAGCGATGAATTCCATGCGGCTGATCACTGCGTCCAAAGCGTCTTTGATGATGACTAGGCTCTTCGAAGTTTCTTTGACGGAAATCACTTGACCCGGTTTCACGCGGATAGAGGGAATTGAAGCTTTTTTTCCA
>CAYWOK010000092.1:0-4963 GCA_964459895.1 uncultured Candidatus Izemoplasmatales bacterium
ACGTTTCATAGCCATGACTATGCAACCGACAGTCCAAACTAATGGGTCACCGTGATGGTCTTGCACAGGCTTTTCTAATTGGGGAAGGTTTTATTGGAGAAGAAAATGCATGCATGATTCTAGGAGATAATATATTTTATGGAAATGGAATGCAAACAGCATTAAATAGAGCAATTGATAATTCTAAAAGAGGAAAAGCGACAGTTTTTGGATATTACGTTGATGATCCTGAGAGATTTGGAGTTATTGAGTTTGATAAAGATGGTAAAGCAATTTCTCTAGAAGAAAAACCAGAGAGACCAAAATCGAACTATGCTGTTACAGGATTATATTTCTATGATCAAAGAGTTGTTGATTTTGCAAAACAAGTTAAGCCTTCAAAGCGAGGAGAATTAGAGATTACAGATTTAAATAGAATGTATTTAGAAGCTGATTCTTTAGACGTTATTACTTTTGGCAGAGGATTTACTTGGCTTGATACAGGGACTCATGAATCGTTGGCTGAGGCAACAGCTTTTGTAAAAATGATTGAAGATCATCAAGGATTAAAGATATCTTGCCCAGAAGAAATCGCATTCTATAATGGTTGGATAACACCTGAACAGTTAAGAGAACAAGCAGAATTAATGAAGAAGAATCAATATGGACAACACTTGTTTAAAGTATTAGAAGGAAAGGTTCGATATTAATGAAATTCTTTAAAACAAAAATAACAGATTTGCTTATAGTTGAACCTAATGTTTATGGTGACAATAGAGGCTGGTTTTCAGAAACATATAACGTAAAAGAGTTCAACAAGAATAATATAAACATAAAATATATTCAAGATAACCATTCATTTAGTTCTCAAAAAGGCACTTTAAGAGGGTTGCATTTTCAAAAAGAACCATACCCTCAATCAAAACTAGTTAGGTGTTCTAGAGGCAAAATATGGGATGTTGCAGTGGATTTAAGAAAAACAAGTTCAACATATCTTGATTGGTATGGAATTGAGTTGTCTGCTGAAAACCATAAAATGTTATTAATTCCGAAAGGATTTGCACACGGATTTCTAACATTAGAAAATGATTGTGAAGTGCAATACAAAGTTGATAATGTTTATAACAAAGAATCGGATAGATCAATTATTTATAATGATATTGACATAAACATAAATTGGCCAATTAAAGACGTAATTCTATCAGAAAAAGATAAAAACGCTCCAACGCTTAAAGATTCGGATGTGTATTTTATATGAAAGTCATCGTAACGGGAGTTAAGGGGCAACTCGGTTTTGATGTTATGAGAGAATTAAAATCGAGAGGATACAAGAGTATATTTGGAATCGATCTTGAAGACTTAGATATTACTGATTCTGTAAAAGTACAAGACTTTATGGGTAATCATAAACCGGATGTTATTATTCACTGTGCAGCGTATACTGCTGTAGACAGCGCTGAAGACAATCGGGATTTATGTATGGATGTAAATGTAAATGGCACTAAAAATTTAGTAAATGCCGCCCGTAAATATAACGCAAAATTTGTTTATATATCTACTGACTATATTTTTGATGGCGAAAAAAGTGGAGAATACATTGTTTCAGATACCCCAAATCCTAAATCAGTTTATGGAGAATCTAAGTATAAAGGTGAACTAGAAACATTGAAGTACTTCAGGCACTTTATCATTCGAATTTCGTGGGTGTTTGGCAGAAATGGAAATAATTTTGTAAAAACAATGCTTCGTTTAGAAAAAGAACGAGACCATTTGAAAATAGTGAGCGACCAAATTGGATCTCCAACTTACACTTTTGACTTATCAAGGTTAATTGTAGACATGATAGAAACAGAAAAATTTGGAATTTACCATGCCACAAATGAAGGCAAATGTTCCTGGTTTGATTTTGCAAAGGAAATATTTTTATCTGCTGGAACAAATATTATGTTGTCACCTATTAAAACTAGTGAATATCCAACTAGGGCAGTAAGACCAATGAATTCTTTAATGTCGAAAGATTCGCTGGATCAGAACGGTTTTAAACGATTACCAACTTGGGAAGATGCATTATCACGATACTTAAAAGAGATTGAGGTAATATGATATGAAGATACTAGTTACAGGTGGGGCAGGGTTTATTGGTGGAAATTTTTGCCAATACATGGTTGACAAATATCATGATTATAAAATAATTGCTTTAGATGCATTAACTTATGCAGGTAATTTGGAAACACTTGAACCAATTATAGAAAATGCCAATTTTCAATTTGTGAAAGGCGATATTACTGACAGACCTTTCATTTATAACTTATTTATTAAAGAAAAATTTGATGTAGTTGTGAATTTCGCCGCCGAATCTCATGTTGATAGATCGATTGAAAATCCTGAAATATTTTTGAAGACGAATATACTTGGAACTCAAGTTTTAATGGATGCATCATTAAAATTTGGTGTCAATAGATATCACCAAGTTTCAACTGATGAAGTGTATGGTGATTTGCCTCTAGATAGACTAGATCTGTTTTTTACTGAAGATACTCCGATACATACATCTAGTCCTTATTCTGCATCAAAAGCCTCTGCGGATTTACTTGTTCAAGCATATCATAGAACATTTAGCTTGCCAATGACAATCTCTAGATGTTCAAACAACTACGGACCCTATCATTTTCCTGAAAAATTGATTCCATTAATGATAAAAAATGCATTAGCGGACCAATCACTTCCTGTATATGGAACTGGAGAAAATGTAAGAGACTGGCTACATGTTTATGATCACTGTACTGCAATTGACCTGATTATTCACAACGGAAGAGTTGGCGAAGTATATAATATTGGGGGACATAATGAAAGAACGAATCTGGTAGTAGTAAAAACAATTTTAAAACAATTAGGTAAACCAGATAGTTTAATTAGGTATGTAAAAGATAGAAAAGGTCACGATATGAGATATGCGATTGATCCTACTAAAATAGAAACAGAATTAGGATGGAAACCCAAGTATAATTTTGATACAGGCATTGTTCAAACTATTCAATGGTACCTAGATAATCAATCATGGGTAAATCATATTATAAGTGGAGAGTATTTAAGGTTCATGAAAGACTACTATAATTAGAACCTACAATTAATTTGTGTTCTTACTGATGACTTTCATAATTTCAGACAGTCCCTTACCTAAATAATCCTTTGAGACAAAAATGTCAAGTCTTTCATAGATACGACTATATAAACGACATTTAACGGCTTTATAAAGATATTTTCTTACTCCGATAATTCTCTCGAATAAATGTTCAAAGTAGTGGCTTACATAGTAATCGACAGCTCTACTTAATAAGTAATAAGGGTAGGCATTGATTATACAAGAGATAACTGACATAAATATACTATTTTGTAACCAGATTTTGTTTACCTGTTTATTTTTTGAATACATCTTACTAAATTTGTTACAATCAAATAACCTATAATACTTGTATGAATGGAGAGGTTTAGTTACTATGCAGGATTTCTTTAGCAACCAAGTTGGTCAAACGATTGAATGGTTCGGTTTGACCCATATTTTTTTGCTTCTAGGTTTCTTTTGTTCTTTGATTTTATTATGGGTTCTTGGTCCTAAGATAAAAAACAGTAAATATGAAAAGATAATTCGACTCATCTTAATTGGATTAGCTGTGTTGTTTGAGTGGAGAGTATTTGAAAACAGAATTTTAAATGGTTCTATATTTCGTATACCTCTTTGTGGCATCGCGCTTTATGGACTTCTATTCTCGGTTGCTTTCAAAAGCGAGAAAGTATATAAAATCACTTACTTTTACGCCTTTGGCACATTGCTTACTTATTTCTTTTTTGATACTATTTGGGGATTAGATAGATGGAGCGGTTGGACCTACTTTGGGGCACATGCATCAATTGGCTGGTTCGCTGTTTATGGATATAGAGTCTTAGGCTTTACACCTAAAAAACCAGATTTATATCGTTCAATGTTATTTTTAGGAATATATGCAGCTATTTCAGGTTATGCCACTTATATATACGGTGGATCTGATGAATTGTTTTTACTTCATCCTCCGGTTGATTTCATGAATTTCTTCAAAGAAATCCATCAAATAGTCTATTTAATTGTATTTGTTTCACTTGCGGCATTGTTAATGCTTGCAATGTATTTACCAATCTATCTAACAGAAAAACATAAAAAAGCATATACCTTAACATCTAATAATATTGTAAAAGTAAAGCGTATAAGGCAACAGATTGAAATTCGCAATTAAATATTTGCATACTTTCTTTAAGGCGCTTAAAATCAATCACAAGCCTTATTGCTTTATTTATTTATCTATCTCCAGTACAATGGATTCATAAGGAGTATGATAATTGTGGAAAAAAGTAAAGTAGTAATAGTTGGTACCGGTTTTGTCGGCATGTCTTATGCATATGCACTAGTTAACCAAGGTGCTGTAGAAGAACTTATATTGATAGATATAGATTTTAACAAGGCTGAAGGAGAAGCCATGGATTTAAACCATGGATTAGCTTTCGCCCCTAGAAAAATGTCGATACGTGCTGGAGATTATTCAGAATGTAAAGATGCAGGACTTGTTGTAATAACTGCAGGTGTCAATCAAAAAGAAGGAGAAACAAGGATTGACCTTCTTAAGCGTAATGCATTAATCATGAAATCGGTAGTCAAAAACATTATGTCTTCAGGATTTAACGGAATCATCTTGGTTGCTTCCAATCCGGTAGATATTCTTGCATATGTCGCTTGGAAAGAATCAAAACTGCCTTCTTCAAGAGTAATCGGTAGTGGCACATCACTTGATACCGCAAGGCTTCGTTATGAAATCTCAAGACAAATATCAATTGATGTCAGAAATGTTCATGCCTATATTCTAGGAGAACATGGAGATTCTGAATTCGTTTGTTGGTCCAACGCCTATGTAGGCGCAAAACCTATTAAAGATGTAATTGAATCAATGGAAGAAAT
>CAYWOK010000093.1:0-2337 GCA_964459895.1 uncultured Candidatus Izemoplasmatales bacterium
TTTACGACGTTTCTCCGAAAGACTATTTTGGCGAAACATTGTATGACAGAAATACGGGTTTGCCAAAAGAACCGGTAAATATAATGGAACGCGTCGATTATACAATTAGGAGAGCTGGACAATATGGAATCAGAGTTGTTCTTGTTCTAACCAACTATTATCCCGAATTTGGTGGTATGGATATGTATGTCGATTGGTATAACACGCTTAATCCTGGCGCGAACCTTTCAAGAACAGCTTTCTATACAAACGAAACAATAAAAACATGGTATAAAAACTGGATCAATCATGTTGCCAATCGTACGAACAGCCTGACTGGAGTGGTCTACAAGGATGATCCAACTATTTTCGCGTGGGAGCTTGCCAATGAGCCTGACGGAGCAGGTGTTCCGGCTTGGGCAACAGAAATGAGCGCCTACTTGAAAAACACAGTCGGTGTAAATCAAATGGTTGCGGTCGGAGACCAAGGATCTTTGGGCAACGCGCCAGCAACGCTGGAAATAAACAAAGATACAGCCGAAGGTAGAATTGCCGAGGATGATGATTTCAGTTATTCTTTCACTAGAGCTGGAGTCGGCGGTAATTATTACGGATACGGCACATCTGTGAATCAATGGGCGCTATTGCAAATTGATACTATCGATTACTCAACTGCTCATCTTTATCCCGATCATTGGGGAATCCCAAATACATACGCTACTGAATACGGGGAAAAATACATAAAAGATCAGGTAGCTCTGGCAAAGTACTGGGGAAAACCATTCGTACTTGAAGAATATGGGGTCATGAGAGCTTCCATGTCGGAATCAAAGCGAATACATCGCGATTTGACATTCGATGTATGGAATAGAGCACTCTATGAAACTGGAGGAGCAGGATCCATGTTCTGGATTTTGACCGGAATCGAAGACAGCCCTGATTCTGATGCGGACGGAAACTATCCGGATTTTGATGGTTTCCGAGTATTGAATGACGGAAAATCAACTAGTTTACTTCTGAAAGAATATGCAAAATTATATAATGGCGAGCTCAATGAGGTTGTCAGAGAGGATAGAGTATATTTGCTTAGCCCACTGTTGAGCGAAATCACAAAAAATAGCTCCTATAAGATTGAGGCCAAAGTTATCACAGAAGAAAAAACTGTTGAAAACGTCTATCTATATGTTCATGGACAAGTGCCTATCTTGATGACTCCTCAAACAAGCGATCCATATCGCACTGGCATATACAGCTACACGCTTGATATGACCGCTATTCCTCCAGGAAGCGACTATACCATCAAGGTCGTCGTCGAGTTTACAGACGATACCACACTTGAAACCGAAGTTAGAAATATCCGAAGATATATTTATTTGGAACTTGATACGTTGTATAATATAGATTTCAATAGTTCACAACAAATCAACTTTCAAACTTTCGGAAGTTATGAAGCGACTTTAAATGACATTAATCACAACAAGACTTTGGAAATGTTAGAACTTGATGTAATCAATCAGAATGTCAACTGGTCAGAACACAAAGTGAAATTGATTGCTTTCCCACTAACCACGGGCGGGTTGCCAACAGTTCCAAACACATTTAGGTTGCAATATACTACTTATTATAACAAAGATATCGTTGATGCTATGCCGAGTTCTGCAGCTGCTACACTGAAAAACTATATTGCGCTAGAGCCTGGTTGGGTAAAAGTCGGAATCGATATGAATAACGTCACAATCGGAACAATAAGGACTAATGCGGCTAAACTGGACACGGACTCGACAAAACGCTCAGATTATGGAATTAGATGGATTGATTTGAATAAAGATTCCATCGAAACTCCAAATGAACTGTTTTATTTCCATACTCTAACGATTGAATTTGTGCCTAATGACACTTTAAATGCAATCGCAATTAATCCAACGACGGGCAAAATGCCATATGTTGGCAAAATGTATATCGATGATGTAGTTCTATATGGTTATGCCAATGGCGCACCTGTTAACAATCTTGAACCAGCTCCAGATTTCGTTTTTGATGTAAGCGGAGAATAAAAATACCTAATATGTGGCATTCTATGCTGAATGCCACATATTAAGAGGAGTTAGTCATGATACTAAATATATTCAAAAAAAGTATTCTTACATTTATGGTATTAATTCTCGGACTGGCTTTTTTTGCTTGCAGTTCTGATACTTTGACGACTACAGCAACATCCATAGGAACAGGCACAACCACATCCACATCTACAGGCACGGGGACATCTACAGGCACAACACAATCTACGAATATTTCCACTATTCTTCCCACTGAAATTCAAGCTACATCGATTTCTATTGCTGGAAGCATGTATGTGAG
>CAYWOK010000093.1:2437-4808 GCA_964459895.1 uncultured Candidatus Izemoplasmatales bacterium
AAATATTACTTGGAGCATTCAAACTGGGAGCGCGAAAATTGACGCAAATGGACGATTCGCCGCAAAACAAAGCGGAGAAATCGTTGTTCAAGTTGACGTTGATGGCGTCATGGCGACCAAAACAATCAATGTATCACCGTATGATGGTGGTGTTTCCGCTGTAAAGGTTTTGTTGAATCGAGTTGATTTACGCAATACTGTATTGAAAGATTATGAACATGAATTCGAAGCGTTATTTCCAATGTATAATGTTACTTTCGAAACGATTACTGATTATGAAAATAATGCACGAATGAGACTTATGGGCGGAGAATATGGAGATGTATTGCTGATTCCTTCTTCAGTAAGTTCTCAAAATCTGTCATACTATTTTGCGCCTATCGGTAATCTGACAAACCTTAACCTTTCTTGGAGATATGTAAGTCAAAAAGCATACGATGGAATTGTATATGGATTACCAACTTATGGGAATGTTAACGGAATTCTCTATAACAAAAAGGTTTTTGAAGATGCAGGCATAAACGTTCTTCCATCTTCACCGGAAGCTTTTTTGACGGCTATGCAAATCATTAAAGATGATAATGCAACTAACGATGATTTTCTCGCGCCTTTCTATTCTAACAAGAAGGACAGTTGGCCATTAGATCAGTGGCAAGGAAACGTATCTAGCGTCAGTGGAGATCCGGATTACTATTATAATATCTTGCCCCAAGATCGAAACGCTTTTAGTGCGGGTAGCCCAGAATATATTGTATTCAAATTATTATACGATCTTGTGTATCAAGGATTGATTGAAAATGATCCCTCGACGACAAATTGGGAACGATCCAAAGTCGAATTTGTCAAAGGAAACATTGGTGCCATGGTTGCAGGAAGTTGGGCAGTAAGTCAGTTTGTAGATGTTGCAATCAATGTTCGGGATGGGACTTTCCAGTTTGATGATGGAACTCCTGGTGAGCAATCGAATTTGGCTGATCCAGATAATGTCGGATATATGCCTTTTCCGTATACTAATCAAGTGGGTGAAGTATATTCCGCCCAGTCACCAGATTTCTTTATGGGAATCAGTCGCCATTCAACTAATATGGAAGGCGCAAATGATTTTCTGATGTGGTTTTTGCAAGACTCCGGATATTATCAACTTACTGGGGGAATTCCTCCACGCATAGATATGCCATTTCCAGACGTGATACAGGCCTTTCAGGACCTTGGAGTTATTTTGTTTGAGGAAAATCCAGCTACAGGCGACATGATTGGAAAACTGGAACTTGTAGAATCATATAGCGGCATTGTTTTATGGAATCCGGATTGGAAAAACGATTTGTTTGAACAAGCTTTTTATAAAACTAGAACTTTTAACCAAATTGCCGCAGATCTAAACGACAGCTGGTGTCTTGGAATAGACATTGCTGATTAATGAAAAGCGAAAAAACTATTCAATAGATCAATGAGGTTTTGATGAGAACAAAAACGCTGGAATTACAGCATACCAAGAAAACAACCAAGATTTCGGCATTGCATTTGCAAAAGTATGTTCTTATTTTTGCGTTTTTGGTAGTTCCGTTGTTTCTCTTGATTGTCTTTACATATTTGCCAGCAATTAACATGATTCGCTACAGCTTTTACCGGTGGGACGGGACCTCACCTGACATGGTATGGTTTCAGTTGAAAAACTATCGGATTTTATTTACAAATCCAAGATATATCACTGTCATGATCAATTGTCTATATTATCTAGTCGGATCTTTCGTGCAGTTGGGGTTGGCCTTGGTTATCGCTTTTACATTGTCTTTCAAACTCAAAGGCACCAACTTTTTCAAAGGCGTGTTTTTCTTCCCGTATCTGTTAAATGGTGTTGCCGTAGCCTTAATGTTTTTGTTTTTCTTTGAGCCAAAAGGAACGTTGAATACGATTTTGAGATTTCTAGGCGCAGAAAGCCAGATTCAATTGTGGTTGATTAAACCGGTTTTGAACAACATGCTTTTGGCTTCAATCTCGATTTGGCGCTATATCGGGTTTAATATTGTACTGTTTATTGCTGTCATTCAGTCAATTTCTTCAGATATCTATGAGGCAGCAGAAATAGATGGAGCAAACCGGTCACAAATTTTGCGATTGATAGTTCTGCCAAATATTAAAATGATAATTGCTTTGAACATGATTTTAGCGGTAAAAGGCGCAATCAGCGTTTTTGAAGTTCCGTTTTTAGTTACCGGCGGCGATTGGGGCACTTCGACTTTTGTTATAGAAGCACTCAATATTACGTTTGGCGCCAATCCGCAATATGGGCTAGGATCGGCTTTTGCAGTTGTTTTGTTTGTTGTCATCATCTTTGTTACCGCACTTCAAAAACTCTTTGTGAGAGAGGATT
>CAYWOK010000094.1:0-4766 GCA_964459895.1 uncultured Candidatus Izemoplasmatales bacterium
TCACATGCCTTTCACGCATGCATTCGCGGGTTCGAACCCCGCACGGGTCACCATTGCAAACAATAATAAAAGAGTTAGGAAAATTTTTCCTAACTCTTTTTTATGCTTATTTTTCCAACATGATTTTCAGGATTACCCGGTCAGTGTCTTTCATGCCATCACTGGCGATGCGCCCGACACAAGTGATCGTTTCATCAACGTCTTTTCCCAAAATACCTGTCCAAGGATTGTAACAGTGTCTTTCCATC
This sequence comes from uncultured Candidatus Izemoplasmatales bacterium, assembly GCA_964459895.1. Classification (GTDB taxonomy): domain Bacteria; phylum Bacillota_I; class Bacilli_A; order Izemoplasmatales; family Hujiaoplasmataceae; genus JAAYZB01. Next base: position 249 of record CAYWOK010000094.1, read on the forward strand.
GCCAGATAATGACCAATGAAACTGGCATCAAGTCCCGTAGCGATTTTAGATGCGCAGGAAGCTTTGGCTCCATCACAAACAATCCCTGAAACGTCAGCCAAAGCATTGATAACTGTCATTTTTATCTGTTCAAGGTCACCCCCGTCAAGATAAGTGATAGCCGCTCCGCTGGCACAACAAGCAGAAACCGCTCCACAAAATGCCGATAGGCGCCCGATATAACTCTTTTGATAGATGGTAAGCAGATTTGAGAGGGCAAGTGCCCGGTACATTAATTCATCCGTTGCATTAATTTCCCTAGAGTAGATGATTACTGGTACTGAAGCTGCGATCCCTTGGTTACCGCTGCCAGAATTGGTGATGACAGGCAAATCGCAACCACACATTCTTGCCTCTGATGCCGCCGCCGAGTATGCTTTCATCTTTCCATATATTGAAGTGTCATTTTTAAGTATCGCTTTGCCAATTGATACTCCGTAGTCAATTCCCAAACCTTCATCCGCGATTGCCATGTTGCAAGATACCTGGCGACTCAAAATTTCCTTCAATTTGGAATAATCTGCACTTTCAGAAAATGAAACGATTCTTTCAACTGTAAGAATTTTCCGGTCGGTCAGAACGCCGAAATACTTGCCGGCTTTCTCTTCTTTTTCGTATAATATCTGATTGTTTTTAGTGATTTTGGTGATATTTGTATGCAGGTTCTTGATTTCGATCTCACATGAATCATTCCCTTTTTCTAGTCGCATGATAAAATGCAAGGACAAAGGTGTTTTTAATATTTCTACCTTACAGACATTGTTATAAAGCATTTCTCGTACCTGACACAAATGGGCTTCATTCAATCCGCCCAGAACTTCAAGCTCCAAAGACGCATCCCCGCCAACGATGCCTGAGAGCGCACTGGCTTCGATGCCAACCAGATTACAGGTATTTGGTACCGTGACACAGCGGATGTTCTTAATCAGGCTGCCACTGCATCTGACAATGACTTTATCTGGCATACAGCCCAAAACCTCACGGCCTTTGGCTCCTGCATAAGCAATTGAAATCGGTTCAGTACAGCCTAAAGCGGGAATCAGTTCTTCTTTGAGAATCTGAAAAAAATCATCTGTATAGGGGAATACTGTCATAGGTCACCTCTTGATTAAGAATGATAATTGTTTAGATGGTGTTTGCTGCCCAAGCTTCAATAAAAGCTATTAATTCCCCAAAAGTGGGACTTAAGGCGTTTCTGACATAATAACCGCTTGTTGCCATACCGATCAGCAAAGCTTCATCAGGATCAAGATTCAACATTAGTCCGAGCACAAATCCGGAATTGAAATTGTCGCCAGCACCTGTTGTTAGTTTTGGCTTTTTAACATATGGGCCGAGTTCTTCGTAGTACGTGTTGCCAAGCCTTGTGCAGGATCTGTCGACAGGATGGATGACGAGGCAATCAATTTGTAGAAAACCTGATAGTGAGTCACTCAAATCCTCAAGTGAGATCTGCATATGTTCTAAACTTTCTGAGTCATATAATTCCAAAACATTGGCTATATCGTAAGCTTCTTTTTTATTAAGGCCCAAGACGACAAAAAACTTATTGGTGAATGATTTCAAAAGCTCAAGTGCAGCTTTGATCTCATCATTTTCCCGCTTTTCCGGATCGGCCAGATCGACGAAGAAAATCGGACGCTTGGTTTTTGCCGGAAGCAGAGGAACAATTTCTTTCAATAATTTTTCCCAAAGGTCAGTCATATATGGCAACATCGACCAGTTGACAGTCGCAAACAAATCGCAGCCACCCAGCAATTCAATCAGTTTGTCTTTTCCCAGGGCGTGGATTAATTTTTCATAAGTTACATTATTTAATGATGACATTTTTCCCAGCAAAAGCTTGCCATCGTCGAATTCCAAGGCATCGGTATGACCACTATTGGCGAGCGAAAAAAGCGTCGCGTTTTTTGCCATTTCGTTGAAAACGGGATCGATTAAGGGAACTCCCAAAGCTCCGATATAGGTGATTTTAGCATTATGCTTGGTAAGGGCATTGCACATAATCGGGCCATTTCCGCCGATTTTCTTTTGAATCGGAAAAAGCTCGATATTGGTTGATAAACCACTTGCCCTATCAATGCGTTTCGCCAGGTCTTCAATCTTTTCCATCCGCGTATATGTTTCACTGTCAAGACGTTTGTCGACAACGTGAATGATTTCATCAACGAAACCATCAAAACCCAGAACCATGTGTAGGGTTGACGGGTCTTTGAGTTTAAGTTTTTCTGCCAAAGCTTGTCTTTTATCCATAGTATATCCAAGTCAATATGACTCGGAACTCCTTTCAAATATTGATCGATATAATCAGTATACCAAAAAAACCTTCAGATATAAATAGAAATAGAACCAATCAATGAATAATGCTTGTAGTTTATCAGTTTGCCTGAATAATAACGCTTACGTCGAGTTGAAATTTTGTGTAAACCGGCAATTATGTGGTATAATAACGAGGTTGAAAGTAAAGAGGTTTTGTATGGAAATTAGAAACATCGCAATTATCGCCCATGTAGATCATGGGAAGACCACATTAGTGGATAGCTTATTCCGTCAATCTGACACATTGAGGGAAAATTTTGTCTTGGAAGAAAGAGCCATGGATACCAACGCCTTGGAAAGAGAACGCGGCATTACCATTTTGGCAAAGAACACCGCAATCAATTACAAAGGCATTAGAATAAATATCTTAGACACTCCCGGTCATGCCGATTTCGGCGGCGAAGTCGAACGCATCATGAACATGGTCGATGGAGTGATTTTGTTAGTTGACGCCTTTGAGGGGACTATGCCCCAGACAAGGTTCGTTTTGAAAAAAGCTTTGGAAGCAGGTGTGTTGCCAATTGTTGTCATCAACAAAGTCGACAGAGAACATTCCAAACCGCTTGATATCGTCAATCAGGTAATCGATCTATTTTTGGAACTTGAAGCAACAGATAGACAACTTGATTTTCCAATTCTTTATGCATCAGGTTTGAACGGACTGGCAAGTTTCAGCCACAAATTCGATGATGCAGAAAACATGAAACCTTTGCTTGACACGATTCTCAAATACATACCGGCCCCTCTTAGCGAGCCGGACAAACCCTTGCTTTTTCAACCGTCTTTGTTAGATTACAATGAATATGTCGGCAGAATTGGTATCGGTAAAATCATTCAAGGAACTTTCAGAGTCAATGAAATGGTGAGCTGTGCCAGATTAGATGGAACATTCAAACCGTTCAGGATTCAAAAACTATATGGATTTCTGGGCTTAAACAAAATCGAAGTGGAAGAAGCATATGCCGGCGATATTGTCGCCCTAGCAGGGTTGCCCGACATTCATGTCGGTGAAACCGTCTGCAATGTCGGTTTTGAACAAGCACTTCCGAAGATTCATATTGACAAACCAACGGTGCAAATGACTTTTGGCATCAATACCGGGCCACTGGCCGGAACTGAAGGCAAGTTCGTCACTTCAAGCAAACTTGACGAAAGACTGTTCCGTGAAGTCCAGAAAGATGTCAGTCTGATCGTCGACAGAGGCGAGACAGCTGATGAATGGGTCGTTTCCGGACGCGGAGAATTGCACTTGGGAATACTAATTGAAAACATGCGCCGCGAAGGCTATGAATTCCAGGTTTCACGTCCGCGGGTAATCATCAAGGAAATCGACGGAGTAACGTGCGAACCATATGAATCAGTACAAGTCGATGTGCCAAACGATGTAATCGGGGCTGTAATCGAATTGATGGGTAACCGTCGGGGAACGATGGAATCCATGAACCAAAATATCACTCATACCAGACTTCTATACACGATGCCTTCAAGAGGATTGATTGGTTTGATGACCGATTTCATGACCGTCACCAAAGGTTACGGTGTCATCAATCATACCTATCTGGAATATAGAAAAAGAGAGTCAGTTATGGTCGGAAACCGAAAACTTGGAGTGCTTGTCTCAATGGCAGAAGGACTTACTACTGCTTATTCACTGGGTGCGATCGAAGATCGCGGCATTTTGTTTGTTGAACCGAGAACCAAAGTCTACGAAGGCATGATCGTCGGCGAAGCTAACAAGGAATTCGATTTGGCAATCAACGTCGTCAAGGAAAAACAAATGACAAACATGCGTTCAAGCTCAAAAGATCAAACAACAGTATTGAAAAGACCCAGAAGTCTAAGTCTGGAAGGCTGTCTCGAATTTATCAACGACGACGAATTGGTGGAAATTACACCATATAGTATCAGGCTGAGAAAAAAGATACTTGACACCGTCGAGAGGAAAAAGCGTTTTAAGTATCAGTCGACAGACTAAATCAAATATTCTAAGAACAGACAATTTGTCTGTTCTTTTTATTAATTAAAGATTTTTTCAAAAAAATACTTGCATTTGTCAAACTGCTGTGTAATAATAGGTACTGTGTTACAAATGGTACTGAAATTTGTTAGGGAGTGATTCAATGAATGCGCAATTCAAAAGAGGTATTATCGAATTATGTG
>CAYWOK010000095.1:0-4728 GCA_964459895.1 uncultured Candidatus Izemoplasmatales bacterium
GGTGCCGACCTGCGCGGTGCCAACCTGCACGGTGCCGACCTATGCGGTGCCAACCTATGCGGTGCCAACCTGCACGATGCCGACCTGTGCGGTGCCGACCTGAGCGGTGCCGACCTGAGCGGTGCCGACCTGGGCGGTGCCGACCTGAGCGGTGCCGAAATTAACAATTGCACTTTCGGGGCAACTATTAACTGCCCGGAGGAAGGCGAATTTATTGCTTTTAAAAGATGTAATGGTAAAATTGTAAAATTAAAAGTATTGGCCGATGCTTTGCGGTCGAGTGCAACAACCTATAAATGTCGTTGCTCAAAGGCTTTGGTTCTGGAAATTGAAGGAGGCCAAACATCAATCAAATCCGATTATATAGCAGATTTTATTTATCGTGTCGGAGAAATTGCAGAAGTAACTGATTTTGATACAGACCGATGGAACGAATGTTCTACTGGGATACATTTTTTTATAAATCGCCAAATGGCAGAAAATTACAAATAAGATGAAACTTCGAATCAAGGAATTGATGGCCGAAACCGGGGCAACCCCGGATCAGGTGGCCAAGATACTTTGGCCCGACGCCAAACCCCATACCCGATATGTGTTGATGAAACGGTTTGAACGATTTGGATATGTTCAGACTGGATTGACCAGATGTCAGTAGAAGCCAACCAAGACAAGATCAATCGGGAATATGACGCTCATGTCAAAGCAGTTAACAACAGGATGACCCTTAACGGACGGACTTACTAATTTAAAAATCAATATCATGAAAGCAAAAACACCTTTACAAAATACAAAATTCGTTGGCGACTTGAAGATTGGTGGGGTAATTATAGACTTACCGCTGATGTCGTGGACGAAACTGGCAAAATTTTTGTAGATAAATATTTTGGTTCATTAAAAGCAGTTGAAAATTATATCATTGCATTATCTCATCGAAAACAATAACTTACCCGGCTGCCCTGCCAGCCCCACGGGGATAACTAAAAACGCAATCAAAATGGCTTACAAAAATATGGCAAAAAATAAAGCTCACAATAAAGACCTGAGTAGGGTTAATAGAGCAAAGAAAAAGGCCGTCAAAAAAACTAAGGCATTAGAAACCATAATGACATTGTTCAATCGGAAAAACGATGCTGAATCTTGTAAAACCATAAACAAATGAACCTAACAGATTTTCAACTCAAAACCGTTCAGTCGATCCTGAACTACGAAATTGCCGGAAACGTAAAAGAAACCACTAATGATGAAAAACAGTGCGTCCTGATTGTCTCCTGTGTTGGTCGATTACACATAATCGAATTGGATCATTACCTGGAAAACCGGGGGATAACAGTAAGGCCCAATGATACGAAAACCATAAAAATTACAATAGTATGACAAATACAGACGTAACCTATCGGGGCATATCGTTCCGGGTCGAATATGAATACACGAGATCCGAACCCATGACATATGATTATCCCGGCAGTCCTGAACATATCGAAATTCAAACAATTAAATGCAACGGGACGGACTTTACCGAGTTTTTTCTGGAGTACGGCGAGCTGAACGAGATTAACCGGGTCATTGATCGTTTTATCGATCTGATTATGCAGGATTGCTACGAAGAGATTGATCCGGATTATTATGATGATTAACCATAAACTATAAACAATGAAACTTCGAATCAAGGAATTGATGGCCGAAACCGGGGCAACCCCGGATCAGGTGGCCAAGATACTTTGGCCCGACGCCAAACCCCATACCCGATATGTGTTGATGAAACGGTTTGAACGATTTGGATATGTTCAGACTGGATTGGATAAGTTAAAAGCACTGGCTGATTTCTTCGGTACGACAAACATTGATAAACTGATTGAAGATGAAACCGAATCAACCGATGCCGAAAAGTGAAAAGGTGCTATATTGGTGCCTTGCTATTGTATTGCTTTACATTGCCATAAAAACAGGATATGACCTTCATGTCCACTACAATCTTATACATTGATCAATCCGAACCAAAGAAGGGAGAAACAAAAATGAAACAGTTAGCCATTGACCGGGAAAAGAGCAGAATGTTGCCTACAAGAGAACAAAACGCAGACGAAAAGTTAATTGTAGCCGTAATACGAAGGTTTGTAATGAATATTGACGAAAAGGATATTATAGATATGGTTGATCGATTCATGAAATCAAAGGTATATTTACAAATGAAAGAAGAGCAACCAAAAGACAAGCCTACCCCGGTAACAAAAGAATTGATCAATCAACTTCAGAATGATAATCCCTATCCTGTTGATGTTTTCACCGAACCGTCCGAAGCGGATTGGAAACGGGCTATTGGATATTATATATTTAATCCACCTAAAAAAAAGATAAATGAAAACACTACTTCTTATCTTATCCTTTTTGTGCGGGATTTGTCAGGCACAAATTTTTCATGATAACGATTGTGGAATGTGGAAAGTAAAATCTGTCTATTTCACCGCATGGGAAAATACAGATACGATTGCCTTTAATCCCAAAGGCGACACTATATGGACAGAAACCGAATTAAAATATGAACATTCGGAAAGCGAAGATTATCTTTTGTATTGTCCATGTGGTTGTGGATATGATTCTTATCGTAGTCAGAAACGGATTAATGGTATAGGCATTATTCAGAAACGAAAAGAAGTAACCACTTATGAATATATACCCAAACCCAAAACCGATTTTGATCATAAGATAGATTCTTTACGAGAAATAAAGTTGGATCGAATAATCAAAGATTCAACTTTAAAAACCTATTGTAAAACTCCAATAATCTTTTTACCGGATACCATTATATGTAGAAACTTCTTTAGGTTTGAAATTGATAGTGCTGTTCCAGGAAGTATGACAAAATCCGAAATGAATAAATTGCAATCTTTAACACAAACCGATTCAGATCGGATTAATGAAGCAAAAAAGGAAAACTGGAATAAAGTTGTAAAGGGTATTATAACAACATCTGACTTTTTGAAAATAATGGCACATATTGGTATAATATATGCTAATCCGGTAAAGTATGATACGGTTGTCGTAGATTTATTGGTAAATGATACAATTCCACGACTAACAGGTAAAATAAAGGTGTTTTGGTACAATCAACCAAGTTACAATCCTTTAGTAGAATGGGGGCCTAGTTATATTATTTTCAATGATACTATTGAATACTTAAAATATTTTCAAATGTATCGTGGTCAAGTAAATACACCTGACAGTATTGTTTCTTTAAAAGAAATTTCGAATAAAGCATTTCGGATTCGGGGATATGAGGTAACTAAACCCGGCCCGGAATATTGGACTTCAGATAATGAGGGTCAATGGTCTTGGAAAACACACGATATGATTCACGTCCGTTATCTCGACAACAAAAAGAAACCCCTGAACTATCTGGTTTGGGAGAGTAGCAGGAATTAATCACATGAAAAAATTAATAAAAAATTAAAATGAAAACAACAGAACCGGCATACACGGATATGCCTGAATTTGACGAGCAGGGCCGGACACCTGAACATTATGCCCGGAACGAAAAATCCGGTAACGCCGGTTGTCTTGCTATGTTAGTTATCGGGATCCTCTTTATCCTTGCCTTAATCTTTTTTTGATGCCCTTTGAACTACAATTAACCCGAAGCGATAAACGCTGATCCTGTTCAAATTGCCTTTTTTTCATCCGGATTGAAAGGGGATTTTGTACGGAAAACTGGATTGAAATATTTGATTGGCGAAGTGAAAAGATCAGACGATACATCAAAGCAGAATCTGGTGATTACTGCGAAAAGTATGAAACGAAAGATGAGGAAACCAAAATTTTATGAAGATATGAAAATATTTAACTTATTCAAAAGGAAACCGCTGGTATGGCACATCAATGATGAGTGCTATATCTGGCAGGAAGTACAAATCGGAGATGATGAATATGAAGTTAGCGCAGTTTATGGAGTAGTAACCAAGCTCTTTAAGAATGGCAAAATATCTGTTTACCTGTTCAAATCCCGTCGGACTATTCATGTCCTGAAATCGGAGTTACACAAATAATGAATTACGATTACGGCATGACCGGACGCTGGTTTGTGATCATTCTGCTGATCTGGTTCCTTTGTGCAATATGGCCTAAAAAAGTAAAAAAATGATCCGAATTCATTTTCATATAACTGCAATTAAAGAAGGCCCCCGGATAACCAAAAAAAAGATTTATCTCTTTGGTATCCTGATTTATTCATTTGAAAAAACGGAGCTTGGATGCAATGAGGAGAAACAAGATATTGGATTCCAGACCGGAACTATCAATCCTTTACCACTTTATGATTAAATTATCGGGTATATAAATTATTTTATTATTTTATCATAACTTTGGGGTCAATAAGAGATTATCATGAAAGTATCCATATTGAAACTTGGGAGCAAAAATCCTCGCCAGATCAAAGACGATCGCTTCGAGAAATTGAAACAGTCAATTCATGATTTTCCAAAAATGATGGAGCTCCGTCCAATGGTTTACGATCCCGATACAATGGAGGTGCTTGGTGGGAATATGCGTCTCCGGGCAATTCGCGAACTGGGCATGAAAGAGATACCGGATACATGGGTACGATCAGCTGTTGAATTAACCGATGAGGAAAAGCAGCGGTTTTCGATCGCTGATAATGTTGGTTTCGGCGAGTGGGATTGGGATATTATCGCAAATGAATGGGATGGGTTGCCATTGGTGGATTGGGGATTGGAT
>CAYWOK010000096.1:0-4693 GCA_964459895.1 uncultured Candidatus Izemoplasmatales bacterium
CGCTCCACGAGAACATCAAGTGCGGGAACTCGCTGATCGGGACGGACATCCTGACTCCTGAAATGCCAACCGATGAAGTGAAACGCATTAATCCGTTTGACTGGTCAAAGGAATTTGCGCCGGTGATGACAGCGGGTGGGTTCGACGCGGTGATCGGGAATCCGCCGTATATTCGTATTCAAAGAATTGACTACAATCAATCAGATTATCTTTATAAAAAATATTCCACACCTACAAGCAAAACAGATATTTCAATAGTTTTCATAGAGAAAGCAGCAGCTCTAATTAAAAAATCTGGAATCGTGGGACTTATTTGTTCATCTCAATGGATGTCAACAGATTATGGTAAAAATATTAGGAGATTCCTTTCTGATGGAAAAATTCTAGAGATTGTAAATTTTGGATCATTACCTGTTTTTCAAAAGGCAAGCACATATCCAGCAATATTTATTTTAAACCATAATCTCACAAAACACGTTAGACTAAAGAAGATCACTTCGCCAAATCAACTAAGCTTGAATGGAATAGAATCAGAAAAAGCATTAATTATTCCAATTGAAACCTTGTCTGAAAATCCTTGGAATTTTGGAGATATTAATATCGAGACAATTTTAAACTCTCGCGGGATCGATTGGAAGAATTTTTCACAATATGGTCAAGCATTCATCGGTGTTTTAACCGGTATGGATAAAGCATTTATTGTAGACAAAAAAACGATAGATGAAAATAAACTTGAGACACAAATTTTGTATCCTTATGCATATCAAGGTGCAGAGGTTTTCAGATATTGTCAGGTTTCACCAAGTGAATACGTGATTTATCCGTATAATGAAAGTAAAGATGGTATTCCATGGTTAATTGATGAAAAAGATCTCAAAATAAAATATCCAAATATCTACCGATATCTTTCAACATTTAAAAATGATTTGCAAAAAAGACTTGATAGTAGGAAATTATACGCACAAGGAGCAGATTGGTTTCGACAGTTGCGTCCTGGTTCTTTTAATTATATCAGGCCAAAAAAATTCATCATAAAGGGGATTGATAAATTTTCGAAAGTTGGGTTATTAGATGCCAATTCTGCGTTTAATGGCGCAAATTGCCCCGGTCTCATCCTCAATGAAGATCAGAAGTATTCTCCATTGTTTTTTTTAGGTCTTCTAAATTCAAAGGTACTATCATTTCACTTAAGGATGGTATGCCCCCCAAAGCTTAGTGGATATTGCAGATTTAATTCAACGAACGTTAACCAACTCCCCATCCGCACTATCAACTTCTCTGATCCGGTGGACAAAGCCCGCCACGATCGCATGGTAGCGCTCGTCACGCAGATGCTCGATTTGAATAAGCGGTTGCAGGACGCCAAACTCGATCACGAGAAGACGCTGCTGTCCCGGCAGATCGAGGCAACGGATGCGGCTATTGATAAACTGGTGTACGAGCTGTACGGGCTGACGGAAGAGGAGATCAAGGTTGTGGAAGGAGAATAAATGACGACAAACGGTCAGAGTTTAGAGAAACTTGTCGAAGTCCTTGAAAAAATGGATATGGCTGGGGCTGAAATAAAAACTCGTGACAAAATATATGATAAAGTCGCCAAAGAACCACGAGAAGTTGATGTTTCTGTTAGGTTTCGAAAGGGCTCGCATGATTTTCTAATCATTTTTGAATGTCGAGATAGAAAGAGAAAGAATGGCCCAGACTGGATTGAGCAAATCACACAAAAGACGAGAGATCTGGGAGCAAACAAAGTTATAGCCGTATCTTCATCGGGTTTTACACAAGGTGCAATTGAGAAAGCAAAACAACATAATATCAAATTAAGAACTCTAGAAGAAATTACTCCGCAAGAAATATTTGACTGGTTTATTCCAAAATCAATTCCGGTACGGCGACCCTATTTTGATGTAAAACAGCTGCAATTTATCGAGAAGGAGTTTAAACTTGAAACTCTTGCAAAACTAACTACTTTTTTTAATAAATTTGGGGAGGAACAGATTCAAAATCATAAGTTTATTCTCTTAAAAGGAGTCCAGGAACCTGGTTCAATTAAAGATTTATTTTCAACAATAAAGTGGGAGACTTTTTTCGCAGATATAACATGTTCGGGCAAAAAAGTGCTTAAAAAAATTGAGGTATATCCTGAGAATAGAGATACAGGATTCCAACTGTTAATAGATGATGAACAAATTACAATTGACCACTTTGTAATTACTGTTGAATTGTGGATAGAAGAGACAGAAATTGATATTCACTCAATAAAAGGTTACAAAGTCGATGAAAAAACCTTATCTCAAATTATTAAATTTGAGGATATTGATTTCCCCGATGGTAAGAGGGTTATGGAGATATTATTAACACCCCATGAAGAGGGGAATCGAGTCTCATTAAGATTTGTTAAATCTGATGGTGTACGAGATCTACGGTCTGACGGAAGAGGAAATTAAGGTGGTTGCGGGGTAGGAAGGTAGTATATGACGGAGGATTGCATACTAATTCAGATAAATCCAAAACTAATGCAACGATAATATAGAATTAATATTAAACAGGTTCGAAAATTCGTTACTATGCTACATTTGACAAAGAAAGCACTTGAAGAATTTGACAATCAGCACGATTTTGAGAGAATGTGCGCGGATATACTAAATGCCCTCGGCTGTCAAAAAGTCGAGCCAATAGCGCCAACCGGAGGTCCTGATGGTGGGAAGGATATCGTTTTTTATGATGGTGATATTAAATGTGCAGTTTTTGTCACATTAAGAAAGGATATCGGAAAAAAATTTGACGAAGATTTGCAGAAATTTAAGATTCGGGATGGATTCGACAAGATTGTGTTATTCAGTAATCAAAACATAACCCGAAAACAAAAAGAGGATTTCTTTAGATTAACTAATAGTAAAGGAATTCATTTTCTAGAAATTTATGATCTTGAAAAGCTAAGAAGTTTACTTGATGCGTCTCTGAAAAGCATAAGAAAAAAATATTTGCATATAGATGATGAAACCTCCGAAAAAATACTCGCCGCCGTAAAAAAGACACTTGAATTTCCAGATTTAGTCGTAAAAGAATCCGAGAAACCTAATCCTCTGGAAGCAATGAGTGATATCCTCCCAAGAAAATTGTTTTACACGCTTTTTGAATACGATGAAAAAGATATATCCGAAATTACTCATATGGGAAGTGAGCTGAACGATTTTAAAATGGACTATAATCGGTTCAGACAGCAATGTAGCGTAGTTTATTCCAAGATAATAGAATCGATTCGTCCACTGATAAAACAAAAAATGAGTCCCGCGTGGGATATGTACGCAAAATATTGTATTTTAAGATTTTATTATAAAACACCAGAAAAGGCATATCATGCAATTGAAAATTGGAATTATGGTATTACCGCAACTGACGCTGAACATGTTTATAAATTGCTATTGGAAAGTGATGATATATTTGATGAATTTTCTCCTTTGAAGGAACTCAAGGAACTACAAAAAAAGCATAATAAACTTGTAACCGATGTCACTCAAATCACTGAGCGATTGAAAAGCATGTCGGAGAAATAAATTCCTTCCGTAGAGAGTATGATTTGCCGTTTGAGTATATTCATAAATATTAGGGAGTGATTGTTTAACGATGGATGTTTTCACACCGATATCTTTTATTGTAGATCTATTTGGGAAAATAATTGGTGCTGTATCAAATCGCCCCCGTCTTAAAATTGATATAATTTCATTTGGACCTGATATATCAGGAAGACGCTGGATATCCAGATCCAGTGTTATGAATTATGGACGAATAATTGCAAATGATTGTGAAGGATTTTGGAGCCTATTTGATGAAAATCTTCATGAAGTAACATGTGGTATGGCCGTATTTTGGTCACCTAAATCTGATGATGATTACGATTATAAACACAAAGAGTGTCGGGTCACAGCAATTGAATTTAACGAAAGAAGATTTTGTTGGGCAGAAATCGATATTACACCTGAACCAATTAAAGACACGACTTATTTTTTATTTCCATATGATGGTTCTGAGGGGATTTACACATTAGCCATGATAGTAGAATATGGGCAGTATAAATCATTCGATTTAATTGAATTATCAATTCCATCTGGAATTACACCTTCCACATCACCCAAGATATTAAATGAAAATATAAATTGGTATAAGCCTCATATTTTGAAACGAATTCTAAAAAGTTGGCATCTAGGCAGACACATCAAACGAACTGACCATCATAATTATATTAGACCGGTTTAAATAATTTATATGTTCAAAGTAATATTGATGGAATATCAGAGGTCGTTGCACAAATGCAAAAAATGTCTAAACAAGTCGCAAATTGAAGAGATTTTCCTGTCGAGTATATAAACAACCATCGTTTTTTTCGAATTGTGCAACAGCCTCATCATACAGCAAAATCATTCACAATACATTCCGCCTTAAACTTCTCCGACCCGGCAGACAAAGCCCGCCACGATCGCATGGTTGCACTCGTCACACAGATGCTTGACCTGAACAAGAAATTGCAGGAGGCGAGGCTCGAACAGGAGAGGACGCTTCTCCAGCGGCAGATTGAGGCGACGGATGCTTCCATTGATAAACTGGTGTACGAGTTGTATGGGTTGACGGAGGAGGAGGTTGCGATTGTGGAGGGAAAATAATTTCTCCCAATTTCCTAATTAAATCTCTTGTA
>CAYWOK010000097.1:0-4660 GCA_964459895.1 uncultured Candidatus Izemoplasmatales bacterium
TATAATGTTCATGACATCACAATCGAGGTGAAGTAAATGTTTTTAGCATCAGTTTGGGAGTGGGTTCTCCCCATTGGCATCGGATTGCTTGTGGGTGTTTTGATTTCTACAAGGAAGAAATATGATTATTCCAAGATAATCGAATTGACCCCAGAGGAGTTCAGACTAAACATGCGCAAGGGACAACTGCTTGATATCCGCAATGAAGAATCGTATAAAGCAAAAAAGATCAACGGCAGTCGCAATTTTCCTAAACGCTCGGCGTTTCAGAGTTTGCATAAGTTTCGCAAGGATCAGGCCATCTTTCTCTACGATGAATCAAATTCTTATCTGACGAAAGCCGTAGCGAAGAAATTTATCAAGAAGGGTTTTCGTCCGATATACTTGTTAAAGGGTGGACTTGATGCCTGGCCATTCAATTTAAAGGAAGAATAAACAAAGTGTGGACCTAACAATCGTCCACACTTGTTTTTTTTATATAATCTGTGACCTGTCTAATGGTGGTTTCAAAATCAATCTCATCCACATCAAACCAAGTTGCCAGCATCTTGTTCCTGAACCAGGTCAGTTGCCTCTTAGCATAACGTCTGGAATTTTGTTTAATCAGTTCGATGCATTCCTCAAGAGAGGTCTCTCCACGAAAATATGGGAATAGTTCTTTATATCCGATAGCCATCACACTCTGAGAGCGGATGCCACTATCAAATAGTTTTCTGGCTTCCTCGACCAAGCCCTTGCCGATCATTTGATCAACGCGGTTCTCGATGCGTGAATAAAGGGCATTCCTATCCAAATTCAAAGCGATTATAACTGTGTTTTGATAATACAGGTTTTTGCCAGGATTCCTGCTCTCTGACGCCCCTAGGCCGGCTATTTCGAGACTTCTGATCAGTCTGCGCCTGTTATTTGGATGAATCGTTCTGGCAAGTTCAGAATCAGCTTTTTCGAGCATCGATGCCAATTCGTCATTTGAAAGTTCAGCATATGCTTCTCGATCGTCTTGTTGGCGTTTGTCGCCGACAAAGAGATAATCATAAAGAACAGCCTGTAAATAGAGTCCGGACCCGCCGACAAGAATCGGCGTTTTTCCCAACTCATGCAGATTTGCGATTTTTTCTCTCACCAATTTCTGATAATCCGCCACAGAAAAACTGACTTGCGGATCGAGGACATCTAGAAGATGATGTTTGACTCCGTCCCTCTCAGCCAGAGTGAGTTTTGCCGTGCCGATATCCATGCCAATATAGAGCTGCATCGCATCGCAGGAAATAACTTCTGTGTCCAGTGCTTTTGCTAGGCGGATTCCAAGAAGGCTTTTCCCTGTCGCAGTCGGACCGACGATGGCGATTACTTTATTCATGACATGATCCGTTTGAACCATTTTTCGATATCTCCGATTGCGATCAATACCAAAATCGGACGGCCGTGCGGACAGGTGTAGGGATTCTTGCATTGTCGGAGTTTCTTGATTAGTGATTCTGCCTCAGCATGATTTACATACTGGTTGGCTTTGAGAGAATGCTTGCAGCTAAGCAGTTTGGCGAGTTCGTCGCGCACGTTTTTCTTTTCAATATCAAGACCGCTGGATAATCTGGAAACAATTGTTTCCGCATAGTTGACTTCATAGCCTTTGGGAAACCATGATGGAACAGAATCGATAGAAAATCCGGTTGTGTTTAGTTTCGACAGTCTAATACCGAAAGCAGAGAGTTTCTGGATTATGGATTCATCGACAAGCAAAGCCTGCTCGTTGCTGAGATCAAGTTGCATCGGGACGAGTAGTTCATAGACAGTTGATGTTGGTCTACTCATTTGTTCCAGATACTTCTCGTACCTGATCCGCTCCGCAGCTGCATGTTGATCAAGCAGATAAAGACCCTCAATATTTTGAAACAATAAATAGGTTCCCAGATATTGACCGATATAATCAAAATCGGGAAAAGCCGGAAATGGACTCTGATACAATGCGTCTGCGGTTTCAAAAAGCGTATTTGCGTTCAATGATTCATCTGTTTCCTTGAAAGACTGGATAAAATCAATTTTAGTCTGAGAGATAATATTTTCTTTCTCGGAAATCGCGTCTTGAATCACTGGAGCTAATTCTAGAGCTTTTTGCAAAGTTAAAAAGATCAGTTTTGCTAAAAAATCAGCCTCGGAAAACTTGATTTCCAATTTCGTCGGATGGACATTTACATCGATCAACTGGGGATCAACATCAATTTCCAAATAAACGATTGGATACCTGTGCAAAGGAATCAACTGATCAAAACTATCAGAAATCGTGCCAAGAATACGTGTATCTTTTACAGGTCTTTTGTTGACTACGACTGTCATGTAATTTTTTGAACTGCGATTATGAATCGGATTGGAGAAATAGCCTTGAATTCGATAATCACGGTTGTTTCCCGAAAAATATCTCATCGACTTGGCGACTTCCAAACCATAGATTTTAGCGAACACATCTGGCAAACGATCATTTCCGGAGGTTTGGAAAATGGTCCTGTCGTTGTTTTCCAGCCGGAAGGCTACCGAGGGATAACTCAAGGCAAATTTATTAACCAGATCCTGGATATTTGCGAGTTCAGTCTGTGGTGATTTAAGATATTTGAATCTTGCAGGTGTATGGTAAAAAAGCCTAGTGACTTTCACTGATGTCCCAATGATTGGCGGTACCGTGTTCGTTTCCAGCAAATCGCCGTCTTGATAAATCACTTGAAAACCTTGACTACCCTTGGTTGCAGTAGCCAACTCGACTCTCGAGACGGCAGCGATTGAAGGCAAGGCTTCACCGCGGAATCCAAGCGAATTGATGTGGAATAGGTCGTACTCGGTTTTGATTTTTGAAGTGGCATGACGCATGAATGCAAGCAAAGCGTCATCTTTGTCCATGCCGAAACCATTGTCGATAACACTGATCCTTTTCATTCCGGATTCTTCTAAAATCACTTCGATTTTATCCGCATTGGCATCTAGAGAGTTTTCGACTAACTCCTTGACTACGTTGCTGATTCTTTCGACCACTTCTCCGGCCGCGATCATGTTTTGCAGTTTCAGTTCTAACTGGATGATCTTTCCCACGAATTCACCTCCTTGGACAAAATCGGTTTTCACTACGATATTTTCTTGATTTCCTCAATTATCGATGCAAGGATGTTCATCGCTTTTAGAGGTGTAACATCGTTGATATCGATGGCTTTTATTTGTTCGATAATCGAATGATATTGACTCTGTTCATTTTGTTCCACGATTGCTGCAGCTTCATAATTGAACAAGTCGATAGTCTGAGGCTTGATGACATTGTAGCCATGGTTCTTTTCCAGCTCCTCAAGAATTGCTTTCGATCGTTTGATGAGCAGAGTCGGAAGTTTGGCTAGTTTCGCTACATGGATTCCATACGATCTATCGGTCGGTCCGTCGGCTATCTTGTGCAAAAAAACGATATTCCCTTTTTCCTCTTTGGCCATGACATGGACATTGTGCAGCGCTTTTAATTCATCTTCCAAATATGTAAGTTCATGGTAATGAGTGGAAAAAAGAATTTTGCAGTCGATTTTGTGATGCGAGTACTCGATGATTGCCTGAGCTAAAGCCATGCCGTCATAAGTGGCCGTGCCTCTGCCGATTTCGTCGAAGAGGATTAGGCTGTCTTTCGTGGCGTTTTGCAAGGCGTAATTGACTTCAAGCATTTCTACCATGAAAGTCGACTTTCCGCTGGTCAGATCGTCGCTAGCGCCGATTCTGGTAAATATTTGATCAAATAATGGCAGTGTAGCTGATTTGGCAGGAATGAAACATCCCATCTGCATCATAATGACTATCAATGCCAATTGACGCATATAGGTTGATTTTCCCGACATGTTCGGTCCGGTAATAAGCA
Organism: uncultured Candidatus Izemoplasmatales bacterium; assembly: GCA_964459895.1. Taxonomy (GTDB): domain Bacteria; phylum Bacillota_I; class Bacilli_A; order Izemoplasmatales; family Hujiaoplasmataceae; genus JAAYZB01. The sequence goes on from CAYWOK010000097.1 coordinate 3,878, forward strand.
GAATCTGAGTTGATTCATCAAGATGGATGTCGTTCTCGACAAAGGTTCCTGCCTCAAGGATTTTTTCAACAACCGGATGTCTGCCTTCGATGACTTCGATGCTTTTTGCTTCCGTAATCTCAGGTTTGACATAATGGTTATTCATCGATACAATCGAAAAAGCAATCAGCATATCAATCTCTGAAATGGTCTTGGCAAGTTTTTGCAGTGCCTCAGTTCTCGCTTTCGCTTCGTCCCTGACAGCGACAAAAAGTTTATATTCCAATTCAATGGCTGATTCGACAGATCCAAGAATCATTGTTTCTTTTTCTTTGAGTTCTTGGGTGATATATCGTTCTGAATTAGATAGAGTTTGTTTTCTGTCATAGCCAAATTCAGGTTTCACCAATTCTGTCTGGCTCTTGGTGACCTCTATATAGTAGCCGAAGACTCGGTTATACCCAATCTTGAGTTTTTTGATTCCGGTTTTTTCCCGTTCTGATTCTTCAAATTCCTTCAACCAGTTTTTGCCATGTGCAGCATTGTACTTTATTTCATCCAACTGTTGGGAATACCCCGGATTAATGATTCCGCCTTCTTTGATCGACAACGGAGGATTTTCAACGATTGCAGCAATAATGAGGTTTTCCAAATCTTTAAAATCGTCGATATTTCGAACCAGTTTTGCGCCAAATTCGTTTTGGATTGATCCGAGGAGTTCTTTGATAGTAGGCATGACGGATAAAGATCTTGCCAAATTGACCAAATCTTTGCCGTTGGCATTGCCAAAAGAGACTCTTCCGA
>CAYWOK010000098.1:0-4578 GCA_964459895.1 uncultured Candidatus Izemoplasmatales bacterium
GGAATTCACAGAAACAGATTTATTTGATAACGACGCAGTGTTTGGAACAGACTATGTAGTTACTGTAGATGATCCAGGCGTCAATTTATTCCATTACTGGGCTGCTAACGCATCCGTACTTGGAACGACAGGGTCCATTCAAGTCAGTGGAGGAAAACTGATTATCGCCCAAGAAGATATGGGTGGAGTGAACTACGGGTTACAAACTATCGCATTGACTGATGTTAGTTTGAACAAAGGCCAATATTACAAGATTACAATGACAATTACATCTGATACGGCTAGAGTCATCGATATCGTTACTAAAGCACCTAACAATGATTATGGCAATGATACTCACAGCTTAATTGAAATTGCTGCTGGTACCGCCGAATACGAAATGGTATTCAAAGCTAATCAAACAAAACTTCACTTGAATATTATGACCGGCGCAGTTGAAGGTAACATGAATGCCGGAACACTTGAATTCTCAGGATTTACATTGTGGGAAGGACCAATTGTTTATGATTATGAAGAATTGGCAGACTTCTTTGCAAATGCAGATATCGCTGTTGGTTCAGATGCAGAATACATTACTGGAACTGACACAGATTATGTAAGAGAATTCTATTATTGGGATCAAGCTTCAGGAGCTTTAATGACAGGTGAAACTGTTGAGGGTGGAATCGCTCTAACAGTTGTTACCCAAGCAAGCGATACATGGGGAATCCAATTACAATGGAATGACATCAATAAAGCTGGAACTCCATTAATCGTTGGATCACATTACAAATTAGTTATGAACATCAATTCTCCAGTCGTTAGAACAATTAACCTAGCGGTTACCGGAAAAACGAATGCACTTGCTTCTTCCGGATCTAAGGATATTGAACTTGCTGTTGGAGACAATGTTGTTGAACTTGAATTCGCATCCTTATATGATTACTTCTTCATGAAGATTATGTTTGGTAACTATGGCGATTTGGTTCAAACTGGCACTTATACGATTACTGGCCTTGAATTATGGCAAGAAGTCGGATTCGTTCCTGAAGATCCTGAACCAGAACCAGAACCAGTCTCGACATCCTTCGGTATTTACAACGGTGATTTCGATGCAGAAGGTTTCGCATTGAATGACGGAGTATCCGGATGGACAACTTGGACCAATGCGGGTGAAGCTACATTTGCAGTCGTAGACGGCGCAATTGAAGCTACAATCGTTGCAGTTGGAACTGAAGTATGGCACGCTCAACTTTGCTACCGTCCATTACATGACGACGTAGTAATTGGCAATACTTATTCAGTAGAATTTGATGTTCATGCAACTGTAGCAGGAACATTCTCTATGGAAATGACAACAACAGGAAACGCAGCTAACGTTGCAATTCCAGTAACGCTTGAAGTTGGAGATAATCATGTAGTAGTAGAATATGTTGCTTATGAAGAAAACTTTATGTTGACTGCTTGTATCGGTACTTATGGAATCGGCGTCTTGACATTCGACAACTTCGTAGCATATGAACTAATTCCAGGTGGAATCCAAAATGGCAATTTCGAACCATCACCTCTTGAACTTAATGGAGACGGATCCGTTTGGACAACTTGGACAAACGCAAACGAAGCTACATTCGCAGTTGTAGATGAAGCAATCGTTGCTACAATCACTGCAGTTGGATCTGAAGTATGGCATGCACAATTATGCTACCGTCCAGCTACTGATGATGTTGTTGTAGGAAGCACATACGTTGTTGAATTTGACGTAAATGCAACTGTAGCAGGAACCTTCTCTATGGAAATGACAACTACTGGCAATGCAGGCAATGTTGCTTTCCCAGTTACATTAGTTGTAGGTGACAATCATGTAACACTTCAATATGTTGCTTATGAAGCTAATTTCAAATTAACAGCTTGCATCGGCATGTATGGTGTTGCAGTACTTACATTTGATAATTTCTCCGCTAACTTACTTGATGGCGCAGAAATATTTAGTTATGACTTTAGTCCTACTCAAGTTGCACTTAATGATGGTGTATCTGGATGGACAACTTGGACAAATGCCGGAGAAGCAACATTTGCAATGGTTAACGGAAAAATTGAAGCGACGATTGTTGCAGTTGGAACTGAAGTATGGCATGCACAACTTTGCTACCGCCCAGCAACTGACGATGTCGTTGTAGGCGATACTTACAGAGTTGAATTTGATGTTAATGCAACTGTTGCAGGAACATTCTCAATGGAAATGACAACAACAGGAAACGCAGCTAACGTTGCAATTCCAGTTACACTTGAAGTTGGAGACAACCATGTAGTAGTGTACTATGTTGCCTATGAAGCAAACTTTAAACTTACAGCTTGCATCGGTATGTACGGTGTTGGCGTATTGGTATTTGACAATTTCGTCATGTACCATGAATTGGCTCCATATGTATTCCCAGAAGTTCTATCTGCAGGAATCTACAATGGAACATTTGACAACAACGGTTTTGCATTAAATGACGGAATGTCAGCTTGGACAACTTGGACAAATGCAGGAGAAGCAACATTTGCAGTCGTAGACGGCGCAGTTGAAGCTACTATCGTTGCAGTTGGAACAGAAGTATGGCATGCACAATTATGCTATCGTCCATTAACAGACGACGTTATTCCTGGAAACACTTATATCGTTGAATTTGATGTCAACGCTACAGTTGCAGGAACATTCTCAATGGAAATGTCAACTACTGGAAATGCAGCTAATATCGCTATTCCTGTGACACTTGAAGTTGGAGATAACCATGTAGTTGTAGAATACGTTGCATACGAAGCAAACTTTATGTTAACAGCTTGCATCGGAACATATGGAATTGCCGTACTAACATTTGACAATTTCTATGCTTATGAATTGCAAGTCGATGGCTTGACAAACGGCAATTTTGACGCTGAAGGATTTGCATTAAATAATGGCACATCTGGATGGACAACTTGGACCAATGGCGGAGAAGCAACATTTGCAGTCGTAGGTGGCGCAATTGAAGCTACAATCGTTGCAGTTGGAACTGAAGTATGGCATGCACAACTTTGCTACCGCCCAGCAACTGACGATGTTGTTGTAGGCGATACTTACAGAATTGAATTTGATGTTAATGCAACTGTTGCAGGCACATTCAATATGGAAATGACAACGACAGGAAATGCAGCTAACGTTGCAATTCCAGTTACACTTGTAGTTGGAGATAACCATGTAGCTGTTGAATACGTTGCATATGAAGCAAACTTTAAACTTACCGCTTGTATCGGTATGTATGGTATTGGCGTATTGGTATTTGACAATTTCGTCATTTATCATCAATTAGCTCCACTCGTACTTGAAGTAACCCAAGATCAATTCGCTGGAATGGTACTTCCATTTAATCCAACGGGCGATCTCCAAATCAACCCAGCCGCTGACCCAATCAATGAATTCTTCTTATGGGCAGGGTATAACTTCGGATGGAACGGTGGATGGACAGCATTCGCTGAAGTCACTGGTTCATTTGATAGCGGATCTGTTTCAGTTGATATCATCAACGAAAGCGCTCCTGAATTCTGGGGAATCCAATTGAAATATCATGGTGGATCAATCGACGTTGGCGATTCATATATCCTAAGCTTTAATGTGAATGCTGAAAATGCTAGAACCATCAATGTTGAAGTTCATAATGCAAGTGGACAATATGTCACACAAAATTATGACCTCGTCGTTGGCGACAACGCAATCGAACTTCCTTTCGAAGCAGCTTATGAATTCTTTAATCTTCAGTTCAATTTGGGTAACTTCTCCGAAGCGGACGAATCCGGATTATTGGTATTCAGCCAATTCGAATTATCAAAAGTTCCAGTATACGCTATGAATACCATTAAAAATACAAATGGTGACCTACTAATTAACCCAACAACAGATCCTGCACAAAGATTCTTCTTGTGGGCTGGTTATAACTTCGGATGGAACGGCGGATGGACAGCATTCGCAGAAGTATCCGGAACATTCACAGATGGCGCTGTATCAGTAGACATCGTTAATGAAAGTGCTCCTGAATTCTGGGGAATCCAATTGAAATATCATGGTGGAATCATCGAAGTTGGAACAAGTTATGTATTGAGTTTTACAGTCAATGCTGAAAATGCTAGAACCATCAATGTTGAAGTTCATAATGCAAGTGGACAATACGTCACTCAAAACTATGACCTCGTTGCTGGAGACAACACTATTGAACTTACTTTCACAGCTGCCTATGATTTATTTAACTTGCAGTTCAATCTAGGTAATTTCGATGCAGCAGACGAATCTGGCTTATTAGTATTTAGCCTATTCGATTTATCTGTAGCTCCAACAGAATAATTCACTAACTTTTGAGGCGGAATTCATCATTCCGCTAAAGAAGAAAGGTTCGTTATTTTTAAAGCGAACTTGAATAACTTAAAAAGTAGTGGGCGTGAGCAATCATGCCCATTTTCTTTTTGTTCCACTTGATAAACGAATATCAATCTGTTATAATATTAATTCTATAAGTAAAGCGCTTTCTTAATGCGCATTGAAATAAGGTGAAACTATGAGTTTAAGCATTTTTGGCAATTTTTTGG
>CAYWOK010000099.1:0-4450 GCA_964459895.1 uncultured Candidatus Izemoplasmatales bacterium
GCAGCGGCTTCCTAAGCCGTCGGTCGGGGGTTCGAATCCCTTCCGGGTCGCCACCATGTGTTTTTTGCCAACGATTTTTCTTGAAAAAAGTCAAGATATGACAATTTTCACTTCATGTCGTAACTCTCATCAAGAATCATCGTAATAAAATATATGTTTAAACTAGCACTACCAATCCGGCCCGATAGCTCAGCTGGATAGAGCAACGGCTTCCGGAGCCGTCGGTCGGGGGTTCGAATCCCTTTCGGGTCGCCATTAGAAATGTAACCATTCTACGGAATGGTTTCTTTTTTTTATTGTAAGTAAACTAACGAAAGATAAAGTGATATAATGAATACAAATAGAAAAAGTCTTGTTGTTGGAGGTTCCTATGAAAGTACAAGAGATACTTAAAAAAATGACTTTGGAAGAAAAATGTGCGATGCTTGTCGGCCAAGACTCCTGGCATATCACACCTGTTGAAAGACTAGGTATTCCAAGCATAATGATGGCTGATGGTCCGCATGGACTTCGAAAAGAATTAGAAGCCTCTAACAATCTTGATCGTCAAACATGTCGGGCTGTTTGTTATCCCCCCGCAGTAACTGTCGCCTGTTCGTTTGATCCTGATCTTGCTTCAAATATGGGTAATGCAATCGGGAAAGAATGCCGCGCGCAAAATGTTGATTTGTTACTAGGCCCTGGAATCAACATCAAACGCAATCCTCTCTGCGGAAGAAGTTTTGAATACTATTCTGAAGATCCTTACCTGACTTCAGAAATTGCCAAAGGTTTCATAAACGGACTTAAGAAGAACAATATCGGCGCATGCTTAAAACATTATGCCTTGAACTCCCAGGAATCATATCGGATGATTTCTTCATCAATTGCTGACCAGCGGGCAAAACAGGAAATCTATTACAAAGCATTTCATGACGCTTTGCAATCTGATCCTGACATGGTCATGTGCTCATACAATCGTGTTGATGACATCTATGCCTCTCAAAACAAGGAATTACTAGCAGACAATCTCCGCAATAAATTCGGTTTTTCAAAAGTCATTGTCTCTGACTGGGGAGCAGTGAAAAATCGCAGTAAAGCCTTGAAGGCGTCTTTGGATTTGGAAATGCCAGGTTTTCCTGGAAGCGTGAAATTGTTGCTTGATGACTATCATAACGGAAACATCAGCTTGGAAATAATCGACAAATCTGTAGAAAGATTGCTTAGTCTCATCGCTTCAAAGCAAGATAACGAGACAATTTCAGTCTCTTTGGAAGAAAATCACAAACTCGCTGCTACAGTTGCTTCCGAATCAATTGTGCTATTAAAAAACGATAAAAAAATACTGCCTTTAAAGAAATCTGATTCGCTCGCTGTAATTGGAGAACTAGCCAGACATGTAAGATATCAAGGCGGAGGTTCAAGCCATATCAATCCATACCGAGTCGACAGTATATTGGATTTTATTCCTGAAGGGGTGGTTCATGAATTTGCGCCAGGCTACATCCTGCAAGGAGACGGATTTGATGATTCATTGCTTGAAGAAGCCAAATTACTGGCTGCAAAAATGGATAAGGTCATACTTGTGATCGGACTGACTGACGAATATGAGTCTGAAGGATATGACAGACTGCACCTGGACGTTCCTTCGAGTCATAATAGATTAGTTAATGAAATCGCAAGCGTCAACAGTAATCTGATTGTCATATTGCAAATCGGATCTCCGATCGTCATGCCCTGGCTTGACTTACCTCGGGCAGTCGTGAATGCATATCTTGGCGGAGAAGCAGGAGCATCTGCCGTTATCGACGTATTATACGGAAAAGTCAATCCAAGTGGCAGACTGGCAGAAACATTCGCTTTGAAACTTGATGACATTCCCAGCAACAAGTATTTTGCAAAAGGCAACAATCAAGTATATTATCAAGAAAGCATCTATGTCGGCTATCGATATTTCGAATCAGCAAAGAAACAGGTCCTGTTCCCGTTCGGATATGGTCTCAGCTATACTACATTCGCCTACAGCGAGCTTTCACTGTCAAGTGGAACCCTGAAGTTGTCTGGAACAATCAAGGCCTCAGTGAAGCTAAAAAACACCGGCAAAACCACTGGCAAGGAAGTCGTCATGCTGTTTGTCGGAAATCCCCAGGACAAGCTCTTTCGTCCCGTGCGGGAACTGAGGAAATTCAGAAAAGTCCTATTGAAACCCGGCGAAGAGCAAATTGTTGAATTTGAACTTGACAAATCGGCTTTTAGCCACTACGATACCACCACTAGCGCATTTGTCGTAAACAGTGGTAAATACACGATTGAAATCAGAAAGAACGCTCGAGAAGGCATTCTTGAGGCCAGCCTTGATATTATATCCGACCTGGACGTGGCAGATGCTACAGACTATTTGGATGCCTTTAGTTATTATCCACAAAACGGGCTTGGCTTCCGGGATGAGGATTTTGCAAAGCTTGTTCACCTGGTTCCTGACCAAAATCATATCGCTCGAAAAAAACCTTTCCATCTTGAGGACAGTGTCGATGACATCGCTCAGACATGGTTTGGAAAAATCCTTCGCAGAAAAGTCATCAAGATGGCGAAATCGACACTCACCGGTGCAACCGAGTACGACATCTCCCAAATTGAAAGAATGGTCAGGGAAACAACGCTCAGAAGTCTCGTCATCTTCAGCAATAATGCTATCAGCATGCAAACAATGTCAGCTCTAATCGAGATCTGCAATGGTCATTACATCAAAGCAATCAAATTATTGCGAAAGAAGGAAAAACAATGAAAGCAACGTGGTATCGCGAAGGCGTAGTGTATCAAATCTATCCGCGAAGTTTCCAGGATTCCAACAATGACGGGATTGGCGATATTCCGGGTATAATCTCCCGGATTCCCTATCTCAAAGAATTGGGAATATCGATAGTGTGGCTTTCGCCTGTCTATAAATCTCCGAACGATGACAATGGCTACGACATATCCGATTACCGGGACATTTTAACCGAGTTCGGTACTTTCGACCAAATGGTTGAACTTATTCACGAACTGCACAATGCCAACATCAAAATTGTCATGGACCTTGTCGTCAACCACACTTCCGATGAGCATCCCTGGTTTATCAAATCCGCTCAAAATGATCCCAAGTATAAGGATTATTACTTCTGGAAATCAGAAAAAGGCAACTGGACATCTTTTTTTGGCGGTGAGGCCTGGACATACCATCCTGAAAGAAAGGCGTATTATCTCCATCTCTTTTCCAAAAAACAACCTGATTTGAACTGGGACAATCCTGCAGTCAGGGAAGATGTCAAGGCTATCATCAAATTCTGGCTCGATCTTGGAGTGGACGGATTCCGATGCGATGTCATTAATCTAATCGCAAAAACGGAAGGTTTACCTAACGGAAAATGGAGCGTCGCCTTGGTTGGCAGAGAACACTACATCAACAATCCGAAACTTCACACATTTCTCCAAGAACTGAATCATGATATATTATCCAAGTTTGACTGCTTCACCGTCGGCGAAACAGCGCTTATCACGCCTCTGGCCGCACTTGACTTGATAGAAGAAAACAGACACGAACTTGATATGGTATTCCAGTTCGACCATATGGGCGCAGACAACTATCTAATCAAATGGTTCATGAAAAAATTCAAACCGATCAACCTGAAAAAACCTTTGTCCAAATGGCAGCTTGCTTTGCAAGGCAGAGGCTGGAATACGCTTTATCTGGAAAACCATGACCAGCCCAGAAGCATTTCTCGTTTCGGTAGTGACAAGTACTATTTCGAATCCGCAAAACTGCTGGCGACGATGCTATATTTCCAACAAGGCACGCCATTCATTTTCCAGGGTCAGGAAATCGGCATGAAAAACGTATCCTTTGACAATCTTGAAGATTACCGGGACATTGAAACCAAGAACATCTACCAAACGGGAAGAAAATTGTTAATGTCTCATCACCGGATGATGAAAAAAATTAAAATGATGTCTAGAGACAACGCCAGAACACCAATGCAGTGGGACAATTCTCAATATGCTGGTTTTTCCTTACATGAACCCTGGATCAAAGTCAATCCGAATCATAAAGAGATCAATGTGAAACTCAATCAGTCCCGAAAAGACTCGATTCTCAACTTTTATAAAAAGATTATCCAACTGAGAAAAAAATACCCTGTAATCGTATATGGTAATTACGAGGACATCGATTTTAAGAACAAAAGACTTTATGCCTACAAGCGGGAATACCTTGAAGAGACACTTTATGTGTTCTGCAATTTTTCTGCCAAACCGCTTCGCTATGAACTGCTCAGAGAAATGGATCAACTGCAGCTGATACTGGGGAATTATCCCGCCAAGGAACATATCGAATTATTAGCTCCCTACGAAGCAAGAGTATATTACCAAAAAAAATAGGTTTTTGTTCCTGACTCTATAACATATGCTATTTACAAAAAAAACTTCCCTACAAGTA
>CAYWOK010000100.1:0-4351 GCA_964459895.1 uncultured Candidatus Izemoplasmatales bacterium
GTTGTCCGCCGTTTTGTGCCTTTCCGCCCATCGGTTGTTGGGTGACCAAGGTGTAAGGACCTACGCTTCTGGCGTGGAGTTTGTCATCGACCATGTGGTCTAGTTTGATCATGTACATGACGCCAACAGAAACCTTGTTGTCAAATTTTTCTCCGGTTCTTCCGTCAAATAATGTATATTTGCCGTCTTCGTTCATTCCGGCTTCTTTCATGATGTTATCTAGATCTCCTTGCTCAACACCATCAAATACCGGTGTTGCGACATGGATTCCCAATTTTTTTGCGGCCATGCCAAGATGGATTTCCAAAACCTGGCCGATATTCATACGCGAAGGAACTCCAAGCGGATTCAACATGATGTCGACCGGGGTTCCGTCTTCAAGATAAGGCATGTCTTCAGAAGGCAATATTTTGGAGATGACACCTTTGTTTCCGTGTCTTCCGGCCATTTTGTCGCCTTCGGATATTTTTCGTTTTTGCACGATATAGACTCTTACTACCGTATTGACTCCGGGAGATAATTCATCTTCTTCTCTGGTAAACACTTTGACGCTATGGACAATCCCGCCGCCTCCATGTGGAACACGCAAGGATGTGTCGCGGACTTCTCTTGATTTCTCACCGAAGATCGCCAAAAGCAATCTGTCTTCCGGAGTTGGGTCGGTAACGCCTTTAGGCGTGACTTTGCCAACCAGGATATCGCCTTCTTTTACTTCGGCTCCCGGGATGATGATGCCTAGCGAATCAAGGTATTTTCTGCCTTCTTCGCCGACATTGGGTATTTCTCTGGTTATTTCTTCTTTACCTAGTTTCGTATCTCTGGCCTCAATTTCATATTTTTCAATATGAATCGAAGTATAAACATCTTCTTTGACGAGTCTTTCATTCATGATGACGGCATCTTCATAATTATAGCCATTCCAAGTCATGAAGGCCACGACCACGTTTCTTCCGAGGGAAAGTTCCCCATCATCCATTGAAGGACCATCGGCGATGATGTCATCGGTTTTGATGGAATCTCCAAGTTTCACGATCGGTGTCTGATTGATGCAGGTTCCCTGGTTGCTTCTCATAAATTTTTGCAAGGGATATGTGTCAAGTCCGTTGTCAACGATTCTGCGAACCTTGACTTGCAAGCCATCAACAAATTCAACAATCCCGTCATTAAGTGCGACAACAGCCGTTCCTGAATCATGAGCGGTTTTGAGCTCGATTCCGGTTCCGACAAATGGGGCTTCCGGTTTGAGAAGCGGGATTGCCTGACGTTGCATGTTTGCGCCCATCAGGGCACGGTTGGCATCGTCATGTTCCAAAAATGGGATGCAGGCAGTAGAAACAGAAACGATCTGTTTTGGTGAAACGTCCATATAATCGCAACGTGCACGGTCAAAGATTTTCGTCTCGCCCATATATCTGCCGACAACGCGTTCTTCCTTGATCGTCATATCGTCGTTCAACTTGACGTTTGCCTGGGCGATGATATGAGTTTGTTCCTGGTCGGCGGAAAGATATTCGATTTCGGTTGTAACTTTCCGGCTTTTGGGATCTATTTTTAGATACGGAGTCTCCATGAATCCGTATTTATTGACTTTAACATAGCAAGCTAAGCTGTTGATCAGTCCAATATTTTGGCCCTCAGGCGTTTCGATTGGACAGATGCGTCCATAATGGGACTGATGAACGTCACGCACTTCAAAACCGGCCCGGTCTCTGGTCAGTCCGCCAGGTCCCAAAGCTGAGATTCTGCGTTTGTGTGTCAGTTCATCAAGGGGATTGGTCTGTTGCATAAACTGTGACAACTGGCTAGAGCCAAAAAACTCTTTCAGTGAAGAGGTCAGCGGTCTGATATTGACAAGGTTTTGCGGTGTCAGTTCTTTTGCTTCTTTGGTAGACATTCTGTCCTTGACGTTTTTTTCCATTTTGGCAAGACCAATCCGGAATTGATTTTTCAACAATTCACCGATTAGGCGCAGTCTGCGGTTGCCAAGATGGTCGATGTCATCCAACGATCCGATTCTGTCAAACAGGTTCAAATAATAAGATATGCTTGCAAGAATATCAGAAGTCGTGATGTGGAGTTTGTTCTCGAAAGAATAGTTGCCCATCAGCTTGACGGTTTTTGCAGCTCCGTTTTCGATGACGGTGATATCCAACACTTCAATGAATGTGTCTCTGACAACATTTTCAATGAAGTCTTCGTTATAATTTTCCGGAGCGATTTCTTTTCTTGCTTCGCGTTCCAGATGTAGTTTGAGTTCTTCTTCCAAAGTGTGATCAAAAATAACTTTTCTTGTGATCAATTGACGATGTGACTTCAGAAAATTGATGCCTTCAAAATCGACTTTTTGACCCTTTTGAAACAGGATTTCTCCGGTCTCGTTATCAATTATGTCAGAGGCAAATTTAAGGTCAGCACCACGGTCCACCAGCAGCATTATCCTGGTGATAACATCCAATTTTTGATTTATCTTGAAACGGCCAACTTCGGCCAAATCATAGCGTTTTTCATCAAAGAGTCTGGACACAAAGAAAGAACGCGCTCCTTCAATGGTCGCTGTTTCTCCCTGGCGGATCTTCGCATAGACTTCTTTCATTGCGTCTTCGGAAGATTCGATGTCGTCTTTTTCGGCTGTATTCTTCAATAAATGATGGTTGCCGAACAGATCGTATATTTGTTCGTTCTTGGAAAATCCAAGTGCTCTGATCATGACTGAAAGCGGAATTTTCTTCGATCTGTCAATCTTCGCGTAGAGGATTTCCTTCGACCCGATTTCATACTCAAGCCAAGCACCTCTAGTGGGGATAACTTGACCGAGGTATTTTCTTTGTAGGGTTTTTTTGTCGATTTCTTCCGAAAAGAACACACCGGAAGAACGTACTATCTGGCTGACGATTACCCGTTCAGACCCATTGATTATGAAACTGCCAACGGGACTCATCATCGGAATATCGCCCATGAAGATTTTTTGTTCCTTGATGCTGTCAGTGGATACTTCGCCAGTAATTTTATCGACCATTTCTTTGTTTCTGAGTTGAACTTTGACCTTTAGAGGTCTTGAAAATGTCAAGTCTTTTTCTTTGCATTCCTGAACGGAGTATTTAGCAGGTTCAAGTTCGTACTCGCCAAAGAATAACTCCAAATTCTCTGAAAAGTTTTTAATTGGTGATAAGTCTTCAAACAGTTCCCTGAGTCCTGTTTTTACAAACCATTCGAAGGAAGATGTTTGTACTTCAATCAAGTTGGGAAGTTCTACGTTTGATTTTACTCGCGAATAGTTTCTTCTTTCTCTTCGTTTACCGTATTTAACGGTTTTATAATCCACAAAATCACCCCAATATTTAGTTGTTATGTCCTAAAAAATCTGTTATAATTCCAAAAATCATAAAAATGCGCATTCTATCGCATTTAAATATTTTATCACTAGCCTGTCAAATAGTCAAATCATTTCTACATTTAATCACAAAATAACCGGATTTTTTGTTGATGATTTCGACCTTGTTAAATATTCCTTCGCAATACTTGACTGCCGAAGCAGCCCCTTGGTCTTTTCTAATTACGAAAATCAGGCAGCCTTCGGCTTTAAGATAAGCTTTGGCTTGAAGGAACCAGCCATAGATCGTTTTTTTCCCAGCTCTGATTGGTGGATTGGTGATTATATAATCAAATTCACCTTTAATGGCTGTAAATCCATCGCTCGTAATGATTTTAGGTTTTACTCTGTTCATGGAAGAATTTTCTCTTGCAAGCTCGATGGCGCGTCTATTAACGTCCGTCATGGTAACATTGCATCTCTTTTTATCCGTAACGATAATCCCGATCGGACCATACCCGCAACCTAGATCCAAAACATCGTTGTCGATGAAAGAAATTATGGTTTCAAGCAATAATCTCGTGCCAAAATCAAGGCCGGTTTTGGAAAAAACACCGATGTCGGTGTAAAAGAAGTATTTCGAGTCGGCAACGACACAACTGAACTGCTTTTTTGCAGTTTCCAACTGGTCATTGTCACTGGTAAAATAGTGGGTCATATTTTCTCCCCCTCTAAAACGCCAAAAACCTGAGGATTCCTCAGGTTTTGATCAATTGATCTTTGTTATTTTAATTCTACTGTCGCTCCGGCTTCGGTAAGTTTCTTCGCGATTTCTTTAGCTTCGTCTTCTTTGACTTTTTCTTTGATAGCTTTTGGTGATTCATCTACCAATTTTTTAGCTTCAATCAAACCAAGTCCAGTGATTTCACGAACAACTTTGATAACTGCGACTTTGCTTTGGCCAACACTTGTCAAGACTACATTAAATTCTTTTGGTCCTTGATCTTCTTCTTCAACTACTTGTTGAGCAGGTGCTGCCGA
>CAYWOK010000101.1:0-4245 GCA_964459895.1 uncultured Candidatus Izemoplasmatales bacterium
GCAACAAAAAGCCCGTTTTTCCCTTCAATGATCCTTAATTCATGAACAACGAAGCACTCGTCAATGGTAATGGCGGCAATTCCGACTAAACGGTTATCTCCATTAACTCTTTTTGCACGAACTTCTGTTATCAACATATTACCACCTCTTTGGTATGATTATATCACGCATATTTTTCTTTTCCAATATGTTTTGAAAAATTAATTCACAAAAATTTATAGACACTTATGAAATATTTATCGCGATATCTTGCGATAAATTCGGGTAAACTTTTCTCATCTTCGATGAGGAGTTTGATAAAAGTCGACCCTGATCCGGTCATGACCAACCCCGTTTCTCCAAAGCTTTCTTTTATCCGTTCTTCTGCTTCTTTAACGTCTTTATTGTTTTCAACCGAGATTTTTTGCAAGGCGTTGTGCATGGAAGCGACAAATTTTACGATATCCTTTTTTTGGATCGCCTTCATAAGTTTGGTATCATCAACGTTATCAAAACCCAATCGGTTGCCAATAGTGAAGATGTCTTTGGTCGCAACATACACTCTAGGGTTAAGCAAAAACAGTTTGTAAGGTGAAAAATCAAAATCCAATTTAGTGATTTTTTCGCCCATCCCCTCTACCAATGCCGGATAGTCGACGAGGCAATAAGGAATATCTGCTCCGTATTTGATGCCGATGTCAATCATATCTTCAAAAGAAAGATTCAAATCAAACAATTTGTTTACACCTTTGATTATGCTTGCGGCATCGACGGAATTGCCCGCAAGTCCGGCACCAAATGGAATTTTCTTGTCAATTAGGATTTTGATTCCGGATTCAGGCGCATATGTTTGAATCATATGAGTTGCCACGTCATGAACAATGTTGTTTTGATTCGACAAAAACAGATCGTTGGATTCGATCATTGCCAACCCGGAATAGCTGGTTTTTTCGATTTTAATGGTGTCGCACAAATCAATTTTTGCGTTTACCATTTTCAGATTATGATATCCGTCATTTCTTGACTCCAACACATTAATAAATAGATTAACCTTGGCATAGGCTTTTTCAATTACCATGAGAATCCTCCTTTAATATTTGTTTTGCTTTTCGCGCTAATATTTTCCAACCTATAATCGAGACGATTGCGGCGCCGATACTCCCGACAATCAAATCAAGCATCGTATCGACAAGTCCGTAACCCTGAGGAAAAAAAGTTCCCAGATTTAGCCATTGATATCTTTGCATGTTTCTAGTGGTTTCGGAGTTAAATTGGAAAGCGATGGTATCGATCGAAAATTCATAGAATTCCCATAAAACCAGTAGCGACACAGAAAAAGTGAATGCGAAGAGTCCGACCAGTTTCGGATTCATTCTCGTTGTCAATTCTTTGCTTATATTGTATAAGTGAATAATTTCAAATGCGATGATGGAAATGGTTATGCCGCTTACCGTGTGCAAAAATTTGTCATATCCATTCACGTTCACGAGAAATTTATGAATGTTTCCTAGCACAATTGACGCAAAGACGAAACTTAAGACCAAAATTTCCAATAAATTAGGAATATCCACTTTGAATCTCGACTCAATCATCCAAGGAACTGAGAATAAAACAATGGCGAGTAGCGAAAGAAAGATATTTGATATCCCGGCATCGCGAATATCAGATGAAGTCGCGAATATTACGCTTGCGATTGATGCGATTAGTTCTACTAAAACAATTCCCACAAAAATAAAATATGCTATTTTTGAGCTTTCCAGATGTATTTTCCGTTTTTTCATCGTAAAATCACCTCTTTTTTATTTTAGCACATATATTTTTCTTTTTATATAAGCCATCCCATATTTTCGCTTTTAAAAATGAAAAAGGAGAAATTGATATTCTCCTTTTTATGCAAACTCAATGGCAACTATGTCTTCGGCGCTCAAACGTTCCTTGGTTGATAAAACGATTTGTCTGTTGTCATAGTCAACGTGTTTGATGCTTCCAAATGTAAAGCGGATATATCCATCATGATAATATCTGATTTCGATTTCTTTTCCTTCGTGTAAAGCGATCACAAGTTTCTGGTTTAACTCATCATAAACATCATCGCTCAAAAGCGGCTTTGCTTTTTTGCCTAAACGATACTTCATTTCTTCTAGCATTGAGCGATATCCGACAAGCGCATCAAAGGCGTTCCACTTGATGATTCCCCTATCTACATAGCTATTACGCATGGTGACCACCTATCATATCGTTACGGGCTTTGATTGTGGAACTTTCCAGTTCGCTCGAGGCGCGGTTCACGCTGTTTTTTCCATAGCGGAATTTTATGTCATCGATTGCGGAAAAGACTTGTTGTTCCTTGATGATCTGTTCCACATCCTCGAACAGACTGAATTGGTAATCTTGTTTGTCGGTCAGGTTAGTCACCGCGACATTGACTCTTCTGATGGGCAAGTTGTCATAATGCTCTTCAAACAGTTTTAAACAAGCCCTATAGATGACAGACTCATTCATTGTCGGCTTGTCAAGTGACAACTGTCTGGCAAATCCGCCACCAGCATCCTTGCTGTAGCCAATGCCAAAATGAACTGTTTTGGCTTGTTTTCTGCTGATTCTCAACCTGCGGCAAACATCGTCGACCATTTCCATCACGATTTGAAAAATCTCGGGTTTGTAATAGTCTTTGAACAAGACTTGTCCCGCTCCGTAGCTTTTACTGAGAGGTTTTACGTTCAATTTGTCCTGAATAAGGCTCATATCGATTCCGTGCGTATGGTAATAGAGCTCTTCGCCAAGAATTCCGAATTTCTTTTTCAATCTTTTGACATCGGTGTTGGCTATATCTCCGATTTTGTACAATCCCATTCCGTTAAGATGGGCCTCCATATTTCTGCCGATACCCCACATTTTACTTAAAGGTGTAACGGGCCAAAGTTTTTCGGGAAGATCGTCATAGTTCCATTTTGCAATAAAGTCTCTGGTGTTTTTAGATCCAATGTCAAGGGCAAGTTTGGCAATCAACATATTTGGTCCGATTCCGCAGCTGGAATAGACTTTGGTATCTTTATATATGGCATCCATAATTATTTTGGCAATTTCGAGGTCGGTTTTTTTATAATAATCAAGATATGTCGTGAAATCCATGAAAACTTCGTCAACGGAATAAACGTATAGATCATCTTCAGAAATATAGCGGAGATAAATTTCAATGATTTTTGTTGAATATTCCAAATATTTCTCCATACGGGGTTTTTGAAAAATGATTTTCACATTTTTTGGAAGTTCATATATTCTGCATCTGCTGGGAACGCCAAGTTTTTTCAGATAAGGCGTAACTGCAAGCACAATCGATCCGCCACCGCGAGAATGATCCGCGACCACAAGTGGCGTTTTGAAGGGGTCCAAGCCTAAAAGACTGCATTCAACGGATGCATAGAAACTTTTTAAATCAATGCAGATGATGTTTTTATGCAGCTTGTATTCCTCCAATTATATTTCACCCCACAATCCTATTATACTGTGATTTGCATTAAATTAGGCTATTCTTTTTGCTTTTTTTCAAGAAAAATATTACAAAAAAACAATGGCTCTTTTTTCGTCATAAACAATGACGCAATTGTATATATTCAAGAAAAATCATTCGTTTTTATTGCAGTTTTTCACAATAAAAATAATCCGAATTCTGTCGAGAATATATTAAAAAAGCTTGAAGCGATAAAGGCTACAAGCTTTTTTTGTGTCGTTTTGATTCAATTATTTATCAAACTTTGAAAATGGATCATCATTGTTAACGACGTCTTTATTCTGTTTTGCTTGTTTTGCCAATACCACTTCTTTCGGTTCGACGACTATCGCCATTATTATATAGGCCAACAATCCGGTTCCGGCACAAAGAAGCAGAACCAACCAGATGACCCTAATTAGCGTGACGTCAATGTCAAAATAATCAGATAATCCAGAACATACTCCGGATATTTTTTTGTTTTCCGTATCTCTATAAAGTCTTTTTTGAGTCATTTTCCTCACCTCTCGAAAATATTATATCATTCTTTTAATCAAATATCACATATAATTCCATGCAAAAGCAGAGCTAATTTCACAGACGTTTTATCAGCGGTATCAATTACTTCTTTGTGAGATAGTTTTCCTTTTTGGATTCCGGTAGCCATATTTGTGATACAAGATATTCCCAACACTTTCATTCCTGCATGATTGGCAACGATGACTTCTGGAACCGTGGACATGCCTACGGCATCTCCACCCATACTCATAAAGACT
>CAYWOK010000102.1:0-4180 GCA_964459895.1 uncultured Candidatus Izemoplasmatales bacterium
TTTTGTATGAAAATGGGATATTTCACTGATGTGAATCAGGCCTTCAACATGCTCGGATAATTTGACAAAAGCTCCGAAATCAAGGATTTTAGTGACAACTCCCTTGACAACAGAGTCAATTTCCAAAGTGCCTATTTCTGCTTTTTCTTGTTTTTTGATGCTTTCATACATTACTTGTTTGCGGTTGGCGATGAACTTTTCCTTGTCTCTCTCAGAGCGGATATCAATGATCCTGACGACGATTTCTTGGCCAACAAGGGCATTTTTACCATCTTCTGTCAGATCTTCCAACATGATCAGTGAATCCGGAAGAAATAGTTCGATTGTATTGTAATCAAGCAGTAATCCGCCTTTGACTGCTTTTTTGACTTTGCAGGTCACATCTTTGTCAATTGCCAAATCTTCACGGTATTTTTCTTTCTGAGCTTGCTTTTCGACATCCTTACGTGAAAGTAATAGAATGTTGTTTTGATCGCCATGACTGATTTTAGTGACTTTGGCAGTAATCGTGTCGCCAATTTTTACTAGATCTTTTGCACTTTGAACTTTAGCATTTGACAGATGATCCTTGTAAATTGTTCCTTCAAACATATATCCGATATCGACTAGAACTTCTTCGTCAGTTACTCTGACAACAGTTCCTGTCAATATTTGGCCTACTTTGGGGATATTGACCATTTCTTCTTTTTCAATTTTGTTTTCCATTTTTCCCGCTCCTCTTTGTAGATATTACTTTTATAAACATTTCGTAAATCATGTCTGCAACAGCATTGATATCGTGATTTGAAGTATCGAGATAGATTGCGTCTTCTGCTTGTTTCAAGGGGTTGTAACTTCGCGAAGAATCAAATTTATCCCGGCGTTCGATATCTTTGATCAGCCGGTTATAGTCGCTTGGTATGCTAAGGGATATATTTTCTTCATGTCTTCTTCTTGCTCTTTCCTCAACCGAGGCTGTCATGTAGATTTTCAAATCGGCATTGGGAAGCACAATCGTGCCAATATCTCTTCCATCCATGACGACATTGGCAGTTTTCGCAATATCTTGCTGGAGGTGGACAAGCTTGTTTCTGACAGGAACATGGCTCGAGACAACGCTGACGTTGTTTGAAACCTGGTTCGATCTGATTTGTTTCATAATGTCTTGGCTATCCATCATTAACAACCCGTCATGGAATTCCATTGTTGTGTCGTTTAAAAATGTGAATTGTCTGGGGTCGTTCAAATCAACCTTCAGATTAAGGGCTTTAAGGGTTGTCGCCCGGTACATGGCACCGGTATCGATATAGGTGTAGCCCAAACGTTTCGCCACAAGTTTTGCGACAGTGGATTTACCAGCGCCAGCAGGGCCGTCGATTGCCAAAGCATTATACTTCATCATATCGCCTCTCAACTCATTACATTATACCATAATTTTAATATATTACCAGCAGAAATTTCCTTGATTCGCGTTATTTTCCGTGACTTGACAGATTCCACAACTGTTTGATTTCATGCAGTTTCAGGGGTCGATACTCTCCCTGATTTATCCCGTCTGTCGTGATGTTTCCGAACCTGTGTCTTTTCAATTTCAAGACCGGATGCCCGATGGCTTCGAACATTCTTCTCACCTGGTGATATTTGCCTTCGGTAATCGATACTTTTACAAATGTATTTTCCTTTTTGTCATCGTAGGTTACGTCAAATATTTTTGCAGGTTGCGAAATGAAATCTCCAAGATCGATGCCTTTAGCAAGTTTGGCGGAACTTTCCTTTCGGAGCAAGCCCTTCACCTTCACATGGTATTCTTTTTCAACCTTGAATTTCGGATGAATCAGGCTGTTCATGAAGTCTCCGTCATTGGTGAGAAGCAGGATGCCCGACGTGTCATAATCCAGTCTGCCAATTGGAAAGATTCTTTCCTTAACCGGAACCAGATCCAAGATTGTTCTTCTGTGGAAGTTGTCGGAAGTGGTGGAAACGTAACCGGTAGGTTTGTAGAGAGCATAATAAACTTTGTTTTCCATAACAAGTTTTTCGCCATCGACAAGAATTTTAGCAAACTCATCGACTTTGATTCCAAGTTCAGAAACTACTTCGCCATTGACGCTCACTCTTTTTTCAAGAATCATCTCTTCGGCTTTTCTTCTGGATGCGATCCCAGCTTTTTGCAAGATCTTTTGCAGTCTTTCCATCTTCTTCCTCCCTTCTTTTTCCTTAAAAAATGAGGATATGGCAATCTATCCTCATTCGAAAATATTAGTTATCTTCCGACATTGAGTCGTGTGTCATTAGTTCTACAGTGAGCAATACGGATTTGATTCTTCGTTTCGAAACTTTCAAGATCTCGAAGGTCAGAATCTCTCTGTCTTCACTGACAAGTTCGCTCAATTCATCGTAAATTTGGTTAACGGATAGTTCGTATTCGATTCTTTCGCCGACTTCGGGAATATCCTGGAATTTTTCAAACAGCCAACCTCCAACAGACGTCGAGTCAGAAACCGGAGATTCGCCAAGACTCAGATCTTCGAATAAATCCTTGAGGTCGCAGTCAGCGTTGATATAATATTGATTGTCAACTTTTTTAATGATGTGTTCGGTAACATCGTCATGTTCGTCGTAGATTTCACCGACCAATTCTTCTAATGCGTCTTCCATGGTTACGAGTCCGTCGACACCGCCATATTCATCGACTACAATCGCCAAATGGGAATTTTCCATTTGTAATAACTCGATTAGCGCATCAACTTTTGTCGTGGCCGGGATAAAAATGGGTTTTCGGAGTAATTTCTTGATATTGATGTTGTGACCTTTGATCAATTTTGTATAAAAATCTCGTTCCGAAAGTACGCCGATGATATTGTCTGACTGGCCATCGTAAACCGGGATCCTCGAAAACTTGTTTTTGAAGAACAAGTCTCTGATAGTATCGATATCTTCCGAAACATCGAAAGCGATCATATCGACTCTTGGAGTCATGATTTCTTCAACGGTGATATCGCTAAGATCAAGCACCTTTTGTAACATGTCTGCTTCTTCCTCGTCAATCGAGCCTTCTTCTTCCATGGTATCGATGATTGTCTCCAGTTCCGATTCCGTCACAGTCAGTTTTCCTTCACCTTCGATTCTAGCAACCACTTTTTGATTGAGCAATCGGAATGGATAAGTTAAAGGCGTCATGAATTTGATAAGAAAATAAATGAACCCGCTGAAAATCAGACAGATTTTTTCTGGGTGAGTCTTGGCGAGGCTTTTCGGGAGTATCTCGCCGAAAATCAACACAAAAATCGTAATCACGACGGTGTTCATAATGGTTACAATTGTAGCTGCATTGGGAAGACTGCTGAAAAATCCGGTAAAAAATAAGACGCTCACTGTTGTGAGAGCGATATTTGCCAGATTGTTGCCGACAAGTAACGTCGTCAGCGTTTTGGAAAAATTTTCAACAATCCAAAATGCTTTTTTCGAACCTTTGACGTTTTGATCGATCAAAGTTTTTAAACGGACTTTTCCTACAGCGGAATACGCCATTTCGGACATCGAGAAAAATGCAGACAATATCAACAGTATCAGCATTAAGACCAATAAACCCGGTTGAAATATTATGCTTTGCGTGAAAAGCCACGTATGACTTGGTTCCAAAAAATCATCACTCCCTATTTGTTAAAAACCTACTTTGCTCTGGTATCGTACTTGCCAGTGGTGGTTGATACGACGATCTTTTCGCCTGTTTGGATAAACAAAGGCACAAGCAATCTGAGCCCAGTATTGGTGATCGCCTCTTTCGTTGCATTTGATGCGGTGTTGCCTTTTGCGCCACCTGCGGTATCGACAACTTCCAAAACCACTTTGTCTGGCAATTCCAAGCCAAGTATCTCATGTTCGTAGTTGATGATATTTATGGTGATACCCTCGGTCAAATAATAGAGTTCGTTTTCAATCATTGACTTGTGGATCTCGATTTGTTCATAAGTATCGTTGTTCATAAAAACATGGGTGTCGCCGTTTGCATACAAGTATTGCATTTGCGATTTGTCAATTTGGGCCTGATTCATGTTTACGCCAGCATTGAACGTTTTGTCAATCACGGAACCCGTGCGCAAATTTCTGAGTTTTGTGCGGACGAAAGCTCCGCCCTTGCCTGGTTTGACATGTTGAAACTCGATAACCGAATAAATGTTGCCTTCATATTCGATCGTCA
>CAYWOK010000103.1:0-4124 GCA_964459895.1 uncultured Candidatus Izemoplasmatales bacterium
ATATGTAGTGAGCCTATAACGCTCAAATCTACACTACATATTATACGAGGAGAAATAATATGAAATACAAAAGAATATTCTTGATTGTAATTGATTCAGTCGGAGTAGGCGAATTGCCTGATGCGAATAAATTCGGTGATGTCGGTTCCAACACGATTGGTAATCTCGCCCGGGCAACCGGAGGAATCACACTGCCCGTATTGCAAAAATTCGGCTATGGCAACTTAACAGATATCTTAGGCGTAGCTCCGGTAAAGCACCCAAAAGCCAATATAACCAAAATGGCGGAATTGAGCAATGGCAAAGACACGATGACCGGTCACTGGGAAATCATGGGATTAAAAACCACCGTTCCTTTCCAAACATTTACAGACACGGGGTTTCCCGATGAATTGATCAGGGAACTGGAAGCAAGATCAGGCCGCAAAATCGTCGGCAATAAAGCGGCCTCGGGAACAGTCATCTTGGACGAACTTGGAAAGCATCAGATGAATACCGGGGATTTGATCGTCTATACGAGCGCCGATTCTGTCCTGCAGATCGCCGCACATGAAGAAATCATCCCTTTGGAAGAATTGTATTCTATCTGTAAAATTGCCCGGGAACTCACCATGAAACCGGAATGGAAAGTCGGCAGGGTTATCGCCAGACCTTTCATCGGCGACCTTGTGCATGGTTTCAAACGGACTCCGCACCGGCATGACTATGCTTTGAGTCCGAGTGGCAATACTGTGCTTGATTATTTGGCAAAATCAAAGTACGACGTGATCTCCGTCGGCAAAATCAAAGACATCTTCAATGGATCTGGAATAACCAAGCATTTTGGCATCGTATCCAACCATGACGGAATGGTCAAGACCACCAATCTCGCCAAAGGCGATTTCACGGGACTTGCCTTCATCAATCTTGTCGATTTTGACGCAATGTACGGACACAGACGCGATCCAGTTGGCTATAAGCTCGCCATGGAGGAATTTGACCGGGATCTGGAAGAATTGCTTCCGAACCTGAAGTCGTATGACTTGCTGATGATTACTGCAGATCACGGAAACGACCCTACATTTAAAGGGACGGATCATACCAGAGAATACATTCCACTGTTTATTTACAACAAGGATCTGCGTGGAACAATCTTGCCCATATCCGATACTTTCGCGGA
The DNA here is from genome assembly GCA_964459895.1 of uncultured Candidatus Izemoplasmatales bacterium. Lineage (GTDB taxonomy): Bacteria > Bacillota_I > Bacilli_A > Izemoplasmatales > Hujiaoplasmataceae > JAAYZB01. The sequence goes on from CAYWOK010000103.1 coordinate 1,160, forward strand.
TATCTCGGCGACGATTGCGGACAATTTCAATGTGGAAAAGACACCCTATGGAAATAGTTTGCTTGCAAAACTCAGATAAAGAAAAGGCGATGCATTGGATGCGTCGCCTTTTATATAGCCGGTTTTGCTTTACTATTTTTGATGATTGCTCTTTGTTCCTTGCGAATCTTCCTTCGGGACTTGCGGTTCACACTCCGGAATACGTCCTGGATATCGCGGTTGCGTTTGATCAATCTGATGTATGGCTTATAGGAATTCCTCAGGTGTTCGAATTCTTCTTTTAGGGTTTCTCGGAAATGCTGGTTGGATTTGAGTGCATTCTGATATTCCGCGGTGAGGCTCCTGATTTCATTTGTATGGGCCAAATCGTGGTTTTTTTGTTGCAGGATATATTGCTGGTCGACCTGGTCGAGTTCGGTTTGAATTGTTTGCATTGTCAAGTCCCGTTTTGATACGATCAAGTTTTTCATGGAGATTGTCTCTTGAATGATAGTTTCTGAATTGCTATGATAATCTGAAAGTTCGGCCTGATAGGCGTTTTCCAAGGCCTGCATCCGCGCGGAATATTTGAGACTTGCATTTTCGCGAAGCGTATTCAATTCTTCGATTTTTCGGAGCATTTCCTGTTTATTCTCTTCGGGTTTTTCGGTGAAGTAGATGTTTAGATAAGTATCAAGCAGATCTTTGGAGGCGACGTCTAGTTCGACTTCTGCAACTTTGAGTTTGTAGTGGTAGCGCTTGTTGATGTTTTCCAGTCCGGTGTAGAAAGTCGGATCTAGAATATTGACTTTTTGGTCTAGATAGGGCTTCAAAACTTCAAAATGCTCTTTGGCATAAGTGAATTGTTCCTGCATTTCATGAATTGTGTCTTCTCTCAACATGTCAGCATCTTGAAGAGCATCATCCAAATGGGAATCGAGTTCCCTAAGTTTGCGCTTTGTTTCCGCGATGGTCTTGTCTTTGGTGTATTCCGCTTCGATTTCCGATTTATCCAGAAGGTACTGTTTTCTCGACTTGTCGATTTCCTTGTTCAGGATTTTATGGATTTTCTCGTCTTCTGTTTCCGTTATCAGATGATTGTTATGGTAGAGGCTAGACTGAAAGGCATCATCGAGCAACTGACGGCGTTTGTCATATTTTTTGGCTGTATTCTGGTAGATTTCTTCAAGATAGGTCCTCTCTTCGTCGACCGCTTGGATGATTGCTTCAACCCGCAATCGGTATTCGGAAGAGGCAAGTTCAATCTGTTCAGAAGTAAAGCGCATCTGGTTTTCATAGGTAGTAAGAATGAAATCGTTATGGATTTTCGTCTCTTGCTCGACACGCGAAGATTGCATAACGAGATAGTTCAACTCGTTTTCATACATTGTTTTGAAATGGAGAGCCTTGATATCGTATTCCTTCAGGGCAAGTTTTACTTTGGCAGCGGCATCGATGACGTGGATGTTGTGCGTTTCCTGATTGCGGATATCCATAATCAGGGTATGCAAAATCTCGGAATTCCATTTGCGGTTGATTTTGGCTGTTTCGTGCATGTATTCGAGATGGTAGTTCATGGCGGTTTCCAATCTATCAATTAGGAACCGCTCTTTTTCAATCTGTTTTTGGGCATCATAGTAGGTATATTTTCTGTCTATTAGGAAAATCTGGGCATCCTTGATTACATTAAGAAGCTCAACTTCCTGAAGCAGAAGTTGCTTTTTGACCTGGTAGATAAGTTTCATTTCGACTTCATTGATCTGGCCTTTGATGGTTTGACTTTCGATATCGAAATTGATATTGGTTTTGAATTCCTTGTTCATCGCTAGGAGTGAAAGGTAGTTCAGTTCGTCTTTGACGATTTTTGAAGAACCGTCTCCGATTGCCTGGGCGAGAAACGTATCATACTGCATGAGTTCCTGATAGAGATTCAAAGTTCTTTCCAGATCATTAGTGACCCGGTTGGTTTCAAGTTTAAATTGCAAAAGCATCTTATTGCGGAGCTGACGTTGTTTTTTGATCATGCTATTGGCTCGCTTGGAACATTTTTTCATCTGAAGTTTGTAATCTTTTAGTTGGAGATACATGGAAATCAAACGAAGGGACAGGGTTTTGTCATTTTGTTCGTCTGCCTGGACGATTTGTTGTTTGAGGTCAAGCAGAAATGCTTCGGGGCGTTCAAAAAAATCGATTTTGCCGGTGATGAGATTTGATTTCCGGTTGAAAAGCCTAGTCAGCACGTTCTTATTCAATGTCTGAAATTCTTTTCGCATATGGCTTTCAATATGCTTGTTTTGTTCTTCGAGGTGACTTCTGAAGGTTTTGAACTGGACAATCTTGTCTGAAACAAGTGCCTGGATGTCAATCGATGTCGGGTCGGTGACCGGAGAAAACATCAACTGGTTGTCGACATAATGTTTCATTTCCTGATTGTAGAACTGGTTGATTTTTTGAATCGTTTCATTCTTTTTTTGTATGATGTCGGAAATGGCATTGTCCATGTTCTTGATTTCCTCGTTGAGTTCGAGGAACAGGTCCATGACTTCTTGTTGGTGATGGTCGAGCACAGACTGGAATTCCTTGGACTTGTCATAGTAAAAGTCAAAGAAGACGTCGGTTGTCATAATGCTGTTTAGGTATGAGTTGTGATAGGTATCAAAAAAATTCATTTTGACCTGAATCAAGGCTTTATTCAGATAATCGATGGCTTCAAGGATATCGCTGCCTTCAAAGCGGTCATTGTCCAGTAACAGGGTGTTGCGTTCATGGACAGCAGTTTCGGTCTGGGCGATGATTTCCTGTCTGTCTACGATGACGGTTTCATCATGGAAAAAAATCTGGTCCTTAAGAGAAGTGGCTTGTTCCTTAAGGGTAATAAGCCTTTCCTCGACCTGGTCAAGATTGTTTAAGGTAATTTGCCTGTGAGTTTTAGCATGGTTGGATATTTTGTCGAAGAATTGCTCAAAAAGCGCGATTTCCTTATTAA
>CAYWOK010000104.1:0-4120 GCA_964459895.1 uncultured Candidatus Izemoplasmatales bacterium
ATGTATGCCGCAAAGAACAAATCACCTTTGCTGATTGGCATCGGAAAAGACGGGATTACGCTCGCTTCTGACGTTATGGCACTTGTTGGCTATGCTCACTCATATATCCCCATTGAGGATAAAACGTTCACTATCGTCAAGCAGAACGGATTTGAATATAGTTATACGATGGTAGACATCATCGGAACACCAGTTCAGGCAAAAATATATGAAATGAACATGGTTTTGGATGAAATCGGCAAGGCAGGTTATCAGCATTACATGTTGAAAGAGATTTGTGAACAACCGTCGGTTGTCCGGAAAATCATGTCTAAATATTTAGTAGACGGGATCACAAACATTCCCGAAGACATCATTAGACTGTTTCGGGAAACTGAACGAATCTATATCATTGCTGCTGGTACAAGCATGCATGCCGGTTATGTCGGAAAGTACTACTTTGAACATATTTCACAGATTCCAACAGAGGTATTCATCGCCAGTGAATTTGCCTACAACCTACCATTGCTGGTGAAGAATCCTTTATTTGTCTTTATCTCCCAATCGGGAGAGACCGCTGATTTGCGGGCATGTCTTCTGAAAGCCAAAGAGCGAGGCGATAAGACACTTACCATCACCAACGTTCCAACTTCCACGCTTGCCAGAGAAGCAGACCATTATCTTGAAATTTATGCCGGTCCCGAAATTGCTGTCGCATCTACAAAAGCCTATGTCGGACAAATTTCCATTCTAGCAATTCTTTCTTTCCTTGTCGCCAAAAGAAAACCATTTGATTTGCATTTGGAATTATCACGCGTGGCTATCGCGATGGATGCAATCATCGACAATCGCGAATACATTCAAAAACTTGTGTCTGACAAACTGACCAAGCGTAACTGTTTTTATATCGGAAGAGGCTTGGATTACTACACGTGTCTTGAAGCCGCGCTTAAGCTGAAGGAAATCTCATATATACAAACCGAAGGTTTCGCAGCGGGAGAACTGAAACATGGTACGATTGCCCTGATCGAAGACGGGGTTCCGGTCATCGCCATCATTTCGCAAAAAAGCATCCAGAACAACACTCGTGCCAATATCAGAGAAGTCTTGGCAAGAGGTGCAGAAGTCATCGTTATATCATTGAATGGGGTTTCCGACATGACCGATGAAATAATACTCATGGATGTCAATGAAATGCTGACTCCGCTATTAACGGTAATTCCTACGCAACTCATTGCCTATTATTCCGCATTAAATCTTGGCAGAGACATTGACAAGCCTAGAAACTTGGCTAAATCTGTCACCGTCGAATAGGAGCTGATGATATGGGCAAGTATTTTGGAACTGACGGAATTCGAGGCAAAGCCTACGAATTTCTTTCTTTTGACCTAGCAAAAAAAGTTGGTAAAGCCCTGAAGGTATTAAATAATAATATCTTGGTTATTTCGAGAGATACTCGCGAGTCCGGTGAAATGCTGGTTAATGCCATCAAAAAGGGCGCAATGTCTTCAGGCTTGAACGTAATGGATTTTGGCGTCTTGCCAACGCCTTTGCTTTCGCACCTGAGCAAAATCCAGGCAGCTATCGGCGTGATGGTGACTGCTAGTCACAATCCCTATGAAGACAATGGGATAAAGATTTTTCTCTTCGGCAAAAAACTTGACCAAGACGAGGAAAACCGCCTGGAATTTCTAATTGATAATCCCAATCAATTAAACGAGGAAATATTCATCGGGTCTGAACTAGATGTTTTCGACCCACTACCATTTTATCTGGATCTCTTGAAATCACAGATTATAAAAACAGATTTACGAATTGGTTTGGATTTGGCAAATGGTGCCACTTGTGCGACTGCTAAGCAAATCTTTGGACGTTTTTCCGACAAATTATCTTTTATCGGTGACACTCCTGATGGGAAAAATATCAACAAAATGGTCGGTTCCACTCACCTTGAGGCCTTGATCGACCTAGTCATAAAAAAACGACTTGACCTTGGTTTTGCTTTTGACGGAGATGGAGACCGGCTAATCATGGTTGGCAGCGACGGTACGATTTACGACGGTGATTTCATGATTTATATCATCGCCCTCGATCTCCACAAAAAAGGTTTGCTGAAACATGACACCGTCGTCTTGACAAAGATGAGCAATCTTGGTATTATCAAGTCGCTTAATAATAATTCGATCAAAGTGATCCAGGCTGACATCGGTGACAAATATGTTGTCGAAGAAATGGAGTCAGGAGATTATGTTCTTGGCGGCGAAAATTCCGGTCACATCATCAACCGATATTTACTTGACACCGGTGATGGAATCTTGAATGCCTGTTACTTGATCAAACTGATTTTCGAATCCAATGAATCACTCGAACAGATGGTAAAAGGAATTAAGCTCTATCCGGACAAACTACTCAACCTGAGAAATTATGACAAGCAGCTTGTCAACCATCCCGATGTTATCAAGAAGGTCAAGGAAATCAAGATGCGTCTTGGCGAAAGCGGAAAAATTCTTGTTCGTTCAAGTGGAACAGAACCGCTGATCAGAATCTCAGTCTCGGCTCCGACGATGGAAATGGTCGACCAGTCGATTCAAGATATCGTCTCAATCATTGAAATACTCGACAAAAAATAATTTATCCACACTTTTTAGGGGGACCAATATGAAAAGATACGCTGTAATTTTGGCTGCAGGCAAGGGCACGAGAATGAAGACCGAGTTACCGAAATGCGCCTATCCGCTGTTGAGAAAACCGATGATTGCCTATATCGTCGAAAATATTAGAAACAGTAATTCCGTTGACGAGATAATTGTCGTTGTCGGACATAAAAGACAGGTCATCCAGGATATTTTGGGTGACACGGTCACCTATGCGGTTCAAGAGGAACAGTTGGGAACCGGTCATGCTGTTATTGTCACAAAACCATATATCCAGGACATGCAAGGAGACACAGTCATCCTTCCCGGAGATATGCCGTTAATCGATAATTGTATCATCGAAAAAGCCATTTTGGAGCACAATGATAGAAGACACGATTTGACAATCGTTACAACAAAACTAGAAGATCCAGAGGGTTACGGAAGAATCGTTCGAAACGAATCCGGATACCTTGAAGCAATCGTCGAACATCACGAAGCTAGTTTTTCACAACGAACCATCAATGAAATCAATACTGGAATCTATGTCGTTAAAAATACCGTTTTATTCGAAGCTTTAGCAAAGCTTGACAACAATAACTTAAAGAATGAATATTATCTTACCGATATCGTTAAGATTCTCAAAAATTCCAACCATGTGATCGGAACCTACTACCTTAAAGAATCATACAAGGCGATGGGCGTCAACGATCTATTCGCACTTAGTATTGCCGAGGCAAAGCTTCGTTTGAAGATCAACCAAGACTTGATGCTGAAAGGTGTTGCTATGATCAACCCCGAAACAATCACAATCGGGCATAACGTTATGATTGAAGAAAATGTCACCATCCATCCTAACTCCTATATTACCGGAAATTCGGTAATTAAGAAAGGCGCGCAGATCGGTCCGAATACTGAAATATACGAAAGCATTATCGGTGAAAGAGTGATTTGTAGACATTCACTCGTGTACAATTCCGTCATTAATGAAGATTCCACTGTCGGCCCATTCGCTCATCTGCGCGATGGAGCTTACATCGGAGCCAAAAACAGGATTGGTAATTTCGTCGAGGTAAAAAAATCCTCAACCGGGACAAATACCAAAGCTTCACATCTCGCCTATATCGGCGATGCAACAATCGGAAGCAATGTCAACTTCGGTTGCGGTGCCATCACTGTCAATTATGATGGCAAGCACAAGTATCAGACCCATATTGGCGATGACGTCTTTATCGGTTGCAATGCAAACCTGATTGCACCAATCCGAATCGAAGACAGTTCAATGATTGCTGCCGGCTCGACACTAAATAAGAACGTTCCCAAAGGCTCGCTTGCCATTGCAAGAGCCTACCAGGTAAACAAGATAAATTATCTGAATCTGAAGAAAGAAAAAGAGGATTCTGAAGAGTAATCTTTTTTCTTGACATAATCTCTTTATTGATATATAATATGATAGATTTAAAAAGTAGAAAGAAGAAGGCCCACTTCTCACCTGATTGACTAATCAA
>CAYWOK010000105.1:0-3854 GCA_964459895.1 uncultured Candidatus Izemoplasmatales bacterium
ACACATATAATATAACACAAATATAATAAAATGTGAAACAATTTTTATAAAATAACGAAAATTGTTTCACATATAGATTGACTTTAATTGATTGAGAGGAATTTAAGCAGATACTTCGTATTAATATGGTTCGATTACCCTCTGTTTAATTTCCATACCAATACAATTAATTAAATCAAATATCCTCTTTAAATAGATGACCATATATCCAAATATTTCTTTATTTCATCACAGACAGATTGATTCGAGCATAATTCATGAAATACTAACAATTGCTTCTTTGTTATGTCGATTTCAGTTGAAATATTCGCATTAATTGTTTTAATAATTAGTTTCTTACTAAATAGTTGTTTACTAAAAAGTATCGAAGATACATCGTCCCATTTTATGCTGTGAAATTCTTTGCCAAAAAGAAAAAAGCATAATTGCAGACTGGTAACATGAACATTAACTAGTATTCTTTTTGAGAGCACTATCATGCCTACTATAAAAAAAATTTCAGTTATTAGAGCATCTCTAAAAAAGATTTTTGGATTCCAGAATCCTATCATAGATGGGTTTATAGCATAATTCAATAACTCCAAAAATGAAGAAGCTATCATTACAATAGAAACTAATATCAGATTTAATCGAAATTGAAAATATCTCGTCTTCATATTACCCTCTCTTGAACATAATCAAACTATAATAACTTCATCTTCAGTTATGTGACAATTGAAAAAATGGTTTTTCGTACTTTTTAAACAGATTGTAATAATAAACTCATATACATACAAATCATATCATAAGACGATAATCATTAAAATAGATAAAAGAAAAAAGACGATTTCTCGCCTTTTAATTGTATCTGGTGCACCATCGCGGTCAAACACCGAACTATATATTTCATAAAGACTATTTTGCAATTGAAGTCAGGCTATGAATTACTCAACATATCTCCTCGCTACCTGTCGATTGGATCAAATCTATCAAAAATGTGCTCACAGACAAATTGCGTTGAGTTGTGTGAAGTGCTAAATAAAGTGCCTCGACTTTCCCGAAGTAACATATTTTTACCCTATTTATGTTTACACACACGAGACTTTTATGCGCTTAATTGTTCCGAAAAAACATGTTTTGGAACTTTTATATGTTTTGCTACTTAAATTGTCTTGTCAGTCGCAAGTTTATCATGAAAACAATGCAATCCACACAAGTTTATCTATATCACATTCGCAAGTTTATTTCTTCAATATCGAATTTTGAAATTAAACTCGACATTTATTAAACATATGGTATCAACGCCAAAATATTAGCCGAGAATAAATGCACAGATATCCTCGAAAACTTCATCGGGGATTTCCTTGCTTACAGTATATGCAGTAGCCAATGTTTCTCCCACTCCGTTTACAAAGCAGTGATTTAGTTCCTCATAGTGTTTGAATACGCATAATTCATTTGCACCTAACAATGTTTGATATGTTTCGAAATGATTTAAGGTTATTTGTATGTCGCTTTCACCTTGCATTATCAAAAATGGGTGGTCAACTGAAGCATTTAATAATTCTTGGGGGAAATTGATGCTGTTGTAGTTAACCCAGTAAGCTTCATAGGCCCCAAAATATAAGTATGCTTCTTCTCCGGGTTTCACTTCGGTCAGTGATTTGGCGGTTTCAATATAGGGACGGTACTCGTTCAGATAATCTTGACCATAATATCGCAAGAATTGATTCGCAAGGATATCCAGGATGTGCTCGGTGCTCCCGGCCATGATAATGACGCCACAAATATTAGGCTCAAGGTTGATTATGATTGGTGCGATCGCTCCGCCTTGAGAATGACCGAGGAGATATATTTGGTCCTTATCGATTCTGGAATCGGACATCAGTAATTGGTATGCAGACAGAACATCATTAATGCTTTCATCATATATGGTAAAATCATAATCTCCGACCAATTCATCAGCATATTCATAGGTTCGTTTGTTATAACGGATCGAAGCGATTCCTTCTTCTGCCAGATGATTGGCTAAATCTTGAAACATCTTTAATGCGCCTATCGATTCATCCATGTCGGCTGGACCAGATCCATGAATAAAAATAACCGCAGGAACAGGCCCTGTAGCCAAAGGTGTGGTCAATATTCCTGGCATCGAATAATCGCCAGTCTGTACAAATATGCTTTCATTAACGTAGTCAAAGTTGCTGATTGTTGTGATTGTTGATTGTTCAGTTGTTATAGATGCTGATTGTTCAGTTGTTGAATTGCATCCGACCAAAAAAAAACAAAATAATAATATGACAAGAAAATAGTAATACTTTTTCATAAAAACTCCTTTTGAACTATATAAATTTGGTGTTTTGAAGTGAACCGCGTTTTGAGGACAGAATAAAAAAAGAGTAAATATTGTATTAAGATTCTAGAAGACGATAGAAAGTCTTCTAGTTTTTTTGTATTTAAATGCAAGATATCCTGTCTGACTTGGTATTTTTTAAAGGAAGTGATTTAATTGAGTTATCCACAATTTAAGGCCTTATCAGTCCTAGTCTGAAATTCTCATTCGGTGAAATTGAAATAATCTTGACATAGTAAATGCCTTCAGTTGGAACATCATAATCCAAGTGATTTGAAGTATGCACAAGCGTCATTGATTCCGTCAAAAGTTCAGCATAAACACATTCTTCTGAATAAGGGCCATAATCAAAACGATAAACGCCTTGCTCCATATGAACGCGGTAATAACTCGTTCCACAATCAACAGTCGTAGCTTCAAAATGGTCCCGCCAGTCATAAGTTTTATGCAACTCATTAATATCCGTGACCGGAAATTCGTAATACTTGCTGTAATCAAACGAGTCTGTCGCGCCTTTTTTAATTACTAAAGATTCAGAAAGACTTGTCTTAAAGGAGATATTCTGAACCTTGAATTTTAGTGAATCGATTGATATGTCGATATTCATTACATGATTATCTTCTTGAAACATTACCTCGATCACCGCAAAAGATGTATCTAATTCCTCAATTGATATAGCGGACACGCTGATATCATTAATTAATTCATCAAAATAGTCATTTTCCAGCAAATCCTCTATAGACACCGAAACACTGAAATGATTGGATTCAGTTTGTTCGAAGTCATTTATCCAAGAATCCCTGTAAACAAAAGCGTCATAACTTTCAAATTCCTCTTCAAGTTCAACTATGTCCATTATCCCTGTGTCATCAGGTCTCAGCCAAGCGCCTTCGATAACAAAGGTATTTAGCTTTTCGTCTTCAACTTCAACCAAAAAATGATATGTGTCGCCGCTCAGTACCATGCTGATTTCATAAGCATTGTCTAGCAGATAATTCGTAACCTCAGAATCAAAATAATAATGGTATGTATTACGGGATCCTTCTGCCTTAACGGTATAATCAAGATCAATCGTATACGTATAAGAATCTTGCTTAGAAATATAGTTCTCAAATTGCTTAGAACTGAGATTATAATTTAGAATGCTTCGAAAGTTGCATCCGATGAGCAAAATGAAATCTAGTAAAATGAATAAAATGATGATTATTCTTTTCATGTTCTTCTTCCTCTATTTTTTTCTTTTTTTAATAATAGAATAAAAGCATAGCGGTACTGTCCGTCAAAAAATATTATACAATCCGACAGTATCTGCATGATAGCATATTGATAAACAATATTATAGGTGTGGATTAGGTGTTTTTGACAGATAGTAATAATAAACTTATATACAAATAAATCATATCATAACAAGTTATACAATAAAATAGATAAAAGAAAAAAGACGATTTCTCGCCTTTTAATTGTATCTGGTGCGCCATCACGGATTCGAACCGGGGACCCAATGATTAAGAGTCATTTGCTC
>CAYWOK010000106.1:0-3780 GCA_964459895.1 uncultured Candidatus Izemoplasmatales bacterium
CTCAAGCATTTCGCGGAACTGATTTAACCCAAAGCATCCATTTGGATGCTTTTTTTAAGAAGGATGGTCGAACGTTTGAATATCTTATATGACATTTTGGCAAGACTTGAAGAATTTGTAACAAATAATATTTGGTTCGCACCGCTTTTATCGGTGCTTTTACCTTTTATTGAAGCCATCTTGCCATCTCTACCCTTGACTGTTCTGATTGCTTTCAATCTCAATATCATGTCAAGCGCTTATGGAGCGGTTCAGGGAACGGTATTAACGATTTTCTTATCGACCCTGGGCTCATTTTTAGGAATGCTTGTCATCTTTACAATCATCAGATTGACCTTTGCGCCAGTCTTTTTCAAAAAAGTGGAAGCTAATAAATACGGCAAGATGTTTTTGAATGTTGTTGACGGTCCAAAAGTGATTCCTGTGCTGCTAATCATGAGCAACCCGTTTCTGCCATCGTCGATTCTCAACTATGCGTTATCGCTCACAAAGACAAAAGTGTCCAGATACTTGTTCCTTACCATTGCCTCCAGGTTGATCATTATAATATTTCTTGTTTTTCTTGGCAGTATCTTTGACATTCAAAATCATCCTCTGAATATGCTTTGGTTATTGCTTTTCTATTTTGTTCTGTTCGGATTTTGGTATTTATGGTATCAGTTCCGTAAAAATAGAGCATCACAATAAGGGATATAATTATTATTTCATTAAGCAAAAAGCACTTAACTAGTGCTTTTTTTTCACTTAATGTGATATAATGTTTAAAAAGATTTTGAGGTGAAAAAAATGGATAAAAGCGTATTTGTGAAACACCGTAACGATTTTTTCGAAAAGGCTAAAGAACAATCATTCGCATTGTTTTTTTCCGGTAATCCCCCACATAAAACCGGAGATCAATCATATAAATATGTTCCTAACCGGAATTTCTACTATCTGAGTGGAATCACAAGGGAAAACATGATTTTGCTTTTGGTCAAAGGAAAGAATACCAAAAAAGAGTATCTTTTTATTGACGAGCCCAGCGATTACGCCAACAAATGGCTTGGCAGGCGCCTGACAAAGGCTGAAACGTCCGAACTATGCGGAATCGAAGAACTGAATATCCGCTTCACCCAGGAGTTTCCCGATTTCATCAGTCAGTATGTGCTTTCTGATTCTCGTAAATCTCTGATTGGAATGCCAAAGGCTTGCTATTTAGACTTGTATCACAGCGGTCCGCTATCAAAACCAATCAGTCTGGAAAAAGCTGATCATATCATCAAGAATTATCCCGAGATCAAGCTCAAGAACGCCAATGAGATTCTTGATGTTTTGAGAATGAAAAAAGCGGACGAGGAAGTAGCACAAATCGAACAAGCTATCGAATACACTTTTTCAGGGATCGAAGCGATGATGCAAAACGCAATACCAGGAGTCAATGAGCACCAGCTGGACGCCTTGTTTGATTTTACAATCCGTTTGAGAAACAGCGAAGGGGTCGGTTTCGATTCAATCGTTGCCGGCGGTAAGAACGCTACTATTTTACATTATGAAACTAACAACCAAGTTGTGGAAGCCGGAAAGATGATTTTGGTTGATCTTGGCGCGCTTTGCGGAGTATATTCGGCTGACATCAGCCGGACTTTCCCTGTCGATGGCAAATTCACGGACAGACAGAAAGTCTTATATGAACTAATATTATCAGTAAATAAACGGACAATGGAGCTTGTCAAGCCTGGGATTATGGTAGCCGACCTGAATTTGTTTGCCAAACAAGAAATTGCCAAAGGTTTGCTGGATTTGGGTATTATCAATGACCTAAGCGAAGTGGACAAATACTATTATCACAATGTAAGCCATTATCTGGGGCTTGATGTCCACGATGTCGGATCTTATCAGATTCCTTTGGAAGCCGGTGTGGTTTTGACGATTGAACCAGGTGTCTATATCGAATCAGAGGAAATCGGCATCAGGATCGAAGACAACGTGCTTGTGACCATTGATGGCTATAGGAACTTAAGCGAAAAGATTATCAAAGAAGTTGCTGATATAGAGGAATTGATGAAGTTCAATGTTTGAAAGGACAAAGGATGAATTTTCTTGAGGGTACTATCAAACAGTATTTGTTTTACAATGAGGACAGCTCGTATTCCGTAATCCGTGTGGAAATAAAGGATACCGCTGAAAATGAATTGATTCATTTCGAACCCACGATTGTTGTTTGTGGGTTTTTTCCACGTTTGGAACAGTACCAGACTTACAAATTCTATGGAGAAGTGACAGATCATCCCAAATATGGAATTCAGTACAGCGCTTCCAGATTCGAACGTATCATGGAATCGACGAGAACGGGAATCATTGACTATCTCTCTTCCGATTTGTTTAAAGGCGTTGGACCGAAAACCGCGGAGGCAATCGTCGACAGTCTCGGACTTGATGCTTTGGACAAAATCGCCAACAACAGAAACGTTTTGGACGAAATCCCTAGAATGAACAAACAAAAAATGGACTTGATTGCGGAAACACTTCACGATAACAGGCAGATTGAAACAACGCTTGTTTGGCTATACGGATTTGAAATATCCCCCAGAATGGCAATGAAAATTTATCAAAAATACGGATATCAGTCCATCGATGTCATCAAAGATGACCCATATGTCCTAATCGATGAAGTCGAGGGAATCGGGTTCAAACGGGCCGATGAAATCGGACTGAAAATCGGATTTTCCTATAACCATCCGTTGCGGCTTAAAGCCGTCATCATGTATTTATTATCGGAGTACATGAACAAATATGGCGATACTTTTCTGGAAAAAGACAAACTGCTGGAATACACGATGAGTTATCTGAATGTCAATGAAGACTTTTACATTGAAGAATCTCAAGTGATTGACAGACTGGAGCTTTTGGCAATCGAGGGCAAGATTATCGATGTCGATGATAAAATCAGTTTGAGAGGCATTTATTTTTCAGAAAAAGCTGTGGCTTCAATCCTTTTCAAGCATTCCCAGTATGAAGAAGAACCGGTTGATAACACTTTGATTGAAGATTATTTGAACCAGTTCGAAAAAATCCGCAATATCGAATATACACCGATGCAAAGAAAGGCTATCATCAAAGCCTTGGAAGAGCATTTTGTCATCATCACCGGCGGACCGGGAACCGGAAAAACCACAATTATCGATGCAATCACTCATGTCTATAGACTCATGCACCAAGCCAATAAATCCATTGCTTCCAAAATCAAATTGGCAGCACCGACCGGAAAAGCCGCTAAAAGACTCAATGAGGCTACCGGTCTCGAAGCAACGACTATTCATCGGCTATTGGGATATGACTATGAAGGCCATTTCGCCTATTCCCAACACGAAAAAATCGACGCGTCGCTGATTATCGTGGATGAAACTTCGATGATGGATGTATCCTTGGCGAATCACCTGTTCCAGGCGCTGTCTCCAAGAACCAAGTTGGTAATCGTTGGCGATGAAAACCAATTGCCTTCAGTTGGTCCCGGACAAGTTCTCTGCGATTTGATCGAGTCCGATCTGTTCACGGTAGTGAAATTGGAAAAGATCCATCGTCAAGCGGTCGATTCATCAATCATTTCCCTGGCATACGATGTTTTAAGCCAGAATCTCAACGAGCATATGTTTGAACAAAAAGATGACCGCATATTCATCCAAACAAGAGAAAACATGGTTTCAGACTACATTCTGAAATTGATTCGAAACCAGATCAAGTTGGGATATTCCTTGTTAGAAGATATCCAGGTACTGATTCCTATCTATAAAGGCATGAACG
>CAYWOK010000107.1:0-3745 GCA_964459895.1 uncultured Candidatus Izemoplasmatales bacterium
TAGAACAAAGGTGGTACCGCGATACTTTCGTCCTTTAACTAGGGCGATTTTTTTTTGGAGGTAGAAAGATGATAAATATTAAATTTCAAGACGGATCTGTAAAGGCGTTTAAAAATGGCGTGACAGGCTTTGATATTGCTCAATCGATATCGCCATCGCTCAAAAAAAGAAGCATCGTTATCAAAGTCGATGACGAACTTTTCGACATGGACCGGCCGATTCAACATGACGCAGAAATTGCCATCATTACCGATTCCGACCCGATCGCGCTGGAAGTCTTGCGTCATTCAACGGCACACTTGATGGCACAGGCCGTTAAAGAAATCTATCCATCCGCCTGCTTTGGAGTAGGCCCGAATATCGAAGAGGGGTTCTATTACGACATCGATCTTGGCGAAGACATATTGGTGGAGTCGGATCTCGAAAAAATTGAAAAAATAATGTTGAAACTTGCTGGTCAAAACCAACAGATTGAAAGAAAAGAAGTCTCGAAAGACGAGGCTTTAAAGATGTTTCTTACAGATCCATATAAGCAGGAACTAATAAATAGCTTTCCGGAGAATGAAATTATTACTTTGTATTCTCAGGCTAATTTTACTGATTTGTGTCGGGGGCCACATCTTCCCGGAACGAAGTGGATTAAACACTTCAAATTGTTAAGTCTTGCCGGAGCTTACTGGCGTGGAGATTCAAAAAACAAACAACTGACAAGAGTATACGGAACGGCTTTTTTCACCGCCGAGGAATTAAAAGATCACTTGCATCTGTTGGAAGAAAGAAAGAAAAGAGATCATCGCAAACTTGGCAAAGAGCTAGATTTGTTCATGCTGAGCGAATATGGCCCAGGATTTCCCTTCTGGCTTCCCAACGGCATGATCGTTCGTCGAGAACTTGAGAATTTCTGGTATCAGGTACATCTCAAGGAAGGCTATAAATTAATCCAGACCCCTATATTGCTCAACAAGGACTTATGGGTCGTTTCTGGGCATTGGGAGAATTATCGTGAGAACATGTATATCTCGGAAATTGATGGCCAGGAATACGCAATCAAGCCTATGAACTGCCCTGGTGGGATGTTGGTTTACAAAAGAGACATCCACTCTTACAAGGATTTCCCGCTGAAGGTCGGAGAACTAGGACTGGTCCACCGTCACGAAGCCAGTGGTGCTTTGGCAGGATTATTCAGAGTCAGGAATTTCACGCAAGATGATGCTCATATTTTTATGACTGAAGAACAAATCGTCGGTGAAGTTGCCGAGTTAGTCCGTTTATTTGACTATATGTACAAAGTATTCAACCTTGATTACCATATTGAATTATCAACGAGGCCGCTTGAAAAATACATTGGCAAGATTGAAACCTGGGATAAAGCGGAAAAAGCGCTGGCTGATGCTCTTGATTCTATGGGTAAAGAATACAAGATTAATCCTGGAGACGGCGCATTCTATGGGCCAAAACTCGACTTCAAACTGCGCGATTCGATGAATCGAATCTGGCAATGTGGAACGATTCAATTAGACATGAATCTTCCTGAAAGATTTGATTTGACATATATTGATCCGCAAGGAGAAAAGCAAAGACCCGTGATGTTGCATCGGGCCTTATTCGGCTCGATTGAACGGTTTATTGGTATTTTGATTGAGCACTACGCGGGCGCTTTTCCTACTTGGCTGGCACCTGTACAAGTCAAAATAATACCGGTAAATCTTAATTTTCATCAAGAATTTTCGGAAAAATTGTTTTTGAGACTTCAAGATGCTGGACTTCGTTCGGAAAAGGACTTTCGAGATGAAAAACTTGGATACAAGATTCGCGAAGCACAAACAAAAAAAATTCCCTATCAACTAGTGATCGGTGATCAGGAAGTCGCAAACGACGAGGTTACCTTCCGCAAATACGGAGAACAGGAACAATCAACTGTCAAAGTCGAGGATTTCATTGCGATGATTCAAAAGGAAATTAAACAAAAATAGAACGGATTTTCCGTTCTATTTTTTCTTTATTTTAAGTTTGTCGATTAACGTCGGATCCGGATCAATATAAATCGTCTTTTGGTTTGAGTAGGTAACAAAGGAAGCAGTTACTCCAGGTATTTTCTTGACATACTTGACTCTTGTGTAATCGACAGCTACAGACGACGAGTATTTTGCTGCTGAATGGATTGCTGCAAGATTGGCTGCACATCTGATAGTGGTTTCTGACAAATCATCGATTGCTCTGACAACAACATGCGAGCCATGATGACCCTGCGTGTGAAACCACCATTCGTTTGCTTTGGCAAGATGATGGGTTATATACTCGTTTTGCATGTTGTTTTTGCCTACGACGATCTCGTTATTGTCTGGATCTCGATATGTGTCATAATTGGGAATTTTGCGTTTTTGTCTGGTTACCTTATTTCGTAAATACCCAAGATTGGACAATTCTTGCTGGATTTCATCGAGGTCAGCTTGTGAAACTGATTCAATTTGAGAGCTAAGCAATTGAAAATAATCGATCTGCTTTTTGGTAGCCACAACTTGCTCGTCGATATATTGGACTGAAGATTTGAACTTCTTGTATTTTCGAAAGTACTGATTTGCGTTTTTGATCGGGGTTAGCAAAGGATCTAGGTCAATGGCGATATCTTGTTGCAGTTCATAGGCAAAACCTTCGAGTTTCGTCTGACCTTTGGCGATTTGATTCTGGTTTTGAAGAATGATATCGCCTTTTATCCGAAAAATATCGCAATTTCTTGCGTTTGCCAGATCATCAGACAATTTTTCCAACTTATTAGTATTTTTATCCAGTTCTCTTTTTATGTACTGAATCAGATTTCTTGATATCTGTCGATTTCTTTCTTGTCTCCCGGCATCAAGAAAATATTCGTCAAGCAGACTAGATAAAGAAGTAAAATACTTTTTCTCTCCGTTTTTAAAGACATCCATATAGTAAAATGCCTTTTTGGAGGTTCCGAAATACAGGGTTGGTTTAATTGTTTTTACTAGAAGCGACTCAAACAAATCAAATATTGATTTTGTGCTTTCTTGGGCCAAATCAATGAAATACTGAGCAAAAAGCGGTGAGATACCCCGAAATGTATTAACCAACAGTTTCGCGTTTATATCAGGACTTGATAAGAAAAATTCATTGACTTTGTCTTTATCTTCGGGGTTGATTTTGTCGTCCAAAGGAATGATGTAGATGGCCCCTCTTTCTATTGTCCGCGAGGAATCTTCGAAAGGACTGATATGCTTGAAAGCATCAACTATCTTGTTGTTTTCTGCAGTGACGACTAAATTTGCATATCGACCCATGATTTCCATATATAGCCCGTATACAGCTTCATCGCCGATTTCGTTGTGATTTTTGATTGTAATCCTAATGATCCGATCGCCTTCGATCGATTCGATTTTTTCAATGACGCCGCCTTCAAGATATTTTCTTAGCAGCATGCAAAAACCGCTGGGGTTATCAGGTTTGTCGTAAGGATGAAGCGTCACATGAATCCTTGTCACCGATGTCGAAAGCGAAAGATAAAGTTGGTGGGTTTTTCCCGGTGTGCGGATTATAAACAAAAAATCAGTTTTGCTCAACTGATAGATTTTTTGGATTCTTCCGGAAACAAGAGTGTCATTCAGTTCCGAGCTGAGAAAATGAAGAAAGCGCCCATCCATGCTCATATAATCACCACTCCCATTATACCACAATCAAAAAATAACAAAAAAAATTTTACTATTTCGCTAATCTGTGGTATTATATTGCA
>CAYWOK010000108.1:0-3683 GCA_964459895.1 uncultured Candidatus Izemoplasmatales bacterium
TTTCTGTTCCCGCGTACACTTTGAATATGGTATGCGGTTCCGGTATGAAAACGATCATGAATGCTTATATGGGAATCCAAGCGGGTTTTTCCAGTCTTGTCGTTGCCGGTGGCGTCGAATCCATGAGCAGAGCTCCATATCTGGCATCATATAAAGTTCGTGACGGTGTCAAAATGGGAGACTTCGTGTTGCAAGATCATATTTTGACAGACGCATTAACCGATGTATTTTCCGAAGTGCATATGGGTATGACCGCAGAAAATATCGTTGACAAACATCATATTTCCCGTGAAGATCAAGACGCTTTTGCTTATCAATCTCAAGTTAAGGCGATAAAAGCTGTCGATTCCGGTCGATTCAATGAAGAGATTGTCCCGATTCAAATCCAAACCAGAAAAGAAACAATCATCTTTGACAAGGATGAATATCCAAACAGAACCACTAATCCAGAAAAATTGGCTAAGCTTCGTCCAGCATTCAAAAAGGACGGTTCCGTAACGGCAGGCAACTCTTCAGGCATCAATGATGGTGCGAGTTTCACCATCATCGCTTCCGAAGAAGTCGTAAAGAAATACAATCTGCCTGTATTAGCGGAAATTATCGCCATCGGACAAGGCGGAGTCGACCCAAGTTTCATGGGGCTAGGACCTGTTCCAGCCATCAAAAACACTTTAGAAAACGCCAATCTCAAACTGAAGGACATGGAACTGATTGAACTCAATGAGGCTTTTGCGTCGCAATCAATCGGTGTCATCAAAGAATTGGCTGAAGCACATAATGTTTCTGAAACCGACATTTTAAGCATCACCAATGTTAACGGAGGCGCAATTGCCTTGGGACATCCTGTCGGGGTATCGGGAAACAGAATCGTCGTTTCCTTGTTACATGAAATGATCAAACTTAACAGACATATCGGGTTAGCTAGCCTTTGCATCGGCGGAGGCATGGGCACCGCGATAATCATTAAAAGATAGTTGGAGGATAGTATGAAACTTAAAGGTAAAGTAGCAGTAGTCACCGGCGGTGCCAAAGGCATCGGCGGAGAAATCGCCAAGGATTTTGCCAGAGAAGGCGCGACAGTAATCGCCGCGGACATGGGACCTATGTCCTATGAAATGGAAAATGTCATACCTTATGAACTGAATGTCACAGATGTTCAGGGCTGCAAGACGTTCTTCGATGAAATCATTCAAAAATACGGTAAGATCGATATTTTGGTCAACAATGCCGGAATAACCCGCGATTCGATGACAAAAAAAATGACTGACGAGCAATGGGACCTTGTCCTGAATGTAAACTTGAAAGGCCTATTCAATCTTGTTCGCTACGTTGGACCGCAGATGGAAGAAATCGGCGGTGGATCCATTATCAACATTTCCTCTGTTGTCGGTATCTTTGGCAATATCGGACAGGCAAACTATGCCGCTTCCAAAGCCGGAGCCATCGGCCTGACGATGACCTGGGCAAAAGAATTTGCGAGAAAAGGTGTTCCCGTACGCGTGAACGCAATCGCGCCCGGTTATATAATGACTGATATTTTAAAAACTGTTCCTCAGGAATTGCTCGATAAATTCGCTCAATTAACAATGATCAAACGTCTTGGCGAACCACAAGAAATCGCCAAAGTCGCAACTTTCCTTGCTTCAGATGATGCTTCCTATATTACCGGTCAAACCATCAATGTGAACGGTGGAATGCGTCTTTAACACTCCCCAAGAAAGAAGTGAACCCATGAACAAACCAACAGTAGGCATCGTCGGGTGCGGAATTTATCTTCCTAAAGGCAGAATGAGTGCCAAGGAGATCAGCCTAGCAACCAAGGGCGTCTGGACAGAAGCTGCAGTAATCGAGAAACTCGGCATCCGCCAGAAAACTATTCCCGGTCCCAAAGACGGGACTCAGGAAATGGGCGTGTATGCAGCTCTTGACGCTTTGAAAAACACCGTTATTGATCCATTGGAAATTGATGTTATCATCTGCGTGGGTGAGGAATGGAAAGAATATCCTTTGACGACGTCTGCTCTTTACATCCAAGACAAGATTAAAGCCACGAATGCCTGGGGCATCGATGTCGCCAATCGTTGTTGTACGACAGTATCGGCATTAACTATGGCCAAAGACATGTTGATAGCAGATGATGAAGTCAAATGTATTATGGTTGTCGGCGGTTACAGAAATGGCGATTACATCGATTTTACAGACAAAGACATGTCAATGATGTATAACTTAGGTGCCGGTGGCGGCGCAATCATTTTGAAGAAGAATTATGGAAAAAATCTATTGTTGGGTTCTCATATTATCGCAGACGGCTCACTTTCAAGAACTGCTGGAGTCGAAATCGGTGGAACATGCAATCCGATTACCAAGGACAATCTGGAAGCAGCAAAAAAAAGTTTGCGGCTTCTTGATCCCGTGAAAATGAAAAACAGACTTAACGAAGTATCGATGCCAAACTGGTATAAGTGTATCGATAAAGCGCTGGAGAAATCACATTTGGAACGAAAAGACCTTGATTATATGGCAATTTTGCATATCAAACGATCAGGTCATTTGAGCTTGATGCATGATTTCAAACTTAAAGATGATCAAACGATATATCTTGAAGATTATGGCCACATCGGTCAAATTGACCAGATACTGTCCTTGTATCTTGCCTTACAACAAGGTAAAATCAAGGATGGAAGCGTCATATGCATGCTCGCTGCCGGAATCGGTTATGTCTGGGCGGCAAATATCATAAAGTGGGGTGATGCTAGTGCCGGGAATTGATATCGCATTAAAACAAATCCTGATTTTTGTGCCCGCGCTGGTGGTGCTCTATTTTCTTGCGGATATGCTGTTTTTCCGCAAACACCTGAAACGTCAATTTTATCGAAATAGGCTTATCAATATTATTTTGGTTATTGGACTTATTGGCGTGTTCTTTTTTACGATCAAGGCAATTACAATGCAAATGTTTCTTCAGATATTTCTTTTGAACCTTGTCGACTTATGCGTCTTGGTTCTGGCGACCACAGGAATTGTTTTGATCTTCAAGACTTCTGTTACCACCAACTTCGCTCAAGGAATGATGGCGACATTTGGAGCTTTCTTCGCTGCCAATTTTGTCTTGTATCTCACGAGCAATTCATCAATGGGTAAAATGCCAAAACTGTTTCTTGGCATGTTCGCCGGTATTGTCTGTGCATCGCTGTTAGGTCTGTTCGTAGATGTTGTCATTATCAGAAGAGGAAAACACGTTACTTCAATCGGCAAACAAATGATCACGATGGGTTTGGTCTTGGTTCTGATGGGATTGATACCGGTTATCTTCGGTACTATTGCGCCATCTTTGGAAGCATTTTCTGTCGAGGCAAAATTATTTCAAATTGGTGACATGATGTTGGTTATCCCTTATCATAATCTATATGCCTTGGTGATTACAGTTGTTGTTTTGGCAATTCTATTCGGAGCACTCCGTTTCACTAAATGGGGACTTGGAGTCCGGGCAACAGCATCCAGTGAAATCGTTGCCGGAATGATGGGCGTCAATACCAAAATCATCACTGCGATGAGCTGGGCGATTGCCGGCGGGCTAGGGTCTATAGCCGCATTTCTCTATGCATCCTCAGGATCTCAAGTTCAGGTTGCGTCGATGATTCCGGTTCAAGTGAATGCCTTCATGGCAGCCGTTTTAGGAAGTT
>CAYWOK010000109.1:0-3549 GCA_964459895.1 uncultured Candidatus Izemoplasmatales bacterium
TTTGGTGATTGGGGCTTGGAAATAACGGGGATAATTTAGGCAAAATGGGATGGGTGGAGGAAGAATCATTCATGATCTTATTGTGTGTAAACGGCTGTGAGATTGGTGCGGGGGTGCGGCAACACGTGTTTCATACAAATGCTGATAATAGCTTGTTGAGGATAACATTCAATAAATAATGTATAAATGCATACAGTCTATCAGAAATCACATATTATCTATTGGTGTTTTAGATGACACAGACTTCCGTCAATCCTTATAGGAATAATAACCTTTTTTCAAATTATTACCTTGAAAAATATCTTCCAAAGAGCCCCGAATGGAAGAAAGACGATCATATCGACGCTTTTGAACAGATGAAAAAAATTTTCAAACGCGAGTCT
Organism: uncultured Candidatus Izemoplasmatales bacterium; assembly: GCA_964459895.1. Lineage (GTDB taxonomy): Bacteria > Bacillota_I > Bacilli_A > Izemoplasmatales > Hujiaoplasmataceae > JAAYZB01. Next base: position 384 of record CAYWOK010000109.1, read on the forward strand.
GCATCTCTTGAACTATATAATGAAAAACAACTGGAGAATCATTTTTTTAACGAGATATTCACGATCCTGGGTTTTGTATTTGAAGTTACGGAACCGACTCAGGCAAGAAATTTTCCCGATTATGCTTTTTTCTTAGACCGAAAGAATCTCGATGATGCTCACAAAAACAAGGACACCCTCCCATTTTTTACGAATGCAATAGCCATAGGAGAGGTCAAGCAGTGGAAAGTGGATCTTGACAAGGTCAGCAAGAATGAATACAATATAAGTGAAAATCCGAGTCTCCAGATTTGGACATATCTTGATGATACGGAAAAAAAGTGGGGGATTCTCACCAATGGCAGGATCTGGAGACTCTATACCAAATTCCGGCGGCGTGATAATTATTTTGAAATTGATCTGCCATCCGTAATAGCAGCAAACGATATCGAAACCTTCAGATTTTTCTATTATTTCTTTCAAAAAGAGGCACTTATTGAATCAAAAGAAGGGCCTCCTTTTCTTACTCGAACTCTCCAAGGTTCGTTTGATTATGCCACGGATATCGGAGACAGCCTGAAAGATAACGTGTACTGGGCGATGAAACGGATTGCCGAAGGATTTATCGACCGCAACTCAAATCAGCTCAACAAAAACGATCCGGCAACCCTTGTCCGCGTCCAGAATAACACAATGATTCTGCTCTACCGGTTCCTGTTCTTATTGTATGCCGAAGGAAAAGGATTGCTGGATCTCAATGACCAGCATTATCAGCACTATTACAGTTTTCACCACACGAAACACGCTATCGCTGATGTACAAGATGGACGGGTTGATCATCGGTACGATACAAATAGAACAGCAGTACTCAATGAAATTAAAGATCTCTTCAACCTGGTCAATCAGGGTAGTGTAGCTCTTGGGATCTCGAAAGATGAGATGTGTTATGTGCCCGCGTATAACGGCGGTTTGTTCGATCCTGAAAAACATCCAGATCTCGAAAAGTGGGAAATTGGAGACCGGTACCTTGCAGATGCGATCGATCTCCTCTCCCGGAGCAAACTCAAGGACGCGCACCGGGATTTTGTGGACTATTCAACGCTTGAGATCCGGCATCTCGGCAGTATCTATGAGGGGCTGCTCGAATACAAACTCAAGATTGCTAGGTCGGATCTTGTTGTAAGCGATGGTGAGTGGGTGACGCTTGATGAGTATAACGCGAACCGCAAGCAGAAGAAATCATTTGCGGATTTCGATGAGAATAACCGGGTGAGTGCGGGACACCTGTATCTTTTAACGGACAAGGGTGAGCGGAAATCGACCGGCTCGTACTACACACCGGACTATATCGTGAACTACATCGTAAAAAACACGATTGGGCCGGTTGTTGAGGAGAAATGGAAGGAAGCGCAGGAAAAGAACGCGAGCTTCATTGATGCGACGCTCTCGATAAACATTCTTGACCCTGCGATGGGGAGCGGGCATTTCCTTGTCGGCGCAGTAGATTTCCTCTCCCAAAAACTCCTTGAGGCGGTTACAAAAGATCTTCAGGCAAAGAAAATTTTCGAGGAGGATAAATATACTGATTCTTGGGCGCGACGTGAGGTTGTTTCGCACTGTATCTATGGTGTTGATTTGAACGAACTCGCGGTGGAGCTGGCAAAGGTCGGACTCTGGCTCACCACGATCAGCAGGGACAAGCCGCTTTCGTTCCTTGACCACCGGCTCAAACAAGGGAATAGTCTGTTCGGGGCGAAAATATCTGATCTTGCGTGGTATCACGAAGGCGAAGGAAATCCAGAATCTAAAACCGGACAGCAAGCCATTGTGCCTCCAGTATTCGTAAAGAAGATTTTAAACAAAATTTCAGAGATTGAACAAATTAGCGAGGAAAATCTTGATGATATTAAAAAGAAGGAGAGAATTTTTAATGAATTACAAAATATTCCGGAATATCAGAAAGTAATGCAAATAGCCGATCTGAATACATCATTTTATTTTGGAAATAAGATTGAGAATCCGACAAACAGGCTTCCTTCGAGTTATTATTACAATCTGGTTGGTTCAATGTACAACCTCGATGCTCAATGGGGGAACAGATCAAATTTTGCATGGTTTAAGAAAGCCCTTGAGATGGGTAAAGAAAAATCGTTCTTCCATTGGGAACTTGAATTCCCGGAAATATTCTTTGATGCTGGAAAACTTCGTGAGAATCCGGGTTGGGATGCGGTAATTGGAAATCCGCCGTATGTGAGACAGGAATCTCTCGGACAGGATTTTAAAAATTACATGCAGAATCGTTTTGAAAGTTATTCTGGTGGAGCAGATTTATATGTATATTTCATTGAGCAATCGCATGCCATATTACGTCAATCTGGATATTTCGGTGTGATTTGCTCTAACAAATTTATTAAAGCAAATTATGGAAAGAAAATCCGTGAATTTATCAAACATAGGACAACAATTCTGTCCATCATTGATTTTGGAGAATTACCGGTTTTCAAAGAGGCATCGACGTTCCCAGCGATTTTTATCTTACAAAAGGCCAGTCCAAAAGCGCAGACGTTTTATTTTGTTCCCATCAAACGATTGAATTTTACTTCATTAGATGATGAAATACAAAAATCTAAGACAATTCTCGATTCTCAAGTACTAAGTGGTGAAAATTGGACATTAAGTAATGAGAAAGAGGTAAAAATTCTAGAGAGAATGAAAAACAAAGGCATTAAACTAAAAGAATACTCAAATGGAGAAATATATCGGGGATTAATTACTGGTTTAACGAAAGTTTTCATTATTGATGAAAAGACAAAAAATCAAATGATTGAAGATGATCAGAAAAGCGGGAATTTGATTAAACCATTTATCATTGGAGATGATATCAGGAAGTATCAACCGTCAAAAAGTGGCAAGTACGTTATCCTCATTCCTAACGGTTGGACAAACGAACAGTCTCCAGATGCGAAAGACAAATGGCAGTGGTTTAAAGAGAATTTTCCAGCGATTTCTCGATATCTTGAGCCTTTCGCTGAATTGGCAAAAAAACGGTGGGATATGGGTGATTATTGGTGGGAACTCCGCGCATGTGACTACTATCCGGTTTTCGAAAAACCTAAAATTATTTATCCAAATATTTGTAAAGAATCCCGATTTACATTTGATGATCAAAAGTTTTACCTTAACAATG
>CAYWOK010000110.1:0-3383 GCA_964459895.1 uncultured Candidatus Izemoplasmatales bacterium
TTGGCTTGATTCCGAGATATTCCACCATTTTTTGATTCCAGATTTCGGGTAGGTTTTCCACATTAGCTTCACCCGTCATCAGCATTCTTTCAATCTCATAACGGATCATAATGTGCATGGGATAAGTTAACTCGTCAGCTTCGACTCTGATCAGTGACGAAGCAACTTTGTTCACGCCTTTGTGGATCGTCTTCAGGTCATCATTTTGAAGCTGTTCAGGGAATAATGACTTAAGTTTAGGATAATTGACTTCCCAGAATTCCAGGCTTCTTCCAATAGTGTTTTCATAAAATCTCGATTGTGATTCGTGGATTCCCATTGAGGTTCCGCCATTTAAAACAGTATCGTCCCATGCTGTGTCGATTTGTTGTTCATAGGTCGCATGTCCCAATTCATGGATAACCGAATAGATACTCGAGAAAACCATGTCCTCATGGTATCTGGTCGTAAACCTGACATCCGTTGGAGAAGTGGTCCACGTAAAGGGGTGAACGCTTTTTTTCATCAGGCCTCTGTTGCGGTTGAAATGAAAAACGTCGATCAGATAATCACAAAATTCCTTTTGTTTCTCGACATCATATTTGTTTTTTAGGAATTCATAATTTGTTTCATCTTTAGATTGCAACACGGTTTTTACAAAAGGTACCAAGTCTTTTTTAAGGGCGTTGAAAAACATATCGTAGTCTTCCATCGTCATGCCTTCTTCGTATGCGTCCAGCAAAACATTGTAAGGATGCTCATCATCTTTATAATAACTCACAAATTTCTTTGTATAGACGATAATTTCCGCCAACGTGTCCTTGAAAGCTGAGTAATCACTTTTTGCCTTGGCGTCTTCCCAAATCTGTTGAGCCATCTGTAGTAATTTCTGGAATTCGACAAATTCGTTTTCCGGAATCTTGACTATCTTGTCGAGTTGCTTTTTGGCTATTTTAATTTCCCTCTTGGTCAAATCATCAAGTTCTTCAAGCGAATTATAAAGCGTGTATACGGCTTCTTGATATTCTTTGTCGATAGACAGTCTGAAATACTCTCCACTGATCATTCCGACCATCTCTGCTCTTCTGGCAAATGATTCTCTTGGAGCTTCCGTCTGTGAATCCCAGCCAACAAGTTGCAGCATATAAAGATAAGCTTTTTGTTTTTTAATCAATTCGTGAAACTTTGCCTTATAGTCCATTTTAAATATCACCTCGTTTTCTATTATAACAATATAGCCCTTTCAAAGCCACTGTTTTTATCCTGCCTGACAAAAAAAACACAATCAACCGAGTTGATTGCGTTGATGTTCCAAGGCAGCTTTGACAAATTCTCTGAATAGCGGATGTGGTTTTCCGGGCCTAGAAAGAAACTCGGGATGAAACTGACATCCCACAAACCATGGATGATCTTTGATTTCGATGATCTCGACAAGTTTCGTCTCCGGATTGATGCCTGAGAAAACCATGCCGTTTTTTTCAAGGATTTTCCGGAATTTATTATTAAATTCATATCGGTGGCGATGTCTTTCTTTGACTTCAGTCTCGTTATAGGCAATGCCGGCAAAAGTGCCTTTTTCCAAATTGCAGCGGTATAACCCCAGCCGCATTGTTCCTCCCATATGAATACCTGCATATTGTTCTGGTAGATAGTCGATGACATTATATATGGTATCCGAATCGAATTCAGTGGAGTTTGCCTGAGGCAGATTACAGACGTTGCGAGCAAATTCAATTACCGACAACTGCATTCCCAGACACAGTCCGAAAAATGGTATCTTATTTTCTCTTGCATAGCGGATGGAAAAGATTTTTCCCTCAATGCCTCTTTGGCCGAAACCTCCCGGAACGATGATTCCATCGGGTTTGCCAATCAATTCGTCAACATTTGATTCGGTTACTTCTCCAGAATTGATCCAATTGATATTGATTTTGACCCGGTGATAATAACCTGCATGTTTCAGTGATTCTGAAACAGATAGATATGCATCATGCAATGAGACATATTTTCCGACCAGAGCAATTGTGACTTCGTGTTTAAGATTACGGATTCTGTCCACCAATTCTTCCCATTCGGACATGTCCGGTGCCTTGGTGTCCAAAAGTAAATGTTCGCAAACGATTCCATCAAGATTTTGTTTGCGGAAATTTAGGGCGACTTCATATAAAATTTTCACATTCAGGCATTGGATGACAGCTTCTTTTTTGACGTCGCAGAAAAGTGCGATCTTTTCTCTAATGGAATTCGTGATTTCTTTACTTGTCCGAAGGATAATCACATCGGGCGTGATTCCTAAAGATCTAAGTTCTTTAACGCTATGTTGCGTGGGCTTGGTTTTCAGTTCTCCGGTAGTTTCCAAATATGGGACCAGCGTATTGTGGATATACATCGTATTTTGATATCCGAAATCTCGCCTTGCCTGTCTGATGGCTTCCAGAAAGGGCAATGATTCGATATCACCGACCGTTCCTCCGATTTCCGTGATAATCACATCTGCATCCGATTCTGTCGCTGCAATTTCCAATTTTGATTTGATTTCATTGGTGATGTGAGGAATGACCTGGACAGTAGCGCCAAGATAATCTCCTCTTCTTTCTTTTTCAATTACCGATGAATAGATCTTCCCGGTCGTGATCGAACTGTTTTTGGTCAGATTCTCGTCAATGAACCGTTCGTAATGTCCCAGGTCCAAATCTGTTTCGCCGCCATCATCGGTAACAAAAACTTCGCCGTGTTGGTATGGCGACATCGTTCCGGGATCGATATTGATATAAGGGTCGAATTTTTGCATGAACACTTTCAGTCCACGGTTTTTCAACAGTCTCCCCAGCGATGCTGCGGCGATCCCCTTGCCAAGACTAGATACCACGCCGCCTGTAACAAAGATGTATTTCGTAACTTTCATGATTTCACCCCAAAAATGTAAAAAGGATTCCCCGTGTGGAGAACCCTTTTTTTATGGCTCTTTTAGATTATACCAAATAGATTGTTTTATTGCAAACGCATTTGAAATTATTCGTCATACATTTTTTCGTAGTCATCCATGTATTCGTTGTATTTCTCGTCATCGAAATCTTCTTCCTCGTCGGCTACGATATCAGTTTCATCTTCGACAAACTCAGTTTCCGCGTCCTCAAAGTCATCATAATCAATGTCGTCTTCCAAATCTTCGAAGTCGGGTTCTTCTTCGTATACGTCCTCTTCTTCGTCTTCTGGCTCTTCGTCTTCTTCTTCGTCTTCTTCTTCGTCTTCTTCTTCGTCTTCTTCTTCGAATTCCTCTTCCGATTCTTCTAATTCTTCTTTGTAATCGGGGAATTCGTCGTAATATGCACCGTCTTTGTCATACAGATCGATTGATTGTCTGCTCTTCAAATCCCATAGGTCGTCACCGACATAAACGAATT
>CAYWOK010000111.1:0-3379 GCA_964459895.1 uncultured Candidatus Izemoplasmatales bacterium
AAGAGGTGAACTACTTTGTTTAAATTATTTGACACAAATAAAAGAGCATTGAAAAGGCTGGAAAAATCTGCCCAACTGGTTCTCAATCGAGAAAATGAATTCAAGACCTTGACCGATGAGAAACTTCAAGCGAAAACGATAGAATTCAAAGAGCGATTCAGTAACGGAGAATCGTTGGATTCTTTGTTGGCTGAGGCATTCGCAACCGTCCGGGAGGCATCGACCCGGGTTACCGGCATGACACCTTTCAAAGTCCAGGTTATGGGCGCAATCGTCATCCATGAAGGCAATATCGCGGAAATGAAGACCGGTGAAGGTAAAACTTTGACTGCCGTCATGCCCGCTTATTTGAACGCAATTGGTGGTGGCGGAGTCCATATCGTGACTGTCAATGAATATTTGGCTGGACGTGAAGCAAATGGAGAAATCGGAGATTTATTCCGTTTTTTGGGTCTATCCGTAGGCCTCAATATCCGCGAACTTACGCCAGAAGAAAAACGAGCGGTATATAATTGCGACATCCTTTATTCTACCAACAATGAACTGGGGTTTGACTATTTACGCGACCATATGGTCATCTATAAAGAAGCCATCGTCCAAAGACCACTCAATTTTGCAATCATTGATGAGGTTGACTCGATTTTGGTCGACGAAGCGAGAACACCATTAATTATTTCCGGTGGCGAAAAAAATACTGCGGAATTATACCAGAATGCCAATTATTTCGCGATTAGACTCAAAGAGGATGAAGATTTCCAAATCGATATTAAAGACAAATCGATTGGTCTGTTGGAATCGGGAATCAAAAAAGCTGAGGCATACTTTAATCTGGAAAATCTGTACGATGTGACCAATGTCGTTTTGTTGCATCATATCAACAATGCATTGAGAGCCAATTTTATCATGACAAAAGATATAGACTATGTCGTGCAGGAGGGTAAAGTCATCATTGTCGACCCTTTTACCGGCCGACTCATGCACGGAAGACAGTTTTCTGAAGGGCTTCACCAAGCTCTCGAATCAAAAGAAGCGGTAGAAATCAAAAAAGAGACCACGGTTCTTGCGACCATCACTTTCCAGAACTATTTCCGGATGTATAAGAAACTTTCTGGTATGACTGGTACTGCCAAAACCGAGGAAGAAGAATTCCGCAATATCTATAACATGTACGTCATCGAGATTCCTACAAACGAACCGGTAATCAGAATTGATGACAACGATCTTATCTTTGCGACCATGCAGGCAAAATATAAGGCACTAGCCGACGAAATCGAAAGAAGACACAAACTTGGACAACCGCTGCTAGTTGGCACGATTTCCATCGAAAGTTCCGAACTGCTGTCTAGCTTGCTGAAGAAAAAAGGCGTAAAACATGATGTATTGAATGCCAAGCAACATGAACGCGAGGCAGAAATAGTTGCCAAAGCCGGACAACGAGGATCTGTGACAATTGCTACCAACATGGCAGGTCGCGGAACCGACATCAAACTAGGACAGGGAGTCGTCGAACTCGGAGGGCTTGCAGTTATCGGTACTGAGCGTCATGAGTCAAGACGTATCGACAATCAGTTGCGTGGCCGTAGCGGACGTCAGGGCGACCCTGGCTATTCCAGATTCTTTCTATCGGCTGACGATGACCTTCTGCGCCGATTTGGTGGCGACCGTTTCAAACGGATGATCTCGATGGTCACAATCCAGAAAGGCACAGGCACGGAAGAACCGCTTGAATATGGCATGTTTTCCAAACTTGTCCAAAGAGCACAAACCCAGATCGAAGGCAACAACTTTGATCGTCGGAAAACAGTATTGCAATATGACGAGGTCTTGCGACGTCAAAGGGAGATTATCTATTCTCAGAGAACCGATGTTCTGTTTTTGGACTCGATCGAGGAGATTGTCAGCCAGATGATCGAAACCAGTCTGAAAAGGATTATTGCGGAGCATCCTGATAATCGCGAGGAACTCTATGCCAACTTGAACAAATTCTTCGCCAAAGACGGAATCGATCCGAAAATCATTGCTTCAGAAGATATTGTCGCAGAGTACGTCTTGGACCAATTCAAAAAAGAAGTTGAAAACAAAAAAGCGTTGGCTGGTGAAAAAGCATACAACGATTTTCTTAAAGCGGTCACTTTGAGAGTAGTCGATACTTACTGGGTACAACATATCGACGCGATGAGTGAACTCAGGCAATCAGTCACACTTCAAAGTTACGGCCAGATCAATCCCTTCCGGGAATATCAGGACATGGGCTTCAGAATGTTCGAAACCATGGTTGAAAGCATCCAAAATGATGTCACCAGATTCGTACTGAAAGCTCAAGTCAGACAGAACACAGAACGTGTCCAAGTAGCCAAACCGGTATTCACATCCTCCGGAAAAGAAGATGAAACCAAAAAGAAACAGCCGGTAAAAGTAGTACAAAAAGTCGGTCGAAACGACCCTTGCCCCTGCGGCAGCGGCAAAAAATACAAATATTGTCACGGTCAGAATCAATAAAGCACAAGGAGACATAATGAATCATCTGGAGCTGAAAACAAAACTCGTCGATCTCAATGAAAGCTTCATTGCTCTTAAAGATACAGTGTCGATTGAGAAACAACAGAAGATATTGAAGAATCTGGGAGAAAAAACAATCTCCCCGGATTTTTGGTCGGATCCAAAAGCAGCTCAAAAAGTGATCAAGGAACAAAATGAAACCAAAGCAATCGTCGAAGAATATGACGAAATCAAGGATATACTTGATACTTTGGAACTGACATATGAACTTGTCCATGCAGGTGAGGAAATTGATTTGTCCGAAGCTGAAAAACTGATCAGGAAGTTTGAGAATAAAACAGAACTGATGACTATCAAAATGTTGCTTGACAAGCCATATGACAAGTTGAACGCCATCATGGAATTTCATCCCGGAGCCGGAGGCACCGAGTCACAGGACTGGGCACAGATGCTTTTAAGGATGTACACAAGATGGGCGGAAGCAAGCAACTATAAAACCACTGTTTTGGATTATCTGGATGGTGAGGAAGCAGGTTTGAAATCAGCGACGATGCTGGTATCAGGAACCAACGCCTATGGCTACCTGAAAGCTGAATCCGGGGTCCATCGCCTGGTGAGAATTTCGCCTTTTGACGCTTCTGGAAGAAGACACACATCATTTGCTTCTGTTTCAGTGGTTCCGGAAATCGATGATTCCATCGATGTCGAAATTGACGACCAGGACTTGAAAATCGATACCTATCGGTCTTCTGGAAACGGCGGGCAAAGTGTCAACACGACCGATTCAGCAGTCAGAATCACGCATTTGCCGACTAAAACCGTAGTAACCTGTCAAAATGAAAGAAGCCAATTACAAAACCGCGAGACCGCCTTGCGGGTT
>CAYWOK010000112.1:0-3270 GCA_964459895.1 uncultured Candidatus Izemoplasmatales bacterium
CATGAATGAATTGATCCTGGTCCGTTACGGGGACCTTGTTTTGAAAGGCAAGAATCAGAAATATTTCACCCAACTTATCAACAAGCTGATCAAAGAGAAATTATCAGGCTTACCTGTCGAATACGACTTCAGGCATGACAGATGCTATATTGTTTTGAATGATGTCAATCACCTCGAGGTTGTCGAAAAACTGCAATATGTGACGGGATTGTATTCATATAGTCTGGTTTCGAAGTGCGAAATCGATTATGATGAAATCTCCCGGATTGCCGTTTCAATGATCCGCAAAGCCACAAACAACAAAAAAGTTACTTTCAAAGTCGAGACCAAGCGCGCTGACAAAAGCATCAAATTGACATCTCTGGAAATATCAAAATTGGTTTCAGGCAAAATACTGGTTCAGATGGATAACCTCATAGTCGATGTTCATGACCCCGAATTGACGCTTGATGTCGAAATCCGTACCGACGGAGCCTATATCTTCTTGGATCAGGTCATGGGAACGGGAGGATATCCAGTCTCAATCGGAGGCAAAGTCATCGTGCTGTTGAGCGGAGGTATCGATTCGCCGGTTGCCGCCTTTCTGGCAATGAAAAAAGGGTTGCAGATCGAATGTGTCCATTTTGAATCGACACCTTTGACTTCAATTGAATCCGTGCAAAAAGTTATTGATTTGACCGAAGTGCTGGCTAGGTACGCTCCCTATAGCAAAATCAAACTCCATCTCGTGCCTTTTTTTCAACTGCATGAGGCGATAATCCAAAATATTCCCGAATCATATCTGATTACAATCATGCGGAGAATGATGCTGAGAATCGCTTCGAAAATCAAAACAAAAGCGAAGGCTTTGGCAATCGTCACCGGTGATTCTATTGGGCAGGTTGCTTCCCAAACTTTAGAAAGCATGTCGACAATCCAACAGGTCACTGACGACCTGATAATCAGACCGCTTGCAAGTTATGATAAACTAGAAATAATTAGTCTTGCTCGAAAAATAAAAACCCTTGACATATCCAACCGTCCTTTTCAAGATTGCTGCAGCGTATACGTTCCCAAGAGTCCTTCCATAAGACCCGAAGTGTTCTTTGCGGAAAAATATGAGTTCAAACTTGCCTATCAGGATCTGATTGAAGAATTAGTCAATCAAACAAAAACTCTTGAAATCGATGCTTTTGTCCACAGGGATATCCAATCGTTGGGCCTTACGGTCGGGGAGGCGCTCAAATGAAAACACTATGTACAAAAAGATTGATCTTGAGAGGCTGGCAATTATCGGATCTAACGGACTTGTATGAATATGCAAAACTTGAAACCGTCGGTCCAAATGCAGGTTGGAAACCACACGAAAGTCTGGATGAAAGCAAGGAGATCTTAAACAAATTCATAGTTACAGACGATACCTGGGCACTAGTGTTAAAAGAAAGCGGAAAAGTCATCGGTTCGGTTGGCATGCATGATTTTCAGGATACTGGGGGAAATAAGGTTAAATCCCTCGGTTATGTGCTTTCCACACCTTTCGAAGGCAGAGGTTTGATGACCGAAGCCTGCAAAAGAGCAATTCAATATATATTTGAAGAAACCGATATTGAATTGATTAAGGTCACGCATTTCATCGGCAATCAGAAATCGAAAAGAGTCATCGAAAAATGCGGATTCAACTACCTCAAGGAAGACGACTACCAGACTATCACCAATCAAGTTAAGCGATCATATTATTATGAAATACGAAAAGAAAATTATTATTTCAGGGAGGAAAACAAATGAACACATGGAATTTAGACAAGTTATACACAAGTTTTGAAGATGAACATTTTACAAAAGATATGAAAACATTATTTGAGCTAGTCGACGAAGCAAAACTTATTGGGAATGAATTGTCAAGTTATGACTTCGCGGAAAAGATACTAAACCGATATCTTTCCTCAAGTGAGGACGTCTCTTTTTACGCTGACAAACTGTTCCATTATGCCGGATTGCGTGAAGCTACAGACTCGACAAATCAACAGGCAGTTAAATACTTGAACACGCTTCAAGTAAAGATTAATGAATTGACACTTGTTGACACACAGTTTAAAAAATGGTTGCGTGACGTTCCTGGGCTTGACAAGATAATCGCCTCAAATCCAAAATTGACAGAACACTCGTTTTATTTGAATGAACTAAAAGCCCAAGCCGAACACATGCTTGATGACCAGACCGAAGATTTGATTGGAAAACTGAAACAATCGGGATCAACGGCGTGGGGAAGATTGCAAGGACTGTTGACGTCGACGGTTTCAGTTGATTATGATGGAAAAGAAATCACGCTATCAGAAGTTAGAAGCTTGGCTAGCGACAAAGATAAGGATGTCAGGAAAAATGCCTATTACGCTGAACTTGAGGCATATAAGAAAATTGACAAAGCGATTGCCTTCTCAATCAACTCCATCAAAGGCGAAGTAAACACACTTTCAGAGGCAAGGGGTTTTAAGTCGCCATTAGATGAAGCTTTATTCAAAAGCCGGATGAAAAAAACCACTCTTGATGTAATGATGGAAACAATGACGGAATATTTACCCATATTCCGGAAATATCTCCAACGCAAAGCTAAATTGCTAGGCCACTCCAAAGGACTGCCTTTTTACGATTTGTTTGCTCCTGTGGGCAATATCAACAAGACTTTTACAATCCCGGAAGCCTCTGATTATATCCGCAAAAACTTTGCGACTTTCAACAAGCGTCTTTTTGAGATGGCTGATAAGGCCTTCAAAGAAGCATGGATCGATTTTGTTCCGAAAAAAGGCAAGGTTGGCGGAGCCTTCTGCGCCAATATTCATGCCATTAAGGAAAGCAGAGTTCTAACAAACTTTACTGGAGTTTTCGGCGACGTGATTACGATTGCCCATGAACTGGGTCACGCCTATCATGGTGAAGCCATTTTTACTGAATCCGTCCTGAACTCCTCATATACAATGCCGGTTGCGGAGACCGCCTCGACATTTTGTGAAACAATTGTCAACAAAGCCGCATTGAAAGACGCGACATCAAAAGATGAGAAAATCTATCTTTTGGAATCATCCTTACAGGATTACACTCAAGTCATCGTTGATATCATGAGCCGTTTCATCTTTGAAAAGAGTGTGTTCGAAGGAAGACAATCCACTGTTTTTGATGAAGCGGAACTCAAGGAACTGATGCTTCAAGCGCAAAAACAGACATATGGCGACGGACTTGATCAAAACTTGCTCCATCCATATATGTGGTTATGCAAACCGCATTATTATTCCGGAG
>CAYWOK010000113.1:0-3141 GCA_964459895.1 uncultured Candidatus Izemoplasmatales bacterium
CTAAATGCATTTTAAGTTTATGACGAATTCTATCCATCGCATTGTATACTTTTTTAATGTCACATCCGATGATATCTGCAGTCTCTGAAGGCGTCTTGTTTTGAAGATATCTGACTTCAAAAATTAGCTTTTCCAAATCGGACAACTGACTAACGGCATCGATGATGTCTGCTTCGGAAAAATAGTCTCTCCGGGAATCGTCAATGACATATTCGACAAGGACTGGCAATTTATTCGAAAGAAATTTTCCATAGTTTCTGTTTTTTCTGATTATGGAAATATAATGGTTTTCCAGATTGTTTTCAAAATATCTGGTAAAAGATTTGTTGAAGCTTTCATCGAATCTGAGAATTGATTTATACAGCATCAGGAGTCCTTCCTGGAAACAATCGTCATATTCTTTCGTCAGGTTGAACTTTCCAATTTTTTTCGCAATTAGATATTTGTACTTCTCCATCATCAAAGCGAGCGCTTCTTCATTTCCCTGCTTGATCAAATTGATGATTTCATAGTCGTTGTAATCGCGAAAAAGCAATATTTAACCCTTCTTTCGCCGCAAAATGTCAAAGATGATGATTGCTGCTCCTACAGAAGCATTCAAACTGTTGATTTTCCCTTCCATCGGGATTTTTACCAAAAGGTCACAATTTTCCTTGAGCAGTCTCTTCATGCCCTTGCCTTCGCTACCGATCACAAGACATAAGGGTCTATCCACAAATATATCCTCGTAGTTGGATATTGCATCAAGCGAAGTTCCGACAACCCAATATCCGGATTTTTTCAACTGTTCGGCAGCTTGATTGAGATTAACCACCTCGACTATGTCAATGTATTCGATTGCTCCGGATGAAGTTTTAACGACGGTTGCGTTGACTGATGCGCTTCTGTCTTTGGGAATGATGATGGCTTTGACGCCTCCGGCTTCAGAACTTCTGATGATTGCGCCAAAGTTGTGAGGATCCTGGATTCCATCAAGCATCACAATCAAAGGATTAGAATTGATGTCCAATTTGTCGATGATTTCTTTTAAGGATAAAATTTTATAGTCTTCGACCTCAATGACGATGCCTTGAGTCAGACCCGTGAACTTCTCGTCAAAGCGTTTTTTGTTCATGATTGTGATTGGGACATTCATGCCCTGTAGTTTTTCATAGATATCACGATTGAAATTTTCCTGGATGAAGGCCTGGATGATCTTTCGTTTTGAATTCAAAACTTCCAAAGCGGGATTTTTCCCGTATAACAATATGCTCATAGGTATCACCACTTCCATTTTATCACATTTCATTTGTTTTTTTCTTGAAATATAAGCTAGTCTTCAAGAAAAGAAAACTCTGTTTCAATCAGAGTTTTCTTCAATTGTCTTTATGCATTTGTTGAAAATTTCTTCGAGCCTGTCGCTTTTGCCTTCCAGATACAAGTAGCCAAGCAAAGCCTCGAACCCGGTTGCTTTATGATAAGTCGCCAGATCTGTGTTTTTGGGTTTGCGGGTCGATTCCGCATTTCTACCTCTTTTGAAGATTTTTTCTTCTTCTTCAGTCAAATCAAAATCCAGCAAGGCTTCCATTGCCAAAGTTTGGCCTTTGGCTGAAGTGTATGTGATTGCTTGCTTATGCAGGTCATTGACTTTTGTAAGGCCTTTTGCCAAAAGATGCATTCTGATTCTTAGTTCGTAATATGCATCTCCGATATATGCCAATGACAAGCCGTTGTTCAGGTTCATAAAAGATTCCTTTTTTGAAGTTCCTGGCGAATATGATCGGCTTTGTCGAATTCTTTGTTTTTTCTTAGCGTTTCCCATTCGTGGATCAAGTGTTTGTCCGCTTCAGAAAGATGTAGTATCTTTAATTTCAAACCGAGAATGTCAAGCATATACTCAAGTGCAGTCAAGATTTGTTTCAGCAGGCCAAGATTGTGCTTTTTTCTCAGTTCGACATTTGCCGTTTTCAATAGTCCTTGTAAAGCGGTAATGGCGTTTGGTGTGTTGAAATCCTGTTCCATGGCTTCATCAAATTCATTTACATATGCGGATATTTCTGGGTATGCTATTGTTTCAATGCTTTCTTTAGGTGAAAGATCGATTTTTCTAGTCAAAGTTCTAATCGAGTTGTCCAATTTTGCCCATTCAGACTGGTACATCGAGAGATTCTCGTCGCTGTAATTTAAAGGCGAACGATAATGCGTCGATAATAATAACATCCTGAAGGCCATGATTCTATCTGATAGATCCTTGACAAGCACGACGTTGCCGACGCTCTTGCTCATCTTCTCGCCTTCCAAATTGAGTCTGCCGTTATGCATCCAGTAATGGGCGATATGATGGTTATGACAAGCTTCAGCTTGTGCAATTTCGTTCTCATGATGCGGAAAAATCAAATCTGATCCGCCACCATGAATATCAATTTCGCCTCCGAAAATGTCATCAATCATGGCCACGCATTCTGTATGCCATCCCGGACGGCCTTGAGAAAAAGGCGAAGCCCAGTTGAGGCCGGAATCAGTTTTCTTCCATAAGGTGAAATCGAGCGGATTTTCCTTGTCGGGATTTGGCTCAACCCTGACTCCATTTATAAGATCGTCAAGTTTCTGGTTACTGAGTTTGCCATATTCCTTGATTTTGGAAACGCGGAAATAGACATCTCCGTTAATTACATATGCATATCCTTTTTTGACGATTTCTTCAATGTATTCGATGATTTTTGCCATGGAATCGGTTACTTTAGGTTTGATATAATCAGTCTTTGATCCTAATCTTTCCACATCTTTCATGAAAGCATCGATATAAAAAGAGCTAATTTCTTCTTCCGGCAGGTTTGTTTCTTTGGCTTTCTGGATGATTTTGTCGTCCACATCGGTGAAGTTGGAAGCGAACTTGACTGCATAGCCTTTGGCTTCAAAATACCTTCTTACTGTATCAAAAAACACTATCGGTCTGGCATTGCCGATATGGATGTAGTTATATACCGTCGGTCCGCAAACATAAATCGAAACCTGATTTGGGACTTTAGGAATGAAAGTTTCCGGTTGATTGGAGTAAGTATTGAATATCTTCAATTTATAACACATCCTTCCTGCAAGTATCATTATATGCAATCTAGGTCTATTTATCAAGATTTATCGCAATAGATAACTTGTAAAAGA
>CAYWOK010000114.1:0-3009 GCA_964459895.1 uncultured Candidatus Izemoplasmatales bacterium
TGACAAGCGTAATTTGTGCAGCGTCTGTGTAAATGGTTCTGAATGAGGCTGCAGCAGTAATCATGTTTGTTTCATTAGCAGTAAGCGGATAAAATGTCGGTGAAAGTTGGAACCAAGGATTTTCATTTGGTTGCCCAGCTAGTTTTAAGACTCCAGCTGCAACTGCGACGTTGATTCTGTCAACACCAATTTGTCCTTCTTCTGACAAAGTCTGGAATTCAAGACCCAAACTGCGGACATGTCCAATTGGCATTGTCGCGCCAACATATTGACGCAAGTAGTTAATCATGTTTCCGCCAGCCAGAGTATTCATCTCGGCCAAAGCTTCGTCGCTCATTTTGTAGACTATGTCCTGTCCGTATTCCAAAGTTCCGTCTGTCCAGCCAACTGGGCCATAAAGATGGATTGTTCCTACTGAATTTTCAGTTGAATAGTCATACATTTGGTCAACTAACATCAATGCACGGTCCAATTTTGCTTGGTTATCTGCTACATGGATCGGGATTCCCCAAGCTTCGTTTTTAACGGAACGAACGGCTTCTGTAAAGTGGAAATAGTTTCCATCTCCTAGCCAGTCAACAACTGGAGGAAGAATTGCTTGGAATTTCAGGTCTGTATCAATAGTTCTTCCAGTAGTAATCAAACTAGAAGCAGTTGATGTTGCATTATAGTCATAAGTTATGAATCCTGTTGCTGAATTCAATAATGCCGTTCTAATGTTTCCCTCTGTTTCAGGATTTTGATAGATTAGACCATCTTCGTAAAGATCCGACAAATCATTTACGGAGTCAACAAAAGCTTGCTCATGGCGCACATCTTGAATCAATCCATCTTCATCAAAGTACAACCATTCGCAACGGCTGAATACTCCGCGCATTCCGAACATTTCCAAACTTCTGGTAAGGTTACGGATACGGTTTCCTGCGCTTTCGCGTGGGAACATAACTTCAATTGCAGTTTTTACGCCATCAGTATGTTGACGAGTCAAATATTTTGGATTGGCTTTTACAACATACATTAAAGCGATAAGTTCGTCTGTGTCATAAGCTGCGTCTGTTCCGGCGAAAACGTCAGAAAGTTTTGCATATCCTTGGTCGCCGTATGTATTCTGGATGTGAGTTCTGAAAGCATCTGCCAATTTCGTTCCTGTTGGATCAACAATAGAGGCAAGAGTATCCAGAATGTTAGCTGTGTAGGCTTTGTTAACAACTCTTGTAGTTCCATCTGCATTGGCAACAGTGATGTCAACATCGATTGGAGTTACAACTTGTCTACGTGTGTAGTTCGTGGGAATTGTTGCACCTGCATCAGTATCAAATAATGTCGTTGTTTCAGCATCAAGGATATCTTCAATCCAGTCGATGCGAGCCAAGAACATTTGTTCCATTTCACCAAATCCGTCAAAATAAGGAGTGAAATAAATTCCACCGTCAGCGGCGGTTAATGAAACTTTTACTGAAGGATTGGCTTCAAGGAAAGCACTCAAGTATGGCATTTGATCCAAGTATTGTGCCAAGTCAACAAAGTTTCCATTGACGCCCTCTGGTCCGATTGTAGCTCCAGTACCGTTTACAAGGTCAACACCGGCAAAATTGTTTGCCAACAAACGTGTCCATTGATTAGCAGTACTAGTATCAGATGTTGTAGATACATCGTTGAAAACAATATTGAGTTTTTCTCCGATTGCTTCCCATACAGGAAGTAAATCACCATCTGTATATTGCTCTCCACTAAACGAGTTGTAAGCTGTGGCTTTATGGTAAGATAGACCCATTAATAGACCGCCAGACGTATAGTTGATTGCAACATTAAGAGTTACTTCTTCGAGAGGAGCTTCAGTCGTAGTAGCTGTGGTTGCAGCTGTTGTTGTTGCAGCAGTTGTGCCAGCTGTTGTTCCGGCTGTTGTTGTTCCGGTACCGGTTGTAGTAACAGCTGTTGTGCCAGCTGTAGTCGCAGCGGTTGTTGTTGCTGCTGTCGTTGCTGCGGTAGTTGTAACTCCGCCACAAGCTGCAAGCGCGAATAACGCTATGAATACAACTGTGATTCCTAATAATTTTTTCATATCTTTCTCCTTTTCTATTTTTTCTATTCTTTGACCCCACCGACATTAACTCCCCGTGCAAAGTATTTTTGCAAGTACGGGTAGATAACGACAATGGGGATAATAGACATTACAATTGCGGCGTATACCAAGGAAAATTCGGAATAGGGATAGTTGGTCACAATATCTGAGTTTGACGCGTTGTCCAATATTCCTCTGAGAATGACTTGTAACGGATGTTCGTTTTGTTGAACAAGACGCATATTCCAAAAATATCCGTTCCAACGGTTCAGTGCATAAAACAAAGTGATGGTTGCCAATGCCGATTTGGACATCGGCAAGTAAATATTCGAAAGCACCTGGAATTCATTTGCTCCATCTACAATTGCGGCTTCTTCTATTTCATGCGAAATTCCGTTAAAGTAGTTCCTTAAAAGCAAGATATTGAAAGCCTGGACGCCAAACCCATAAATGATACCCCAGCGGTTGTTGACCATCAGTTGTTGGTAGTTGATATATGTCGGAATCAATCCGGCACTAAACCACATGGTGAACACAATCAGAAAGCTGATTTGCCGTTTGAAAACCAAATACCTTCTTGAAAGCGCATAAGCAGCGAAAATCGACAAAATCATGCTGAAGGCTGTGCCATAGAATGTATAAAACAAAGTGTTGGTGTAAGCAATCCAGAAAGTCTTTGCATTATTGCCAACAATCAAATCCATTACAGCTGCGAATTGCACATCTACAGGCCAAAGCACAACCCGACCTTGGTTGATAGCTAGTTCACCGCTGATCGCCATGGAGATGCTATATATGAATGGATATAGTGTTGTCAAAACGAAAATGGTAACGAGGACATATGCCAAAATTTTGAATAACAGTTCGCTTCTATCGAGTCTCTTCATAATCTGCTCCTAAAACAGCGAAGTGTCAGAGACACGTCTGCTAATGAAATTTGCACCAAG
>CAYWOK010000115.1:0-2995 GCA_964459895.1 uncultured Candidatus Izemoplasmatales bacterium
TACTGCCATCTATGATGGAGAGCTGTTATATTGCAAAATATAATGGCTTTTTTTACTGAAAGAGGAGGGTTATTTTGAAAAGTTTGACAATCAACGAGATCCAAATAGGCACTGAAGCAACCTTTGTAAAAACAATCACAGAGAAAGATGTGGAAGCATTCGCATCCATTACAGAAGACAAAAACCCAGCCCACATGGACGAGGTGTACGCAAGTAAATCGATATTTAAAAGACGAATTGCTCACGGCATGTTGGTCGGATCATTATTTTCCACAATTTTTGGAGTTATGTTGCCGGGACTTGGAAGCATATATACCAAGCAAAGCCTTAAATTCACGAAGCCGGTATTCTTTGGTGATACAATCACCGCAAAAGTTAGTGTAAAAGAAAAAAACATGGAAAGAAACAGGGTTACATTCGACTGCGTTGCTTTCAACCAAAACGATGAAGTCGTCGTGGTTGGAGAAGCGGAGATCATGCCACCAATTCAGGAGGTCAAATTGTGAGAGAAGCAATTTCAAAAACAAAATTCAAAACATTATTGAAAGACGGAGCCGTGATCATGGTCGGCGGATTCTTGTCAAACGGAAGCCCCGAACGATTAATCGACCTAGTTGTGGAGAGTAAAGTCAAGGATTTGACAATCATTTGCAATGACGGCGGCTATGAAGACAGAGGCGTCGGCAAACTAATTGTTAACAGACAAGTAAAAAAACTGATTGCTTCCCATATTGGAACCAACCCGACAGTGGGAACATTGATGCAAGAAGGCGAACTCGAGGTCGAATTGTTACCTCAAGGCAGTCTGGCAGAAAAGATTCGCGCAGGAGGAGCTGGACTCGGAGGAATTTTGACGCCTACAGGGTTGGATACCGTTGTTGAAAACGGCAAAAAAGTCATCAAAGTCCAAGGAAAAAGATTTCTGCTGGAAGAGCCTCTTCAAGCTGATATGGCTTTAATTGGAGGTGCTGTTGCGGACAAATACGGTAATTTACGTTATCATCAGACGATGCGAAATTTCAATCCGATTATGGCGATGGCTGCCAATATTGTTGTCGTTGATCCTTTTGCAAGAGAAGACGTCATCGACCCAGAATATGTGATTACCCCATATCCGCTCGTAGACTATATTTTGGAGGAGGACAAGTAGATGGACGAAAAACAAATCATTGCGAGAAGAATCGCTTTGGAACTAAATGATGGAGATCTTGTGAACCTTGGCATCGGCATTCCTACTTTAGTCGCAGATTATATCGAAGAAGGAAAACACATCATACTTCAAGCCGAAAACGGAGTTATCGGTTTGGGACCGTTGACAGATGAAGATACACAGACTGTAAATGCGGGAGGAAACAAAGCTACGATTCTCCCTGGCGCTGCATACATTGATTCATTGCTTTCTTTTTCCTTGATCAGGGGCGGACACATCGACGTCACAGTCCTCGGCTCTTTGGAAGTAGATGCTGAAGGCAGTCTGGCATCATGGATCATTCCCGGAAAAAGAGTACCCGGAATGGGTGGAGCAATGGACTTGGTTGTTGGAGCGCGTAAAGTAATTATAGCTATGACCCATACAAACAAGGGACAACCTAAGATTTTAAAAAAATGTACATTACCTTTAACTGCAGCGCACCAAGTTAACTTGATCGTTACAGAAATGGCTGTCATTTCAGTTGAAAAAAACGGACTTCATCTCTTGGAGGTCCATCCTGATTACTCGATAGAAGATGTCGTGAAAGCGACAGCAGCAAATATGATAATTGATTCGGTTATTCCGATGAAAGGAGTTTGAAATGAAGACTAGTTTATATGTAAGAATGTCCTCGCATGATGCTCATTACGGCGGCAATCTGGTTGACGGGGCTAGAATACTCGGCCTGTTTGGTGATGTCGCTACCGAACTTTTGATTCGTAACGACGGTGATGAAGGCCTGTTTCGCGCTTATGAACAAGTGGATTTCTTTTTACCTGTTTTCGCAGGCGATTTTTTAGAAGTGGTTGGCGAAATCGTTCATTTCGGAAACACATCCAGAAAAATGGAATTCTATTGTTACAAGACAATCCAGGCTCGACCAGACATTTCCGCTTCCGCAGCAGATCTGTTAACGGAAAAAGTGTTAGTCGCTTCGGCAGTGGGTACTTGTGTCGTTCCAAAGGAAAATCAAAGAAGACTATGAATAAACTTATCATTACTTGCGCAATCACCGGAGCCGAGGTCACCAAATCACAAAATAAAGCTGTCCCATATACGATACAAGAATGTCAGGAAGAGGCATATAGGGCATATCTCGCCGGAGCAAGCATCATCCATCTTCACGCAAGACAAGATGATGGCGCTCCTACACAGGATTATCGGCGTTTTGAATTGTTGATCAAGGCGATTCGCGAAAAATGTCCGGATGTAATCATCCAAGTTTCGACAGGCGGGGCGGTTGGGATGACAAGAGATGAAAGGCTATCCCCTTTGCATCTTGACCCAGAAATGGCAACACTAGATTGTGGAACCCTCAATTTTGGGGGCGACGATATTTTTGTCAACACCGAAAATGATATCATCTATTTTGCCGAACGAATGAACGAGAAAAACATTAAATATGAACTTGAGTGTTTTGAAAAAGGCCATATCGATATGGTAATGAGACTATATCGAAAAGGATATATAAAAGCTCCGCTTCATTTTAGTTTTGTATTAGGCGTCATCGGTGGAATGACGGGCGAGAATCGGGATTTCCAATTTTTAAAGGACAGCATCCCTGAAAATGCAACTTTCAGCGTTGCCGGAATCGGAAAATACGAATTTTCGCTTGCGGAACTATCCATTGTATCTGGTGGTCATGTCAGAGTTGGACTAGAAGACAATCTGTTTATTGAAAAAGGAATCCTTGCGACTTCTAACCAGGAATTGGTAGAAAAAGTCGTGCAAATGGCAAAAAAATATAATCGCGAGATCGCGACACCTAGTGATGCAAGAAGCATACTAAGAATGGAGACCAAT
>CAYWOK010000116.1:0-2827 GCA_964459895.1 uncultured Candidatus Izemoplasmatales bacterium
CACCTTTGTTCCGGCATTGCCGGCACTTAACCCCTTAACGCGGGAAACGGATGTTATTAGCATCACTCATTAGGCCATTCATCGATCTTCTTGCCTTGTTCGCACCTAGCACAAGGTCTCTGTATCAAAAAGAAGGATTACTATTCTAATTCATTGTTTTGAAACATTATATCACTATTTTTGTTTTAGTACAACCTCTAATTGATTAACTAAATCATCTAGTCTGTTGACGACTGCGTAAAACGCATCTTCCTTGGTGAGATCAACTCCGGCATCGATCAGTTGCTGGACAGGGAAGTTGCTTCCACCAGATTTAAGTAAGCCGATGTATTTGTCAAAAGCTCCGGGAACATTGTTTTTTACATCTTCATAGATTTTCAATGAGGCTGCAAAACTTGTTGAATATTGGTAGACATAAAACGGAGTATAAAACAGATGGGGAATATATGCCCAGACGAATTGTTTCATTTCCTCTTTGGTGATATCCAGGTCATAGAATTCCTTATACAAGTCGATCATGATTTTTGACAAGACATCCGTGGTAATCGCTTCTCCCTGTTCGGCCAATTTGTGAGCTTCAAGTTCGTAAATTGCAAACAAGGTCTGACGATGGAAAGTCGACATGATATCATCAATCGAACGCTGCAGCAACATGATTTTCTCGTTTTTAGTTGCTTTGCTCTCGTTGATGAAATAATCAAGCAGATTATGTTCGTTGAAAGTGGATGCGACTTCTGCGACAAAGATCGTATAATCCTGCAGTGCAGACGGTTGAGTCTGAGCATATAAAGAATGGATCGAATGTCCTGCTTCATGTGCGACAGTGAAAACGTCAGCCAATGTTTTTGCATAATTAAGCAAAATATACGGATGTGTATCGGGCATTGACGAAGAATAAGCACCTGTTCGCTTTCCAGGTTGTTCATAGACATCGACAAAACCATCTTCAAGTACTTCCTTGGCTTTGTTTTGAAAATCTTCAGGGAAACGTTTGATGGAATTAAAAAACAGTTCCTTGGCTTCTTGATACTCGTATTCCTTGTCCGATTTAGCCAGTTCGAGGAAACGGTCGTATGTGTGATATTCCTTGAGACCCAGCGCTTTTTTGCGAAGCGCAAGATATTTTTTGACAGCTTTAGTATTTTTTCTGGCTACGTTGCATAGCGAGTAGTATACTTCCAAAGGAATAGCATCTTTAAACAGATAGCTTTCCAATGTGTTTTGGTATTTCCTAGCTTTCATCAGTGCCAGATCATAGTCAAGAACAGTTTTATAGATTGTCGAATATGTGTTTTTGTGGACCTCATAATACGAGAACACAGCTTCGAAGATATCTTTTCTTTCCGAAGGACTTTCGCTTTTTTGAATAAAGGCGCGATAATTACTGTTGGTTATCGTAACGATTTCCCCGTTGTCAAGCATCACATCTTGATTTTCAATGTCCGCAACTGATAACGAACCGTAAAGATCTCTGCCACTATCGGCAAGTTTGTTGAAATTCGCAAGCAAGGCTTCCGACTTGTCGTCAAGGATATGTTCCTGGCGACGAAAGAGTTTTTCGAATCCAAAACGGAATTCTGCAAGTTCGGGATTATTAGCAACAAAACCCATCACGGTTTCTTTGCCAATTTGAATCAATTCCGGTTCTTCGAATGAAACCGCTTCTTGAAGTTTGAAAAACGCGAGCTGGACAAGTTGATGGCGTCCGGCGTTTTCTGTGTTTTTCTTATCAAGATCGCTCAGTAAGGAAGCGTATTGATAAACTCTTAATCCGGTCTTCTGTAATTTTTTTTGTAAAAGATAGTAGGCTTTGAATTGCTTCTCTTCATTAAGCTTGCCTTTGTAGCCTGAAAGTTGATTAATAATCTCTAGTGTTTCGTGATATGCCTTATCGTATGCGTCTAAATTTGGGAAAAGATATGTCAGATTCCATTTCATGAGTAATCATGCCTCCTTGAATGTTCATATGGAAATATTATAACATCTAATTATAAAAAATGAATACATAATTCTTCATATATGATATAATATATTGGCGAAAGAGAGGTATATACATGATAACTTTATACACCAGCTCAAGTTGCTCTTCTTGTCGAAAAGCCAAAAAATGGCTCGAAGAAAACCGAATTCCTTTTAAAGAAAAAAACATCATTGGAATTCGTCTGACAAGAGATGACATCATAAATATGTTGAAATTCTCGGACAACGGTTTTGAAGATATTATCTCGACCAGATCGAAAGTATTTAAGGATAGCAATCTGGATACGGACGAAATGCGTTTCGGCGAACTTGCCGATTTCATAATCGACAATCCAACAATCCTGAAACGCCCGATTATTATCAATGACATGATCATGCAGACGGGTTACAATGAAGATGAGATTCGCGCCTTTATTCCCAGAAAATTCCGTGACAATATCATTTGTGAGGAATGCGACGAGAACTGCGAATACCGACGTTGTGTCAAAAGTGCTCTGGAAAAAAACAAGACAATTAGAACTTTATAACTTCGACGAAGAGTGGAAATCGGTTGATTTTCGCTTTTTTTTATCAATATTTGAGTTTGATGACAGTTAGCGTGATAATAGTTAAGAGATTGTGATGTATTCGTCGATTGAAAGCGTTTTATTGTCTAGATTTGTTGATAAAAAAGCAATTATCATGTAATATATATATGGTAAATATAATTAGGAGGATAAAAATATGTCTGTAAGAGTTGCAATAAATGGATTTGGAAGAATCGGACGTCTCGCCTTCAGGGAAATGTTCGGAAAGAAAGATTTTGAAATTGTCGCAATCAACGATTTGACGGATGCGAGACAACTGG
>CAYWOK010000117.1:0-2814 GCA_964459895.1 uncultured Candidatus Izemoplasmatales bacterium
ATTCGTACTATCCTGTCGAGTCCAGAACAGCCCCATATAATCCGTCTAGTTCTTGTAGTCTTTCATGACTTTGTCAAGGCGACGGAGTGAATCTTCTTCTTTGGCAGTGTTTCTCTTATCGTAAAGTTTCTTGCCTTTGCAAAGGGCAAGTTCCACTTTGCATAAATTATCTTTCAAGTAGACTTTTGTCGGCACAAGTGTCAGACCTTCGGTCTTCAGTTTCAAGGAAAGTTTGATGATGTCTCTTTTTCCCATCAACAATTTGCGTTCTCTCGTTTCTTCATGGTTGAAAATGTTTCCGTAAGTATATTTCGAGATATGCATATTGATGATGAACAGTTCGAAATTCTTGATTCTGGCATAAGAATCGTTTAGTGCCACTTTTCCCAGTCTGACCGATTTGATTTCCGTGCCGGTCAATTGGATTCCGCATTCGTAAGATTCCAGGATGAAGTATTCATGGGCTACTCTTTTGTTGTTGACAATGACTTTCATATGGCAGCCTCCTAAACGAGCGTAAAATCGATCTTTCCGGAAAGCTTGTCCGCCTTGACCAGTTTGACATTCACCTTCATACCTATATTATACACCATTCTTGACGAAATTCCAAGATAGAACATCTTTTCCTCATCGAACTCGATTGCTTCATTGAATGTCGAGATATGGACCAATCCTTCGACAGTGTTCGGTAATTCGACAAACATGCCGAAACGCATCAGCGAAGAAATGACTCCCTCGAAAACCTCGCCAATGTGGTGTTCCATGTACTCGGCTTTTTTCATGTCATCGACTTCTCTTTCGGCAATCATCGCCTTTCGTTCCGTTTTCGAAGTCCATAAAGCGATTTCAGGCAAAATGTCAGCGAAGTGATTGCTTGCTTCTTCTGTATTCTGTTCAAATACATAGTTTCTCAGCATCCGATGCACCATCAGATCAGGATATCTCCTGATCGGAGATGTAAAATGAGTGTATTCGGAGAACGCAAGCCCATAGTGCCCGAGGTTCGTTTCCGAGTATTTGGCTTTCGCCATCGATCTTAACATCAATGTGTTGATGACTTTCTCGTATTTGGAATCTTCCACATCAGACAACAGTTTCTGCAAGTCCTTGGGTTTGATCTTTTTAGGAACATAATCGATGTATTTCAGTTCCTTGGCGAATAGAAACAGCGAATTCAGTTTGTCCATATCAGGCTTTTCATGAATCCGATAGATAAATGGCAAGTGTTTGCGGAAAATGTCGGTTGCGACGACTTGATTGGCTACCAGCATGAACTCTTCGATGATTTTCTCGGATACTCCACGTTCGCGGATTATGATATCAAAGACGTTGCCTTCCGTGTCGACCATGATTTTCGGTTCGATGGTCTCAAAGTTGATCGAGCCGATCTCGGTTCTGACCCGAAACAAAATTTTGGCAAGTTCATCCATCACAAACAGTTTTTTAATCACATTATCATCAGTAATTTTCTCTGAAACTTCTTTGGCGAGTATTTTGTTGGATTCTGAATATGTGAGTTGTTGGAAGCTTTTGATAACTGAAGGAACTATTTTGTAGTTAATGACTTCTGCTTCGTCATTGATCTCCATGATGCAAGATAAAGAAAGTCTGTCGACTTTAGGATTCAGAGAACAGATTCCGTTGGAAAGGTTCCTAGGCAGCATCGGGATGACCCTGTCGGCCAGATAGACACTTGTTCCCCGTAGATATGCCTCTTTGTCAAGAATAGAATCTTCTTTAACATAGTGACTGACATCGGCGATATGGACTCCGAGTTCATAATTTCCATTTGGAAGTTTGTTAATCGAGATGGCATCATCGATATCTTTGGTGTCGTCACCATCAATTGTGAAAATCATTTCCGCTCGCAAGTCAACACGTCCAGTAAATTCATTTATTTCAACTGCATCAGGAATTTTTTGGGCGTAAGATAATACGTTTTCCGGAAAGTCATAGGGGATATCGAGTCTTTTGACGACTTCGATAATCTCGATTCCGGGATCATCTTTGTGTCCGAAAACATTGATGATTTCGCAATCAAGGATATTTGATTTGGCATACTTGACAATGTTGGTCTCGACATAAGAATGGTCGACAATGCCTTTTGGTTTGTAAATAACCTTGAAAAAGACGCCAAATGGCGGATTTTTCGGAAAGATCGCGCCTTGGTAATATTCGCCGACAACCCTTTCGAGATTTCTTTTCAGAACCTTGACAATTTCGCCTTCAGTCTTCTCTTCGGAACGGTAACTGATGATTTTTGCCAGACACAAATCTTTGTTGTAGGCATTAAGCGTTTTGTTTCCCGGAATAAAGACATCTGCTTCTCTGTCTTCAACAATCAGGAAACCATAGCCTGCCTGTTTCAAATCCAATATTCCTTTGACATATCCCATCTTTTCAATGAGTCCGTACTTGCCTTGTTTGTTTTTAATGATAATGCCTTCATCTTCCAATTCGATAAGATTCTTTTGAAATAGTGTAGTGTCTTTGATTTTCAAATCTCTGGCGAGCTGAAAAGAATCGGAAGTCCGATAGTTTTTCTGCTTTAGAAATTCAACGATTTTCTCTTTCAAAGTCTACACTTCCTATCTTTTTGCGAAAAAAAAGAACACAGTAATGTGTTCTAAAAAATTAATGCCAATACGGTCAGGGCGGCAAAAACGAACGTCATACCCATCGTGAGCCTGGCCATAACCAGTTCTGGACCGCGTTGTTTCTGATTCTTGAACAATTCCGATTTTTCTCCGGAAAATGTATTTTTGACATCATCTTTTGATTCTTGCAACATTACTAATGCAATTAATAATACAG
>CAYWOK010000118.1:0-2784 GCA_964459895.1 uncultured Candidatus Izemoplasmatales bacterium
ACGCCTATGTAGGCGCAAAACCTATTAAAGATGTAATTGAATCAATGGAAGAAATCGAGTTTGAAGATCTTGACAGGATTTATCAATCTGTCAAAGGTGCAGCTTATGAAATCATCAAAAGAAAAAAAGCCACATATTACGGTGTAGGTATGGCTTTAGTTAGGATAACTCAAGCCATCTTCAACAACGAAAACCGGATTATGCCTGTATCTGTATATAATGATGGAGTCTATGATTGCGATAAAGACGTCTATATTGGTCTTCCTGCGGTTTTAAACAGGGATGGCATACATCATATAGTCAAACTGAAACTAGATGAATCAGAGACCGAAAAACTCAAGATTTCATCTGCGATATTACGAACAAATCTTGATCAAATGAATATTTAATACACAATGAACTCCTTTTATAGGAGTTCTTTTTGTATCTATTTTATTGATTTTAAACTTGATTGACAATAATTGATGTATTATAAATATATAGAAGGAGGTATCACATATGCATACCTTTTCTGATTTGTACAAAAGGATTGTTCTTTCTACAAAAACAAAAGAAACCGATGAGATTCTCGATAAACTCAATTATGATCCATTCCATCTAGAATGTGTTTTGAATCCAGAGTTAAAAAAAACTGCTTGGAAGACTTTTAATCCGAGTTGCGAAGCTTCGGATCAAAATTTCGTCAATTGTCTTTTCAATCACTTGAAAAGAAATTCCACTGGAGAATTAGAACCAGTTCTTATTAAAGAAACCTGTATTCATTGTTTAAATGAAGAAAAACTCAGGAAACTATTATCCTCAAAAGATGTGATGCAAGTGCTTGAGGCTATTCATAAGGGAGATCGTCCAGTATATGCTTTAATTGCTCCCGCTTTTTTAAGCCAGTTCGATGTTGTGACTGATGGACAATTAAGATCGGCCTTAAAACAAATCGGTTTCAAAGGCGTTGTTGAAGTATCGCTATTCGCGGATATTCTTACTTTAAAAGAAGCTTTAGACTTCGACAAAGAAATTCAGACTGAAGAAGATTATTTACTGACAAGTTGCTGCTGCCCGATGTGGATCCAGATGATCAGGAAAGTTAAACCAGCTCTACTATCACATGTGCCAAAATCAGTATCCCCAATGATTGCGACAGGCCGGGTTGTCAAGAAAATCGTACCTGATGCTTATACTGTCTTTGTCGGACCGTGTCTTGCCAAAAAAGCCGAAGCAAAAGAAGAAGACATCAAGGATGCAATCGATGTTGTTCTTACATTTCAGGAAGTAAGAGATCTTTTTGAGACTGCCAGAATCGATGCTTCAAAGCTAACAACTGATATCAGAGAACATTCATCAACTGCCGGCAGAATCTATGCAGTTGCATCAGGAGTCAGCCAGGCAGTTGATCTGACACTAAGAAGGCTACTTCCAGATAAGTTAATTCAAGTTAAATCCGTGCATGCGAGTGGTGTTCCCCAGTGTAAGAATCTTTTAAACAACCTGGAATCAGGAATGCTTAAAGCCAATTTCATCGAAGGCATGGGCTGTGTAGGTGGTTGTGTCGGTGGGCCTAGATCTTTGATTGACAAAGACCTTGCCAAAACAAAGGTTGAAGAATATGCAAAAAAATCAATCTATCCAACACCCTTAGACAATCCATATGTAATTGAAATGCTTTACCGCTTGAATATCAAGACAATTGAAGAACTGCTTGATGAGAAGGTTATCTTTTCAAGAGAATTTTAATGTTTCTTAATTGACATTGATTTTTATGCGATTCTACAAATATTACAATAGCAAAAAGGTCTATATACGACTTATTAAGAGGAAGTGATTAGATGAAAGCAATATTTAGGCACCTGATATTGATTTTATGTTTATTTGTGCTTTTTGCATGCGCAAATACCACTTCCGAAATTAATACCCTGACTATCGTAGACCCCAATATTATTATTTCGGAGTTAGACGATGAATTTAACGTAATAATCGAAGATGCTTCCCAAATAAGCAACATCTATGGAATCACTTTATCAATAGATGGAAACATAATCTTCGAACACTATTTTAATAACTCTAGCAATACATCAAAACACAATGTCTATTCTGTAACAAAGAGTATTACTTCATTACTTGTAGGAATTGCTATTGATAAAGGATATATCGATAATGTAGATCAAGGAATCGGTGAATTTATTGATCTTAGTTCATACGATAACTATGAACTTCTAGAAAGTATAACAATTCGTCATTTACTGACAATGACTGCAGGGTTGGTGTGGGATTCAGGCAATTTATCTAGTGAAATGATTAATCTTAGAAGTTCAACTGATCCCCTAGGTTTGATATTAGATCGTGATTTAGGGTCAAATCCAGGAAGTGTGTTTAATTACAGTGATGGAGCCGCACATTTGATATCGGTTATATTAAACGAGGCAACAGGAATGAGTGCATTTGATTTTGCTAAAGAATATTTGTTTGAACCACTCGAAATCGAAGATGCTGAGTGGCATACAGACCGCCTTGGGTATAACATTGGCGGGTGTGATTTGTTTTTATCAAATCTCGATATGATTAAAATCGGACAATTGATATTAGATAATGGTGTATTTAATGATACACAAATTGTCTCAGAAAATTGGATTACCCAAGCAACAACAAATCAAAACGCGCAAATTTCCACTCAGGGATACGGATTCTATTATTGGCTATCAAGCTATGAAGGATATACATATATATCTGCTAGAGGCTGGGGGGGACAACAAATTTACATTGTTCCTCAGTTAAATCTTGTCATCACTTCAG
>CAYWOK010000119.1:0-2777 GCA_964459895.1 uncultured Candidatus Izemoplasmatales bacterium
CTCAAAATCCATTGCCCTTAAAAGCGTGTCGGTTCGAGTCCGACCACCGGTACCATAGATTATTTAAACGATTATTCGAGAGAATAGTCGTTTTTATTTATGTCGTAAATGCATTTATTTGTCTGTATTATAATTTATTTTTTTGTTTTGTCAAGAGAAAAATGAATAAAATTATACAGTATTCGGGCATTATATTGACTGAGTTCATTTTTGATGAGATAATACTTATGTTATAATATATATCAATGAAAAGGAGATGATGATGTGTCATTAATTATTACTACTTACGTAAGAGAGGGCATCGTAATGTCAAGCGATAGTAGATTGTCTATCAACTCAGCTTTAGTTCACAATATTACACAAACGGACTCAGTAAGAAAGACTTTTTTGACCGAGAATGGAATTGGAATCTCTACATGTGGGGCAGCAGATGTGAAAGGCGTTCCCATATCTGGGTTTGTTGATAGTTTTATTTCGGAAGAGATTGGAAACAAGAGATTTATTGTTGAGGACGTTGCAGACAAATTGATGAATTACTTCAAGCTAATTGATCCAGAACTGAACACAATTTTTCATGTTGCCGGATATGATAAAATGTTAGAAGTTGACAGAACTAACGAAAAAAACCAAATTGACAAGTCAGCAGTGGCTATTGTTAAAACTATACATAAACAAAGTATCTATATAATCGAAATAAAAACGGGAACAAAAATTGATATTATCCAGACAAGAAATCCACAAGACACAGTTTTCCATGGAGAAACAAAAGCCATCGCTCGATTGTTGAATACAGCAACAATTCAACATGCTGGACAATCAACCCCATTACCTTTTAATGGAATTCCATATTCATTTTTTACACTTCAAGATGCGATTGACTTTAACAGATTTGTTATTCAAACAACAATTGATGCAATGAGATTTGAACTTGCATATAAAACAGTTGGAGGGCCTATTGACGTACTCGTAATAAAACCAGAAAAAGTAGAGTGGATTAGCAAAAAAAATTTAATATAGTTTTTGTGGTTGCTGCATATCATACACAATTGGGGAATCACGCATGAATAGATATAAAAGCTATCGCCCTTAAAAGCGTGTTAGTTCGAGTCTGACCGCCGGTAACATAGATTTTTATGACGATTATTTGTGAGAATAGTCGTTTTTCTTTGTGCAGTAGTCGCATAGATTTTGTATTACATTTCTTTTTTTTATAATGTCAATAGAAAAATGAATTTCGCAATGGTTATTTTGAAGTTTTTTCGATGGGAGCAGAATGCTAAAAAAAATAGAGACATAAAAATATATAGACTATTATTTAGTTTTGCATTGACTCTATCTGTCATAAAAAAGTATAATATATCGTATGAGGAGATACTATCTCTCCGAAAATATAGGAGGAATACAAAATGGCTATAAATGTAAACAACTTGCTAGCTTCATTTGGAACAAAAAAAGATGACCCTGTAGTAAATGGATACCAGTCTCTGTACAATGTATGCAAAGCATTTATTGAAGAAGTTTGCATTGATTTCCTTAATTGCAACCCCGTTAAAGCCGCTTTTTCTCTGCCGCCTACTCGAGTTGCTAGTGGTAGGATAGCTCAAAGAGGAGGACTTAATTCAGCATTACTTATTACATATAAGTCAGAATTTTCAGTAGCATCACAAAATATAATTTCATCGATGATAAAAACTGATTTATCAGATAAAAACAATGTGAGATCATTTATTCCCAAGATTGTACTAATGTTACAACAATCAAATCTCTATATTGAATATATGAAAATTTACGATATCGGAACACTAAAATCAAAAATAAAGGAGACATTGTGAAACCTCCTAAATTATCTTTTGATTCAGTTGAAGTATTTAAAATTAAATATACAGATCTTATTTCAGAAATTAGGAAATTTTGCTTGATATTTATTACTCTCATTTCAGGTATACTTTTATTTATCAATTCTGATCTAATCTACATCACTTTGCAAGACAGTGAAGGTTTAACCGAAACTTTTATTTCCTCATTTGTTCAAGGCTTAAACATAGTAAACAAGGAATTGATTTTCAGTTTAATTTTTTTTATTGCATCATTGACACCAACTTACGAAATTTATTCTGCTTTTTCAATAATAAGATGCAGTAAAGATTATTCAGAGATAACGTTATCGCGCTCTATTTTCAATATATTCTTTATTATTCAAATATTCTTAGGCGGAATAGGTATTATAATTTTTTTATATTCGATTTTTACAACAATATTGTAGAGATAGATTAGCATCATAATTCATTAAAGAATGGCGTTTAGTTATGGTGTATGCATACTAACGACATACATATTATTCAAATTATATATTCTCTCGCGCGTTCCCGGTGTTGTATTTAAGTAATACCCTCTAAACGCGGGTTTCAATATATTACTAAAAATTTAGAAGAAGATACTTTATTTTCTTTTCCGAAAAAGAGATATGTTGTCAGCGGTATAGGGATAATAAAATCCTTTTTAGTTGACTTATATTGTGAAATTGAACTTAAAACGATGGGCATGATTAACTCAACATCCGAAAAGCTATTTAGATTTTTTAAATGTATAATCATAAAAAAAATCTTTCTAAAATTTTGAAAATAATATAATGTTATTGAAGATTAGCAATTACTTTTTTTCAAATTTCATTACTTTTTTTCATGTGATTATAGTCCATAAACGAATCGAGGTGTTTTTCTTCATATGGATGATCCTATTTTTTTAATATGCACCTCCTATTTAGTAATTATAGGTTT
>CAYWOK010000120.1:0-2772 GCA_964459895.1 uncultured Candidatus Izemoplasmatales bacterium
CAATTTCTGCTTGTACCGGTGTAACGACAACAGCCGCGACTACAGCAGCAACCACAGCTGCAACTACCACTGCAGCCACAACAGCAACAACAACAGCAGCAACAACAACAGCCGCAACCACAGCTACGACAACGGCAACTACTGCCGCAACGACAGCTGCGACGACCACAACAACTGCGACCACGTTGTCGCCGACACTCAGTATTTTGGAAGACTTGAATATGGGACAAGACGGTATCTACACTTTATCAGTAGTAGAAGATGAAGCCGTTGTTTCATTCAACAAGCACGACCTAAACTGGGCAGAATTCGAGTATCTGGTTCCAGTTGACACAGATCTTTCCCGTTTCAATAAACTGGTTTTCACAGTTAGAGGCGAAGGATCAATGCTGATGACTTTCGAAAGTGAAACCGAGGCTTATCAAGTCAGGGTGAACCTTACTGCCGGAAATGTCATTAATCAAGTCAATTTGCGCGATCTCGACGCTTTCTTGGGAGAATTAGTCAGAATCCGGATTTGCTTGGCACCTGGTCAGGCGAATGCTTTAGGCGAAGTAATTTTCTCGCAATTCCAATTTGACGAAGGAACAGCTTACGGAACAGTTTTAGAAGTAGAAGTTCCAGGAGCAATTAATGTTCTGACAGATGATTGGGCTCAAGGCGGAGAAGAAGCTTACACAGTCACCGGCCAACTTGACGGAACAGTCGATATTGCTTATGACAAAGCCGCAGGCGAAACATATCTTTGGTTAAAAAACACTTTCGATCCAGAAGAAGTTGTTGGACTTAACACAATGACGATAACTGTCGAAGGCACAGCGGGCAAAACCATTCTGCTGAAACCAAACGACATGGGCGTTTTTGAAAAATCATTTACATTTGAAGAGGGCGTACAAGTAGTTTATACAGTCACGTCCAGCGCATTTGCTAATTTGGTTGTCATGGCGGAACCCGGAGTTGAAAGCGTAAGTGGAACATTTACTGTCGTCAGCATCGAACTCTCATATGTTGCACCAACAAATAGCCGTTGGGAAGAAGTAGACATTATGAGCGAAGATTGGACCTGGAATACCGGAAAACCTGGCATTTATGATTTCACATTGGCTGAAGGTATCTTATCCGTCGATTTCGATCGTGCGGGAGGCGACGCTTGGGAATTAGTCAAATTCATTATGCCAGAATATTATGGCAACCATAATGGTATTGTATTAACCGTCCAAGGAACAGTTGGACAACAGATCATTGTCAAACCTAACGACAATGGCGCTTTCGAACGGACAATTACCTTTAACGGAGAAGAACAGACAATTTACTTCGCGATGGGGACTGCTCCAACATCAATTTTAATGTTTATTGACCCAATCAACGGAGCTCTTACCGGGAGCTTTGACATTCTTGAACTCAAAGTCATTTATGTTCCAGCTGGCACCAATGTTAACGCCGGATGGGAAGAAAATGACCCGAACACTTACAGCTTTACAACCCAAGCAAACAATCATATAATGGTTCAATATAAGAAATTTGCCGGAGAATATTGGATTTTCATGAAGAACACCTTTGATCCATTGGATACCGCAGATATGAATACATTAATGATTGTCTTGAAAGGCACTCCGGGAACATCTATTCTGTTGAAACCTAATGACAGTGGAGCTCTTGAAAGATGGGTTACATTCACAAACGATCAACCTGTAGTTGTTTATGTTAGTGCAGAAGAATTCACCAAAATGTTGATCTTTGCTGAACCAGGAACTGAAAATGTACAAGGCTCATTTGAAATTTATGGTGTTTATCTGTCATATGTCAAACCAGCAGCCCTCGAAAGGGATGTAGTTGTGGACTTCACAACCGGCTGGGAAGATAATGGTGATGGTGTCTATACATTCGATGAAACTGGTGGAGTCACTTTGGTAACATATACCAAAGCTGCTACACAAGACTGGGCAACAATGATTTATACTTTCACTGATACTTTGACAAACCATAATACACTTACATTT
Organism: uncultured Candidatus Izemoplasmatales bacterium; assembly: GCA_964459895.1. Taxonomy (GTDB): domain Bacteria; phylum Bacillota_I; class Bacilli_A; order Izemoplasmatales; family Hujiaoplasmataceae; genus JAAYZB01. The sequence goes on from CAYWOK010000120.1 coordinate 2,001, forward strand.
GTTGTTCAAGGTACAGATGGAAAACAATTATTATTCAAAGTAAACAATACTTATGAGACATGGTTCAATTTAGATGGAACAGAACAAACAGTGACTATTTTGTGCCCTGCAGCTCCAGAATCAGTTATGATTTTCGCTGAAGGCGGCGTCGCTCTTGCTTCTGGCACATTTACTATTTCCAGTGCTGAAGTAACGTTTGAACCAGTTCCACTTTCTGTTGTCTCTGGTTGGGAACTAAATGCCGGTGATGATCCAGTTGTCTATACTATCACAGACAATCTCGATGACACATTCACAATCGATTATACTAAGACTGCATCTCAAGAGTACGTATACATAATCAATACTTTTGATGAGGACAAAGTAATCGGACTGAACACATTGACAGTCGTTGTTCAAGGAACTATAGGCAAGACACTGTTGATTAAGCCAAACAACAGCGGTGCAATGGAAGAATCAATTACATTTGATGGCACAGAACAGACTTTCACATACACTGCTACAGGCTTTACAACTTTGTTGTTGTTTGCTGAAGGCGGAACTCCTGGAGTAAGCGGATCATTTGATATTATCAGTGTTGATCTGACGCTCGTTCCAGTCGAATAAACGCATTTGCATAATAATTATTAAAGATTTAATCAAAAAAAGCGGCTCTGAAATTCAGTGCCGCTTTTTGCTTGATTAAGTTATTACTCAGTGGAATCTTCCCAATCCCACTTTAGTTTCTTGTTAATTTTCGTGAAGAAGTTTTGTAAGGCTAGTGCAACTTTTG
>CAYWOK010000121.1:0-2738 GCA_964459895.1 uncultured Candidatus Izemoplasmatales bacterium
TTTTCTAAGCAAAGGTATTATATCAAACATCATTTGAAAATGCAAGCAAAAATATATTAGGGATTTTTCAGACGACAAAACAATGAAAGACGGCATCTATATGTGATAAAATTATGATATAATTAACTTAAGTAATTATCTAAGTGAATCTTAGGAAAAAACAAGTTTTCAGGTAATAATTCCCAGTTCTTTCAATTCCTGGTATAGCCTTGAAAGCGGAAGTCCAATGACGGTGAAGAAATCGCCTTCGATTTCCTTGATGAATTTCGATCCATACCCCTGGGCGGCGTATGCTCCTGCCTTGTCAAGCGGTTCCCTGGTTTTGACATAATCATTAATCTCTTTTTCGGTCATAGGATAAAAGGACACTTTCGTTTTTGAATGGAAAGCCCTGGACATCTTTTTGGTGAGAATCGAGACTCCCGTAACAACATAATGGGTTTTTCCTGATAGTTCCCCAAGCATGCGAATTGCATCGCATTCATCCTTTGGTTTCCCAAGAATCAAAGTGTCGGTATATACCAATGTGTCGAATCCGAGGACAACTCTGTCTTTGTGGTCCTGAAAGACGGCATAGGCTTTTTGAAACGCAAGATCCTCGACGAGGTCTTCGGGCAAAGCGTTTTGATCGATTATTTCCTCGATATCCTTTGTGATGATTTCAAATTCCAACCCCAATAGTGAGAAGAATTCTTTTCTTCTGGGGGAATTGCTCGCTAAAATGATTTTGTCCATAAGCAGCCTCCGGTTCAGTCATTATTATATCATATTTGAAAATTACAGCCAGTCAAAATGCCATCTTTACATTGTTCATGTGAAAAATACATATATATATCACAAAATATTGATATGCTTATTACACTTTGCATATTATTTCAAGGCAGGTGATGCAAATGTTAAACTTCAACAAATCTTTGATTAAGGCAAACGATCGTCTAATCGTGGCAGTAAGTGGTGGAATCGATTCCATGGTGCTACTGCATTATTTGCATTCGCTTCGTCAAGAAATCCCATTTGATGTCATCGTCTGTCATGTCAACCACCACACAAGGAAAGCTACCACATCAGAAGCTGAATTTGTCCTCAAAATCGCGGAAAGTTATGGGCTCCCCTGTGAAATACTGGACTATCATTACAATCAAGAGAAAAATTTTCATCACGTTTCCCGGTTGGCAAGATATGATTTCTTCAAAGACATGGCAAAAAAACATGGCGCCAACAAAATTGTTTTGGCCCATCACGCCGATGATCTTGCCGAAACGATCCTCATGCGCCTTACCAGAGGCAGTGGTTTTATCGGGTATGCGGGGATTCTGGAGAAAAGCAAATTCAAGGGTATTGAAATCATCAGACCGATGCTTCGCGCTTCAAGAGATGACATCGTTAGTTATCAAACACAATTTCAAGTGAAGTATATGGAAGATGAATCCAATCAAAACGACGATTATACCAGAAACAGATTTCGTCATCACATTATTCCTCTAATCAAAGCGGAAAATCCAATCTACGCCGATAAATTTGCCCAGTTTTCCGAGTATATCCAGGAAGCTCACGGACTCATCAGCAATTTGGCAAGAAATTTCCTTGAGCAACACGTCGTATTTGAAACAGACAAAGCTTCATTGTCTTGTGACAAACTGAATGTTTTGGAGCCGATTGTCAAAAAAGAAATCTTCAAGCTTATCGTCGATAAAGTGTCAAACAACAAAGTTGAAATGTCGTTTTCGCATTTGTGTGAACTTGTGAATATTGCTTTAGAAGAAAAAACAACGAGCGAACTCGATATTGACGAGTTCATGGTAGTGAAAAAAAGCTATGACACACTGACGTTTTTCAATCACATGCCAATACATACAGAGTATGAATTCAAAATCAGCGACATAGGAGAAATTGCGTTACCTAACAAGGATATCTTCCTGATTTCCACAAATAACAGCAATTTAAGTGGCAAATACTATGAATTATGGTATAATGATTTAGATTTAATCTTCCCGCTCACCATCAGAAACAGACGTCCAGGAGACAGGGTCAATCTTCCTTATGGAACCAAAAAACTGAAGGATTTGTTCATCGAAAAAAAAGTGCCTCACACTATCAGAGATGAAGTCCCACTCGTTTTCGACAAATCCGATGAACTTTTGTGGATTCCTTCGTTTTACGGCAGAAAAAAGCTGGAAGGAAAAAATTGTCTATATCTTATCTACCAGAAAGGAATATAACCATGCTGGAAAAAGACATTGAAAAAGTCTTAGTAAGCGAAACGGAGATTCTTGAAATCACCAAACGCCTTGGCGCACAAATAACACTTGACTATCAAGGAAGACAGCCAATCATCATCGGTTTATTGAAAGGCTGCATGCCCTTCATGGCCGAACTTATTAAAAATATCGATCTCTATTGTGAAATCGATTTGATGGGTGTAGCCAGTTATCATGGTGGGGTTTCTTCAACTGGCGATGTCAAAATCACGAAAGATCTGGACACTCCGGTGCTCGGAAGAGACGTAATCATCGCCGAGGATATCGTTGATACGGCTAAAACAATCGACATTGTCAGAAAACTTTTACTCTATCGTGGCGCTAAATCAGTCGAAGTCGTGACTTTGCTTAACAAACCATCCGGTCGAATAATTTCATTCGAACCGAAATACATCGGCAAAACAATACCGAAAGAATTCGTTGTAGGCTTTGGCCTCGACTATGAAGAGATGTATCGCAATCTTCCATATGTCGGTGTCT
>CAYWOK010000122.1:0-2687 GCA_964459895.1 uncultured Candidatus Izemoplasmatales bacterium
CCAGAGGCATTACTTCAAACATCAGAAGCGCCAAAGGTCTGATCGAAAGATTGGACGGAAGAATCTGGGCAGTACTTGAGGATGTTATCAGAGAACATCCGGTTCTTTTGAACCGTGCTCCGACTCTTCATCGCCTAGGAATCCAGGCTTTTGAACCGATTCTTGTCGAAGGTAAAGCCATCAAACTGCATCCCCTCGTAACAACAGCGTTCAATGCCGACTTTGACGGTGACCAGATGGCAGTTCACGTGCCTTTGTCTGAAGAAGCTCAGGCTGAAGCCAGAGTCTTGATGCTGGCATCGAATAACATCCTGAATCCAAAAGACGGAAAACCGGTCGTCACTCCTTCACAGGACATGGTACTGGGTAACTATTACCTCACACTGGAAAAACGGGAACAAATCGGCGAAGGATCAGTCTTCAGAAATTTTGATGAAGTCATCCTTGCCTTTGAAAACAAATTGCTCACTCTTCACTCGAAGATTGCCATCAAAGCGTCCTCGCTTGACAGACCACTTAAAGAAAATCTTAAAAATCATTATCTGATCACGACACCGGGCAAATTGATCTTCAATACAATTTTGCCGTCGTCGTTCCCATTTATCAATGAACCCTCCAAAGAGAACTTGGAAATAGAGACACCACTTGAATACTTTGTCGCTCCAGGAGAAAACGTCAGGGAAGCCATCAAAAACAGCAAGATCGTTGATCCTTTCAAAAAGAAATTCCTATCGATGATCATTGCGCAGATTTTTGCAAAATACAAGATCAATGAAACTTCCAAGATGCTTGACAAGATGAAAAACATCGGCTTCAAGTATTCAACCGTTGCCGGAATCACGGTTGCGGCAAGCGATGTCAAAGTCTACTCGAAAAAACAGGAGATTCTAGCTCTGCACGATAAAAACATAGATGATATTTCCGGTTTATATAACATGGGTCTTTTGACTGACAGCGAACGCTCGAAACTCGTTATCGACGAATGGGCCACCGCAAAAGACGAGATTCAAAAAGGCCTTATCGACGAACTGGACAACGAGAACCACATCTTCATGATGTCGGACTCCGGAGCTAGAGGCAATGCCTCCAACTTTACCCAGCTGGCCGGAATGCGCGGTTTGATGGCCAACCCGTCAGGTGGAACCATCGAATTACCGATCAAAGCTTCCTTCCGTGAAGGCCTTACCATGTCTGAATTCTTCATTTCAACTCATGGTGCCAGAAAAGGCTCCACCGATACAGCACTAAAAACAGCTGAATCAGGATATCTTACCAGACGTTTGGTAGATGTCAGCCAAGATGTCGTCATCACCGAAGAAGACTGTCACACTGACAAGGGAGTTCGCGTCAAAGCGATTCTTGATCGTGACGGCAAAGTTATCGAATCACTTTTCGACCGCATTTTAGGTCGCTATGCGTCAGTTGATTATATCCATCCGTTCACTGGTGAAGTATTGGCTAGAAAGAACCATTATATTTCCGAAGATATTGCCAAAGCCATTATTGATTCTTCTGTCAACCCAAAAGATCCGAGCGAAGTCAAAGATATTTCCGTTCCGATTAGAACGGCACTTACCTGCACGGCAAAAGTTGGAATCTGTCGCAAATGTTATGGACAAAACCTGGCTACAGGCGAAAAAGCCGAAGTCGGAGAATCCGTTGGAACCATCGCCGCCCAATCAATCGGTGAACCTGGAACCCAGCTGACAATGCGTACTTTCCATACCGGCGGTGTTGCCGGAGATGACATCACCCAAGGTCTGCCGCGTGTACAAGAACTGTTCGAAGCCAGAAAATCCAAACTGAAAGCGATAATTTCTGAAATCAACGGTGAAATCGACGAGATCATTCCAGTCGAAGAACGCTACATAATCGTTGTCAAAAACGAAATTGAAACCAAAAAATACGAAACCAACAGCAACGTCCAACCACTCGTTGAAAAAGGTGACAAAGTGACTTCAGGCATGCAACTGACTGAAGGAGCCATCGACCCCAAAGAATTGCTGAGAGTTGCTGACATGTCCGCAGTGCAACAATACATTCTTAAAGAAGTTCAGAAAGTATATCGCTCGCAGGCGGTTGAAATTTCCGACAAACACATCGAAATCATCATCAGGCAAATGACAAGAAGACTTAATGTCGTGCTTGAAGGCGATACCGAATTGTTGCCGGGAAGCCAGATTTCTCTTGCCGATTTTATTGCAGCCAACAAAATAGCATTTGCCGAAGGCAAGCGCCCTGCTGTCGCAAAACCGGTATTGCTTGGAATCACAAAGGCAAGCCTTCGTTCGGAATCATTCCTGTCCGCAGCCTCCTTCCAGGAGACGACAAGAGTGCTTACGGATGCTGCAATCAGAGGCAAAAGCGACTTACTGCTAGGACTCAAAGAAAATGTCATCATCGGCGGTTTGATCCCGGCTGGAACCGGAATTCTACGGCATAAGTCGTTTGAATATGAAGCTCCGGAAGAAGAAGAGGATCCATACGCAGATTTTGAAGAATAGTCAAAATTAAGAGGTTATAAAATAACCTCTTTTTTTATCGAAAAAAAACCTTAAAAACCGGTTGAAAATCGTTGACACTGCCATGCTCTTATGATAAAATGAGAAGGCGCTTAAAAGAGAGCGCAGAACATAGGTCTTTGAAAACTAAACAGATTAAAGGAAGAAACAACAAGCACAATTCTA
>CAYWOK010000123.1:0-2676 GCA_964459895.1 uncultured Candidatus Izemoplasmatales bacterium
TATGCCCTCCTTATTTGAATTGGCGGTTAAACCGCAAATCATTAGTATAAAATGCACGGATATCATCGATTCCGTATTTCAAAATAGCGATTCTCTCAACTCCGACTCCAAGTGCAAAACCCTGATACTTGGTGGAATCGTATCCAGCTGCTTCCAAAACGGCATTGTTGACCATGCCGGCACCAAGGATTTCAATCCAGCCCGTGCCTTTACACATCGAGCAACCGGCTCCATTGCACTTATGACATGAGACGTCGACTTCAACGCTTGGTTCGGTAAACGGAAAATATGAAGGTCTAAGTCTAATCTGTCTCGACTCACCAAACATTTTTTTGGCAAGAATGGAAAGCGTGCCTTTCAAATCGGCAAGACTTGCGGATTCATCGACAACCAAAGCCTCGACTTGAACAAACTGATGTGAATGAGTCTGATCGTCATCATCTTTCCGGTACACTTTACCAGGGCAGATGATTTTGATTGGTTTTTGTCCTTTATTTTGCAGCATCGTTCTGACTTGAACGGGAGATGTGTGCGTTCTCAAAAGCATTTCTTCAGTGATATAGAATGAATCCTGCATATCTCTTGCTGGATGTGATTTTGGTAGATTCAGCATTTCAAAGTTATATTTGTCATATTCAATCTCCGGACCTTCCTCAACGGTATATCCCATACCGACAAATAGATCCTCGATTTCCTCAATCACTTGACTGATCAAATGTTTTGCGCCAAGAGCCATGCTTTTTCCTGGGAGAGTTACATCCACCGATTTCGACTCGAGTTTTCCATTAATTTCCGATTCTTCGATTCTTTGTTTTGCTGAATCAAAGAAACCCAAAAGCGTCGTTTTGGCAATATTAATTTGTTGTCCAAAAAGCGGCTTGTCTTCAGAAGAAAGCTTTTTCATTTCCTGCATATAATCAGAAAAGATACTTTTTTTGCCCAAGTACCCGGATTTAATTTCATTCAATTCATTCAAATTATCGATTTTGTCGATTTTGATTTTGACCGAAGCCAACAATTGCTCCAATTCTTTCTTTATTTCCATAATGTCCTCCTCTTAGCCATAAAAAGAAAAAATCGCCTTAAAAAGGGCGATTATATAAACCGTGGTACCACCTTTGTTCCAGAATAATCTGGCACTTTGAACCGCTAACGCCGGCATACGGGAATGATTAATTCCACTCAAAAGATGAATTCATCGCTCTCAACCCAACACTTCCACCTATTGTGTTTGTCTCTATGATGTTGATATAATCGATTACTACTTCTTCGTCATTGATTTCTATGTGTTAATTATATCACTTTCTCAAATTATGGCAATACTATCGTCTGAATCTGGCAAAAATAGCTAACAAGCGAAGTAACTCTACGTAAATCCATACCAAAGTTACCATTAATCCCAGTGACAAAATCCAACCGTATTTTTGATCAGTTCCGGAGTCCACGCAATTTTTGATGCTTTCAAAATCCAACAACAAGAATAGAGCAGACAAGATCGCGGAAACACCAGCAATCACGTAGTAGAATTGAGTCGAAATAACTGATGGAAGCACCAAGGACAACAAAGCCATGAAGATGACAGAGACAAGTGCAACTACCAATATCGAAGCGAATCTCTGGGTGACTTTGATAAGTCCCGTTGAGTATAATAGCATCATTACAAGCAATACGATGCCTGTTGTCATAAGTGCGGTTGGGACGATTCCTTCAAATAGCGAAGCGAAAAGATAAGAAATAACTCCTAGTACAATCCCTTCGGATGCGGCATAGATCACGGAGAAAACTGGTGCAAGTCTGACCGATCTCGTTCCAACAATCACGCTGATGAATCCGACAATGAAAGCTCCAATCAAAAGACCGTAACTGAGCTCTCCCAGATACATTACAGTGGTTATTGCGGAAATGGCAGCGACTGCAATCAAAAATATGGTTTTAATCGCCACGTTTGCATATGTGACTGGACGATCTGTCACATCAGTGTATGATTCAACTGATTTTAACACTGGGTTGGAACTTCTAAATCTCATCATGATATTACCTCCTGTTCTAAACAATATTATACAACATTTTTTGTGTCTGAAATATGATTTTTTGATGATATTTACATATCAAGATCGAAAAGCGACATCTGGTCTTCTTCAATCATGCCTTCAAAGGCTCCAAGGTCTTCTAACTTTTCAAAAAGGGTTTTCGATAGTTTGGTTCTAGTCTTGATATCTTGTTTGGAAATGAATGGTTTCTCAGTTCTTGCCTCAATAATCGAGTTCGCAACATTCATGCCTAGAGAATCGACAACAATAAAGGGCATGAGGAGAGTTTTTTTGTCTGGTTCGATAAGAAAATCAATCGCATGCGATCGGTTGATGTCGATCGGCGCAAATGAAAAACCGCGTTTAACCATTTCCAATGCGACTTCCAAAACAGTCAAGAGGTTTTTGTCTCTTTCTGACGAGTCATTGTTGATACCTTTTATTTTGGCAATGATGGCTTCTTCTCCTTGATAGAAAGTATCGACGTCAAAGATTCCCGCCCGTTTTGAAAAATATGCGGAGTAAAAATATATCGGCCTGTATAGTTTGAACCAGGCTATCCTCATCGCCATCAATACATAGGCTGTGGCGTGGGCTTTTGGAAACAGATACTTGATTTTGCTACAAGACCAAATGTACCATTCCG
>CAYWOK010000124.1:0-2665 GCA_964459895.1 uncultured Candidatus Izemoplasmatales bacterium
TATTGCCAAATAAAAATGATAGCCTTCCCAGCCAGGAAGGCTATCCTATTAAGGATAAAAAATTATGAGAATACTGTTTGTTGGAGACATTTACATGGAACGGGGCAGAGAAGCGTTTGATAGTTTTTTTCAGACTGTCAAGCAGGAATACAAACCGCAGTTCATTATCGTAAACGGCGAGAATATCGCCAATGGAAATGGTCTTACGGAAGCAATCTACAAGGATTACATGGCTAGGGGCGTGAACGTGTTTACGCTCGGAAACCATGCATTTTCCCGCAAAGATGCAAAAGAGGTTTTAGATCTTGAATATGTCATACGTCCAGCCAATTACGGTCCAGGAACTTTGGGAAAAGGATATGTCACCTGCAAGTTTAACGACAAGACTTTGACCATCATCAATTTGCTTGGCAGAGTCTTCATGCGTGATGTAATCGACAACCCGTTCACAAAAATTGATGAGATTTTGGCAACAGTCAAATCCGATTACTATCTTGTCGATTTTCATGCCGAAGCCACCAGCGAGAAATACGCATTGGCCAATTATCTGGATGGCAGGATTGATGCCTTGATTGGCACACATACTCATGTTGCTACGGCTGACGAAACTGTATTTCCAAAAGGAATGCTCTACATCTCTGATGTCGGTATGACAGGTGTCAGATTCAGTATCATCGGTGGAGAAATCAAACAAGGAATCCGCAAGTTTATTACAGGCGTCTCCGAAAGAACCAATCCCGAAAAAGATGGCCCGCTTCAGTTTAACGCCTTGTTCCTTGATCTTGATCAGAAAAAAATCGAACGGATTTATCGCAAATAGAATAACCTGAGGAACGTCATGAAAACATCCATCAACAAACCCACAATCATAGCTGCTAGAAAACGTTCGCCAAGAGAAGTTGTCATTGAAAACTTCGAGATTGATGAACGTTTTTTTGGTTTGGGAAAACAGCTAAACTATCTAATTCAAACCCATGGCTGTCAGGCAAATGAAGCAGATTCCGAGAAAATAAGAGGCCTTCTGGAAATGGTTGGATTTAATCCGACAGAAGAAATAGAAAATGCAGATCTGATTATAGTGAACACTTGTGCTGTGAGAGAAAGCGCTGAAAACAAAGTCTATGGTGAAATTGGCAGACTGAAAAAATTCAAGAAAATCAAACCTGGATTGATCATTGCTCTGGGAGGATGCATGTCCCAAGAGGAAGCAACAGTGGAGAAAATACTGAAAACTTATCCGCAGGTAGACATCGTCTTTGGAACCCATAACCTACATCAATTGCTAGAATATCTTTATAAGAAAATTGTCGACAAACAACGTGTGATTGAAGTGTTTTCCGAAGAAGGCAAGATTGTCGAAAATGTTCCAAGTGTCCGCATGAATCGTTATAAAGCTTGGGTAAACATCATGTATGGTTGCGACGAATTCTGCACATATTGCATAGTTCCCTATACAAGAGGAAAAGAACGCTCTAGAAAACAGGAACAGATAATCAAAGAGGTTCAAGAACTGATCGAAGAGGGCTATCAAGAAGTAACTTTGCTAGGCCAAAATGTCAATTCTTATGGCCTCGACCTTCCGGATATAGACTGCACATTTCCCAATTTGCTCAAGAAACTGAGCCAGATGGATATCAAACGCGTTAGGTTCACCACGAGCCACCCCAAGGATTTTTCTCAGGAACTTGTCGATGTCTTAGCTACAGGCAAAAACCTTATGCCATATATCCACCTACCCGTCCAGTCAGGTTCAGACAAAATTCTGAAATCGATGAACCGAAAATACTCCAAAGACAACTACCTGGGACTTATCAATTCGATTTATGAAGCTATTCCTGATATCTCAATAACAACAGACATCATTGTTGGTTTCCCCGGGGAAACCGAAGCTGATTTCGAGGCTACTATGGATTTGGTCCGGAACTCAAGATTCGAAGGCGCCTATACTTTCATCTACTCCCAAAGAGAAGGAACACCTGCTGCAAAGCTTAAGGATGATGTTCCAAACAGTGAAAAAAAAGCTAGATTGTATCGTCTGAATGATCTTGTGAACGAAGGTTATCTCAGTGGAAATCAACGCTTTTTATATAAGACTGTCGATGTGCTTGTGGAAGGAAAATCAAAAACGAAAGCCGATGTTCTTTCTGGATACACACCAAATAACAAACTAGTCAACTTCATTGGCCCCAATGATCTAATCGGGAAAATCGTACCTGTCAAGATCACAAAATCAAAAACCTGGTCATTATTTGGAGAAATCAGCAATGAATAAACCAGATGAATTTATTGATAAACTTCAAAATTCGGACTTGGTCAAACGGCTTCAAACAATAAAAAATGTATTGGAAAGTGATCCCCGCTACCTAAAATACTATGCTGATTTCCTTATATTTCAAAAGAATTTGGTCCGGGTATCGACAAGCCTACAATCCATAGAACCAAATGAATACGGCAAGATTTGGCGCGATAAACTCGAACTCATGCAAAGCGATCCATTGATTCAGGAATACCTCGAATTAGTAGATACATTGAACAATCTGATTCAAGAAGTACAAAACATTATCAATGACTCATTGAACATCAGCTTATAGCCGTGGAAAACACCACGGTTTTTCAATTACAAAAAAAACAAGGAAATCGCCAAATTTATTGATTTAGTGCTTGA
>CAYWOK010000125.1:0-2655 GCA_964459895.1 uncultured Candidatus Izemoplasmatales bacterium
CGAGATCATTTATGAAATGCCACTTTCGGAAATCATCTTTGATTTTTTCAATCGATTGAAATCGAATACGAAAGGCTATGCTTCTCTGGATTATGTTTTGATAGGATATCGGGAAAGCAACCTCGTGAAAATCGAAATTTTGTTAAACTCCGAACCTGTCGATGCTCTCGCCTTAATCGTTCATCAGGACTTTGCCTATGACAGGGCCTTGAAGATTTGCCAAAAGTTGAAATTACTGATACCAAGACAACTGTTTGAAATTCCTGTCCAAGCCGCAATCGGATCCAAAGTAATCGCAAGGACGAATATCAAAGCCATGCGAAAAGATGTTTTGGCAAAGTGTTATGGAGGCGATGTCTCACGGAAGAAGAAATTATTGGAAAAACAAAAAAAGGGCAAGAAAAGGATGAAGTCGGTTGGATCGGTCGAAATACCTCAAGCCGCTTTCATGTCGGTTTTGTCGCTTGACGATGATAAATAAAAAACCATCCAATGATGGTTTTTTTGTTGTTTAAGTTCAAAAAAAGTATATCATTTTACAAAACCACCGGATTATGTTAACATAATATTGGTGATATCATGATTAAGGGACTATATATACACATACCGTTTTGCATGAATATCTGTCATTATTGCGATTTTACCAAAATGGTAGCCAAAGACGAACTAAAGACAATTTATCTTGATCATCTTTTACTTGAATTAAGCCATTACTCACATCGTTTGAATGATCTGGAAACCATCTATATCGGAGGCGGTACGCCTTCTTGTTTGTCGATTGCTTTGCTCGAAAGATTGCTCAAGGCGATTAATTCGATAGTCGACATGGATCGAATCACAGAATTCACGATTGAAACAAATCCCAATGATATAGACGAAGATAAAGCTCAACTTTTTCATAAATATCAGATTAACCGAGTCAGTCTTGGAGTGCAGACTTTCAACCAGGAATTGTTGCATTCAATTGGGCGGACACATCTATCCACCGATGTCAAAAAATCTGTGGATCTTTTGAGAAAGCACAAAATCACCAACATTAATTTCGATATGATGTACCGGTTGCCTGGACAAACTGTTATTGACGTCGCAACCGATCTGAAGGAAGCACTATCCTTGAATCCGGAACACATCTCATACTATGCGTTGATTTTGGAAGAAAAAACCATATTCTACCATGACTACCAGCTGGGAAAACTTAAGTTAATCTCCGAAGATGATGAAGTCAACATGTCAGAACTTATTGATGACACACTGGAAAATATGCACTATTTGCGTTATGAGATCAGCAATTACTCCCTCCCTGACAAACAATCACGCCACAACCTGCTTTATTGGGACCTGGAGGAGTATTTGGGCGTTGGCATGGGTTCAGCTTCGCAAATCGATGAAACGCGGTTTGTGAACAAAAAAACCATGAAAGAATACTTGGAACAAGTCGACAGTACCGGAACTGGAATCGGAACCTTTGAAGATTTCAATCCCAAACAAGAAATGATCATGCTGGGACTTAGAAAGACCGAAGGCATAGCTAAGCAGAAATTCAAGGAAAGATTTTCAGAATCTGTCTTCGAAGCATATCCCGAACTGAAAAACCATGTGGCTAGCGGTTTGTTGATCGACGCAGAAACCAACATCTATTTATCAAAGCGCGGCTTGGATCTCGCAAATTATGTCATGACGAGCCTTTTTTAGGAGGATATAATGTTAAAACCTTTACTGAAGGAATATACCTATTATTTGAAAGTAACCAAGGGATTGAGTAAAAACACGATCGTTTCCTATGAAAACGACATCTCGGATTATCTTGATTTTCTTGATGAAAATTATCATATAAAATTGATGGAACAAGTCAAAAAGGAGCATATTCAAAACTACCTTGCCAGGCTGAAAAGACAAAAATTGCAGCCAAAAAGCATCACTCGAAAACTGTCTTCAATCAGGACATTTCATCAATACCTGTTGCTTGAACATGAGATTACGGAAAATCTCGTCACCCAGATTCCCAAACCGAAAACCCCGAAATCCTTGCCTGTTGTATTGAACATTGAGGAAGTCGAACGACTTCTTGAAGCAACTAATGGCAAAAATACGCCTTTGGAACTGAGAAACCGGGCGATGGTGGAACTCGCCTATGGAGCCGGACTTAGAGTATCGGAATTAACCGGACTGGACATCGCCGATCTGCATTTGAATATGGCGCTTGTCAAAATCCTTGGCAAGGGCAACAAGGAAAGAATCGTTCCCTTGGGGGAAGAAGCAGTCATGTCTTTGCGGAATTATCTTGGTGATGCGAGACTGAAACTGAAACCGCTTGACAAGGAAGCCGTGTTTGTAAATAATTCAGGCAACCGGATCAGCCGGGTCGGATTTTACAAACTGATCCAGACTTTGGCTATCAAAGCAGGGATCGAGAAACCAATCTCACCGCATACCCTGAGACATTCGTTTGCGACCCATCTTCTGGAAAATGGTGCCGACTTGAGGGCTGTCCAGGAACTGTTGGGACACGAAGACATCATGACCACGGAAAACTATACACATATCAGTAAAAGGCATCTTCAATCTGCCTATGAAGGCGCTCACCCTAGAGCAAACATGGAAAAGCAACCGGTAACGATGTCAAGAGATAAATAAATAAAAAAACACAAAAAAAAG
>CAYWOK010000126.1:0-2644 GCA_964459895.1 uncultured Candidatus Izemoplasmatales bacterium
CCGTCGGAGTTTCCTCGTTGTCCGCGTGCAGAAATCCAGTGACATTGTGATTATCTTTTGAAGGATATCTGAAGATAAATGCTCTGTGGTCGATGCGAAAAAATTATGAGTTTTTGCGGTATTCGTTGATAAGTAAAATGTTCTTGAAAATCAAAATCCAGATAAGGTCTTTTGTCTCCCGGTTTTAATATCGAGTAATGTAGTGAGTTCTTTACCTGTTGACGACTCAATTCTTTTTCTCACATTAATTTCCCATTCATCTACTAATTTTTGAGCATTTTCAAATTTACCGCCAAATAAAATCATCCAATAATATCCCGATGGTTGACGAGGGATTCGAACCTTGGCAAATGCCTGCTTATCACATTCAGAAAGAACTCGATTGATGAATAATTGAGTTAATTCCTCCGGTGATTTTGCATATTGCCACCCTTCTCCTAATAACTCAGTCATCCGAGAAGTATCTGCTTGAGCGGCTGCATGGCCACTTTCAGAAACGGCGGCTGATCTTACCCTCCACGCCTCATTCTCGAACCAAGTAACCATGGCATCACCTTTGCAGGAGAGTAATGGTCTCAAAGCGCTCCAGGTCATTCCTTGGAGCGCTTGCGGATCTATTACAATATATGAGACGGTATATTCCTTTTGTAAATTGGCCGCAATTTGAGAGGCAACTGCATTTATATCATTATTCAATACTATTACTTTCTCGGGAGTGATGATTGTTTTTAATCTTCTCTCTAATATCGTTGCTTTTCTTGAATCAATCTCAACTCCGATAATGAGATCAAATGGAATTTCCATATATTCAGATGATATTATCGTACCAGGGCAGCTACCACAAAAACAATCATTTTCACGCTTTGACGAGGTCACTCCAGATCCTGCCATAGTATCAATATAGGCAATTTTGTATTTCCATTTTCGGCGAAGTTTTTGTTCACATATTGGTAAAAAGATCCCTAGCCAATAATTGATACAAATCAATTTCAAAATGGAATGATCGTTATACTGATCGGTACATGTAGGATCGATTTCTTTAAGGGTTTGCCCCCACTTCAATATTGAACTCAAGCGTTCTTCAAAAAAATCTTCATCGGTTTTTATCTTTCCCTTTTGTACCATATATCAACTCATTAAATGATCTAGAGTATGCAGTTACATTTTATCTTCTTGTAATCAAGACCCAGTTTCTCCCACATTTCGATAGTTTCTTTGCATAATGCGATATCTGAAAAATCATATTTATTATCCAGATATTCTATTAGTGTTTGATACATCTCATATCGTTTATTAAATGTGATTTTTTTCCCCCAATTGGAGGCATCATCAAGATACGGTATCCAACTTTTATCAGTTGAATTATTGATAGTACTTTGAAGTCCCCTTAATGAACCGATAGTAATTCTTTCAGGAACAAACGAAGAAAAAATCTCATCGATCAATTCAAGATAACTCTCTCTCCAATCTTCGATAGGAACCATCGGATCGATGCGTAATCGAACAGAGTATCCCGCATCGAAGAGCCGTCTAGCTGCCTTGATTCTATCTTTTGGATGCGGTGCCTTGTGTTCCCAACGTTCCGAAACCGGATATGCGTTCAAACTAAACGACGTTATGACAACGTGTTGGGAATCTGATTTAAGAATTCCATTTCCATTAGCGGCTTTTGTTAGGATCAGGAGTTTGTGTTTTGAAAATTTTTTGAATAAAGGAAGAATATCTTTCGTTAAAGAGAAATTGGTACCTTCAAAAACAAGTGAGTCCGCAAGCTCACCGGAATTCAATACTTCAGTTGTTCCGTTCGAATTATAGAATAACGCGTTAATATGCTCGACAATTTTCTTTTTATCTTTGAGATACGGTTGCTTTTTTTGAGGTCTAAACCGGAATGTCCCGTTAAGATAACACCAGGCACAATCAAAATGACAACCGTTGGCCCATTTAAGTTCAAGAAAATGAGGGCATACCACATCATTTTCATTTATCGGGAAGGGAGTTTTATCAAATCTTGTGATTATTGAACCATCGCCGACTTCTTTCACCAATTCTTTTTCAGTTCCATTCAGTAATTTAAAAGATTCAAATTTTACAATCGGCATATCAGATTCAACTTCTTTTAACACTGTATTTATTCCATCATATGTTGATAATTTGCACTGTAATGACATTGAAATTTCGATTGATTTCGAGATATTAAAGTCTTTTATGCTGCGGAAGGTGAAAGTGAAATAATAAAGAGGATCGATGCAAAAAAAATCAATATTATTAAATTAAACACCGTCAGGGCACGCAGATAGTGGACAGCCACCCCCTCATTCAGGAAGAACGCGATTCCGTCAATCCGACCACAAACCGTATCCCCTCCCCAATCAACCGCGTACTGATAAGAATGATCCGGACTCTACGATGCCGGAGAGCCGCAATTGCCGCAACAATATTTCTCATCGCGCTCTCCCTGATCGCACCTGCCATCGCAGCCGCCGATACCGGGAACCTGGCCCCCATCTCAACGATGCCGACGAACGACACCTCCCTTGCTCCCAATTATTTTCCAGAAGGGTAGGGGGGTCACAGATCCGACCCCCTTGAGAACAAAAAAGTTCTGTAAATTCCTGTAAATAATTGAAAAATTTTCAGGTTT
>CAYWOK010000127.1:0-2579 GCA_964459895.1 uncultured Candidatus Izemoplasmatales bacterium
TAAAATTACGATTTTTTTTCCGCTTTAGAGCGAAATATATTATAATACTTTTATACGAGGTGAAAAAAGATGACATCTTATGAATTAGGATTTGATTTTCAAAAAATCAAAACTGCTACGATTCTAAAAAAAAGCAATGGATTGCTTTTTCCTGTTTTGATTCTTTTTCCGACTTTTTTCTGCATATTTTTGGTGTTTTTGGGTTTATATATTTTCAAGGTACCTATTGATATTAATGATGTTTCCAGATCTTTTGGTGAATCTGAATATCAGGAATTTTTCATGATATTTCTGACGATCATGGGAACATTATCGTTCCTTCATGTTCTTGTGTTCTTGAAAGTTTTTCTCCAAAAACCGAAGCCATGTCTATACATTACAACCGGCATGGATGCCGATCCTGTGATGTATTCTGTCAGCAAGAAGAAACACGTCTATATCGATGACAGCCAAATGCTTTCTCTCTACCTCTTATCTTCGGTTGTTGACAGAACCACTGAACATTTGGCGATTGAAAAAGCCAAGCATGAAATTTTGTTCTGGACCGGGTTGGAATATATCAAGGATTTTAAAATCAAAAAAGGTGTAAACAGAACAAAGCTCACATACCTTGACCCATTCGTAAGCGAAAAAAAAACATACACGCTTTCTTTTGACGAGTCCGGAAACCTGAAAAAGTTTAGTGAGTTGATCATGTCATGGAATTACGGAAACCATCAGCTTAAATCCATGAACACATACCATATTCACGATATTAATCAAACCCAAAGACTTCCGATCAATCCATTGATTCAGGCAAAATTAGTCGAATAATCTTCAAAATCCAACCCAAAGTTGGATTTTTTTATGGGATTGTTCGCTTAATACAAAAAAAAGAATTGACAGTGACGAATCACTGTCAATTCTTTTCGAAATGTTAATAGGCCAAAACCTATCATTTTTATATGATTGCTTCAAGGTTTATTTGACTATTTTTTTCCGAAAGGTTTTTGCACTGGTTTTTGAGCTGGCTTTACTTCTGGTTTTGCTACTGGTTTTTGAATTGGTTGTTGTACTGGTTTTACTGCCGGTTTCTTGTTTTCCATATATAGTTCCTCCTTTTCTTTAGAGTATAATATCCTTATCTTGCCTGTAAGAAAGTCCATCCAAAACGAAAATTTGCAAGGCAAGATTCAATTGGTTTTGCTTATTTTTTTGTATATATATATAACCACCTTCATTATACATTTTCGCATTAAATTAGCAAGCCCACTTTACTCACTATTTGCATTATTTCGATATATTTTTGCATTAATTTTATGCAAAATCACGCAAGGCTATTTATTCGTGGTCAAATGCCGTTTTCTCATAAAAAAAAGGTGCCAAAGCACCTTATTCTATTCCATTATTTGAAATACTGCCAGCACATCCGAAGCACCTTCATATGCACTCTCAACTAGGTGATTGATAACATGGACAAGCGCGGGAGTATGGCTGATGGAGATATTTTCATTGATATCTTCTATAACGTGCGTTTCAACAAGATACACTTTGGAGCCTGTCAAACTATCGATTATTGACAGTACTTCCTGCTTGATCGTATTGCAACCAGAGCACGTCGGTCCATAAAAATATAAATAGTAATCATCTTCAATTTGAGATAATTGAGTCTCTGGATCTGCCAGAATAAGAGAAGAAAAATCACTATAGTCGTATAAATCAATGGTTGTATCAGTCAAATTCTGAGTTGGGGTCGTGGTTATTATTGAAGGTAATGTAGTGGTTGTCCCCTGACAGCCAAAAGAAAATCCGACCAGGACAAACAAAAAAACAAGCATTAATCTATTTTTCATCATACGCATCCTTTGCTTTGAGTAGTGTGGAAACCCGCTTATAGATCAAAATGACCACCGCACTCACCAATGTTACTTTGATTATATTAAAAGGAACGACACAAAGCAAGATAAACGTCTTGAGACTGTTGACATTGGTGTTGATTGCCGTGCCGAAGGCGACAAACTGTTCCATCGTCATGCCAAAGGCATAACCGTAAGCCGGCAATAAAACATATACATTTAATATTGAAGCCGAAATCACCATTACAGCACTTCCGACAAGCAACCCGATGATTGCAGTTTTCTTGGTCTTGTGGAGATGATAGATGATACTTGCTGGCAGAATAAATGATACGCCGATCAAAAAAGAAGCAAGTTCCCCAACACCAGCTGTCATAGTGCCTCTTGCGAAATAGAGAATGATAACCTTGATAAGTTCGATCACAATTCCTGCGACAGGTCCCAATGAGAATGCACCGATCATCACGACGACTTCACTCAAATCGAGTTTATAGAATTCAGGTGCTAGGAAAATGAGAGGAAATTCCAGTAACATCATTATTCCCGCCAATGTTCCCAAAATCGCTACCAAAACGAGATATTTGGTTCTATTCATTTTTATATTGCTACCTCCATCTTCATGCAAAATAAAAAAGCCCGATACAAATCGGGCCAAAGTAAACAAACCATGACTTCTTTCATCCAGACTATACTGTCG
This sequence comes from uncultured Candidatus Izemoplasmatales bacterium, assembly GCA_964459895.1. Lineage (GTDB taxonomy): Bacteria > Bacillota_I > Bacilli_A > Izemoplasmatales > Hujiaoplasmataceae > JAAYZB01. Next base: position 2,533 of record CAYWOK010000127.1, read on the forward strand.
GTTTAGGAATTACACCTAATCGTGCCTAAGCTCGCGGACTTTACCGC
>CAYWOK010000128.1:0-2528 GCA_964459895.1 uncultured Candidatus Izemoplasmatales bacterium
TAAATTCATCCGGATCTTCATAGGTTTGGATAATATTTGGAATCTCATTTTTGCCAATCGATGCAGCGCCGATTGTGTAGACAAGTGTGATTTTTTCGCCAGGTTTCAAACTGAATCCGTTCTGAAGCGATGCTACCGGATCTCCAAAACGGCCTTGATTTTCTGCTAAAAGTCTAAGTTTCATCGCCTTTGGAGATTTTTCACAGCCATACATTCCCAAAAACGACTCCTTGTCAGTATCAAAGGATTTTACCGGGATTGATACAGCGTGAAAACCGACAAAGTCCCAGTCTACATTGTTGCCGAGTCCATTTTTGTCGCCAAAATTCCATTGGTACTTCTTCAACTTGATCGCATTTAGCTTATCATCAAAAACCGTGTCCATGAACAACTTGTGAAACTCCCTGTGTTCATCAGGATGAACGCTTGCTTCCCATTCAAAATAGGATGTAATATCCAATTCCTTAAATTCGCTTCCCTGGTTTTCGATGGTTACTTCGATGATTTCCAAAGGTTTTCCAGGAACAACGAACATTTTCATTATTGACTTAACATCTTCTACTTTGTAAGTAAAAATAGAATATCCGATGCCGTGCCTGACTTCAAATTCTTGATAGGTTGCTTGAACGGGCTGAAACGAAAGCGACCAAAAATTATTGGTCTTTATATTTCGCAAATAAAAGTATTTGCCAAAATTGTCTTTGATCAGATCCTGATACAGTCTTGTCAGTCGGTTTTGCCCAGAATTGCCGCGCCAGGAACAGCCTCCACCAGTTTGCGATACCATGAAAGAATAATCGCCATTCGAGACAACATTGATCCACGGCTTTGGAGTTTGCGGATTGGTGATGATATACTCGCTTCCATCCTCAGAAAAAAAGCCGTATTTGTTCTTGAACATGCGAGCCATCCCCTTTTATCGAAACGTTTCTATGATTTTTATATTTACATTATATCACAACGTTTTTTGTCATACAAGCGTTTTCATAAATATAAAGAAAAAATAATCAGAATAATCTGACTATTTTAAAATGATTCGCGAAGTACGATTACTCCCTGTTGTTTTTCAATATGAACTATTTTTTGTTGCATTAATCTGACCAAGGTGTCGGCAATCGACTTTCCCCAGGCAAAGTGATTGATTTTAATCGTGGATATCCGCGGATTGAAATATGCAGCAAGCAAAATGTCATCAAAGCCGGATACACCGAAATCATCAGGAATCTTGAAACCTTTTGCCTGGAATGATTCCATCATGCCAATTGCAGTTTCATCATTTGCGCACACATAGATATCTGGAAATTCGTCTTTATTATTCATGATGCTTTCGGCGATGAGCCGGCCGGTGTTTTCTGTGAAATCTCCTAAATATTCTTTGAAGACCGCTATATTTTTTGTTTCCAAGGCTTTAAGAAAGCCAGAATATCTTGTCAGGTTATCATATGTGTTTTTCACGCCATGGACATAGGCAAACTTCTGATATCCTTTTTCAATCATTAACGATACGAAACTTTTCATGACATCATGATTGTTGATTGTCATGTTGTAGATATTCTCTGCACTTAGACTTCTGTCCAAAACGATGATTGGGGTAAAATTTCTTGCGAGTCGCAACAAAAAATCATCGCTGATGTGAATATCGGTGATCACAGCTCCATCAGCTGATCTTTCTCGCAACAGATTTTCCGAGGAAACTCCTGTTGAAACAATCATCGTATAGTTGTATTTGGCTAGTTGAAACTGGATTCCGTTCAAGAGTTCATGGTATACCGGGCCACCAAAATCAGAAATCGCTATCAGAACTGTATCTGTGTTCTTCTTTTTGAGTCTTCTCGCTGCGGCTAGAGGAAAATACCCAATTTCGTGGGCGATGTCTTTGATCCTGTTCGCAGTTCTCTCAGGGATCCTGGTGTCGTTGTTCATGGCATAGGATACTGTTGATATTGAACAACTGGCAGCTTTCGCTACATCTTTAATGGTTGCCATATACTCACTTCTTTCTGAAGCTCAGTTTGTCTATCGCGGATATGATAATTGGGTGGCTCATGAAATACTTCCAGGTCGTCTGATGAAGATAGTTATCAATCATCAAGAGAGTGATACCCTTATTGATGCCAATATAGTCGGGACTGATCCATAATTGTTTATTATTTTTTATCATGAAGCCGTCAGTAAACCCATATTTTTGAAATGTGTCAGGATATGTCTCATAGATATAATTAAGGGATTTTTTTGTAGCACCAGGAAGAAATGGTAGCGATCCAGCGACTCCACTTGGTGGAATGACGCCAAAGACATGTTCTTCATCTTTCTTCAAATCGTTGGGATCAATGCATTGGTTTCTGTATCCAATTGGTGTCAGACAGGCAGTAAGGCCCCAAGTCAATTCTCCTAAGGACGGATATTGATTGCGATGGTCAATGCACCATCTTCTATTCGCCTTGGTGGCGATTCGAGAATTTTCATACCAATCAATGCCGTCAACACCGATTATTCCGGAAAAGTCAACCCAAGCGTGAGAAAACTGA